>CAXRJJ010000057.1:0-28672 GCA_964230945.1 Yoonia sp.
GGGAGGAAGGAAGTAGGTGTGGGACTATGACCTGCTTGCATATCGTCTCTTAGTAAGGAATCCCCTCCCCCATGAACTTCGGCAGCCTGCTTCAACATATCCATAGATGATTGTGGTTGTTGTGGCACACTTTGCCAAGGCGGCATCATCGGTGCTTGCATCTGTTGAGGTATTCGAGTCTGCATTTGTGGTTGTATCTGCGGTTTTTGTTCTATTTGGGTACTTCCGAATAATCCACCCTCTCCGAACATGGAATGTCCTTCATTGGGTAGTGGTTTGACATCATTCATTGCCCACGGGTCTTCAATTCCAGTAGCCGTAGGTCTGCTGTAAGTGTATTCATCATGCGCTGCTCTAGCCCTATTGAAGGCTTCAGATTGTACTGAGCGTTCACTGAATTCTGGCTCATTATTGATGATTGCTGAACCTGCAACAGTCCCAATCCATTCAGGAGGTAACTCTACCTTGTCTTCTTCCGCTTCAATATCTGTTCCAAGGAAGGCGGGTATAGACGGGTTTGGAATCAGTGGTTCTGGTTCACTTTCTGCCTCTAGTCTTTCTACAACAGCCTTAGTGGCTGGAAAGTCAGCCTCCCTCATCAATAGATCAAGACTCTCTCTAGCTTCATCGAGAGTTTGGCCATCTTGTAATCGTTGAACTAAAGCAGTCATCCGCATCAGTGAGAGATCGTTACCATACAGAGTGTGACAATCTCCATTGGTAGTATCAATAGTCAAGGTAGGTCTACGTCCTAATGCCCAACCTAGAATTATTGCGCTTCCAACGCCGAGGAACCAGAATTGCGCAGGAGGAAGAAACACTCTCCAAGCCGCGTAGATGAAGAATAAGCCGATACCAAACATCCAACGTGGAATCAATGGAGTGGTATGATGTCGCATTCTAGCTACAGCATCATGCTTCAGATTGAGGGTGTGGCCAGACCTTCTTTCCAACACTAATCGCGAGGCATCTAGTACGGCTTTGCATCTGCCGTCAAAGCCAGCCAAGCGCAGGGAGGAGAACACTTCCGCATCCCCTCCCTCGCAGCGAGTATCCTGCGAGTGTGAGTGCATCCCAGCGGCCTGACGAATTCTCACCGATTATGAATGCTACGTAACTTGAAGGACGCGAGAGGCGTGTTTTCGAGAGGCTTTTGAAAAGCCATCACAATGGAATCAATTCAGAGATTCCACCTATGATTCGAGGGTTTGAATCAAGTTGATTCAGCAGTGCATTTACTGGACCGTCAACTCTAGCAAGAAGCGGTGAATCCCAATCTACAATGAGTTCATCATTCTCAATCTTGGAAACTCTACCAACGATGAACTGTAGATCTGATGAGATGTGAACGACGTCTCCAACATGAAGTTCACGACGTTGGAATGGGTTCTTGTTAACCTTCATGCTAGTACGACTAGTAACTTGTAGCGGGCTATCTTCAGACTCATCATCTGTTGGTTTGTGTACCAGAATTGCTCCGCCTCCCAACCAAGATTCTTCGGCATTCCTCATTGCAATTCCAACTCTGTCTCCGGCTAGCGCCTGCTTGACATCGTCATCCATCACTTGCAAGGAACGAGCATTTGCGGTACCTAGTGCTGGCATTGCTGCTAATTCATCATGGACCGAAACAGTACCTTGCTGGACATACCCTATGGCAACTAAACCAATCCCTTTGACATTGAAATATTGGTCAACTGGGACCAATAATGGCCTTGTGGCCTCTTCTTTTAGTTGAGGAATCATTTCTTCAAGCATCAGCATCAGTCTACTTCTGATTTCCACCCCATCAGCGGGGACCATTTTCCAATTTCCTAGCCCAGCCTGTTGAATAAGTGTGGAGACTTGCTCTGAATCTACCCATTCTCCTTCTGAAGGATTGATTGTATACACTCCCTTGGTGATTCCGGCTGATGAGAATGCCACCAAGGCTTCACCCAGTGATGCATCAACCATTTTCACTTCAAGAAATCCGGCTCTTGAAACGCTCAATGCTTCAAGGAAAGGAGCCAACCTTTCAGGATATTTTGCTGGGCGTATCAGAGAAAGTATACGCGGTTCTCCATCTTCGGAAGTCTCTTTGTGAACATAGGTGTGTACATCCCTTTGATCAGATGCTTTGGCAATGTCTTTGGCTAATTCGTCGCTGCCAATCATGGCGATGTTCAGTACCGGCATAGTAAGCGGCAGAGGCTCATCATCAATATGATTTCATCATTCCTTTTTCCTAGCCAACAGGTCTTGACGAATTGTACTGGCTTCCTGCCACTCAATCTCTTCCTCGGGGGTTTCAGGAATTAATTGTGGAATTGGTATGGGTCGCATCTGGTTATCGATAGCTACCATGAAGAAGAATCCAGAGCATATTTCTTTGCGAGTCCAATCTGCTTTGCTCATAGCATAGGCCTTGACCTTACAGGCCGCGCTGTGAGTCGATGTGAAGACAACTTTGCCAACGACTTCGATTAAATCCCCTTTTCTTGCGGGGCTCTTGAATTCCATGGTATCTACCGAAACGGTGACGAATTCTCTATGGGCGAATTTACTCGCTACAATCCCTGCGGCTTTATCCATCATTTCCATCAGTTTTCCTCCAAACAGTGTGCCGTAACTGTTGGTGTCCTGAGGGAATACTTCCTCGATCAAGGTGACCGGTTCTTTGCTGAATGGTTCCATGCTCCTCATACCTGCGGGGCGGCCTAATGCTTTCAAGGCGTTCCTTGTCGGAAGCCCGTGCAAGGTGATGTTAGCTCTGTGAAAAGTGCCGTAGCGCTTGTTTCGGGAGGTATTGATTCACCAGTTGCGGTAGCTAGAATGTTAGCGGATGGTTGGACTATACACGCGGTTCACGCATCTCAGGAGCCGGTAACAGGTCCCGAAGCTGAAGAAAAGACAGTGAAGTCCTTACAACATCTTGCGCAAAAATTCCCTGAAGGAATCTCCAATGAATTGCAGGTCGTTCCAGTCGCTGAAGTACTCGCTGCTTTCACTGAAGGAGATGCCCACCGCGACTATTTCGTACATATGAAGAGGCTTTACCAAAAACTTGCTCACCTATGCGCTCTAGAAGTTGGAGCCAGCCATGTCTTGAGTGGTGAGAATCTAGGCCAGGTTTCTTCTCAAACTCTAGGAAATATGGGTGCTGTTGAAGTGGCGTCACCATTACCAGTATTGCGCCCATTACTCGGCCTAGATAAGCAGGAAGTCATCGCTATGGCTAGAGCGCTTGGAACTTACGAGATCAGTGTCGGTCCAGAGGAGTGCGATGCATTGGGGCCAAAGCATCCAACCACGATAGCAGATATGGACAGATTGCTACGAAATGAGAACTTAGTTGGCGGCCTTGTTAAGGCTGCTGAAGGATGTTGGTCTGAGAGAAGAACGGTGCCTCTTTTCTGAGCACGGCCCCTAAGGGGCCGCTCATCAAAGGCCCGATGGTTTTTCATGTGGGTGTCATGTCGAGGCAATGAATCACTCCGCGAGGTGACTGGATGAAGAATGAAAGAAAGAGTATTCCTGCATTGCTATTCGTGTTCCTAATGTTATTCTGTAGTTTATCTTCAGCGACTACAACTACGACCTTCGGAAATAGTTCAGAAGAAGTTGTTATTGAGGTCAAGGAGGCTTTGACTTATACAAATGAAGTAGATGGAAAAGTAGCTCTACCGGATGGAGGTACAGTGACCAGTGCATCGGTTAAGGTTGGTACAGCTATGGCTAACCATAGTCAAGTGATTACCTTCGATGCGAGTAACAATGCGGATATTTGGGACCCTTCTTACAACAATCAAAGAACTTCTTACAGCAATAAGGATGATTTCACCTATACCGAGAAGTCTCTAAGTTTAATCAGTGATGGTTTCACAACAGATTTTGAGAATACCGATGCGGGTTTCCATTCCAGTGCCATTCCTCCTGCAATGAGTAGTTTTGATCATGCAATAATGACAAATCAAGATATCATCAACTTGAGTTGTAATAGTGGAGAGTCATGTTGGGGAACTAATCCGTTTGATTCGTACTATCCAGATGATGGCCAACCCGGCAGTCAATTCGATTTTGAATTGTATAGCCCAGGAATGTGGGTCAGCCCGACTGGTTACATCGCTAAGTTTTCATCTTACCATTCATTGTTCTACAATAATTCCGGCACCTCCAGTAACCCTGTGAACAATATGTATGATTGCGCATATGTTCAATATGATACCTCTTCCAACGGAATGGATTGGACTAATGCATGGCAAACGATTGATTTTGATGTTGCCAATAGTAGTGGAATCAGCTACAGCAATGGTTTGTACCCTGTCGGTAATGGACATAACAAGATCACATATTGTGATGGGGTATCAACAGGAAGTTATGCACTGGGTGGCACTTCAGTCCACTCTCAGTTGAATCCCAATGGATGGGGAACTTTGGCCTTAGACCTTAGAGAACATATGAACAAGTATATTCGACTACGTTTCGTACTTGAGAGAAATGAGAATCTTGGAAAGAATCCGGCCGACTCTTTCCTTCCAGGTTGGTATATCGATGATTTCAGGTTGGGAGATTTGCTACCACAATCAGGAAGCGTGGTTGTCGAAGGTTTCTCCGCATCATTGGCAATGGGTCAGCATGGTTTCCCAGATGGATACGGCTTCTTGCAATTGGAATCTGAAACCACTTCTACCAATAGTTTGAGTGTGGACATATTGAATGCACAAGGAACTGCAGTGGTTGTTGACAATTCAGGCCTAGTGCTTTCCGGATTAGAGGGCAATACCATCGAGTTGTGGGATATCAATGCCTCACAATATCCGCAGATTCAACTGAGGTTCAACTTTGATAGTGGATCCTATCGTCTTTCCACTCCAACTTTACACGCTATCCATATGGGCAGTAGAGTCGGAACCGGATTCAATGATACCCGTATGGTGTTAGCAAGTCCCCCTGCAGAGCAAGGACAGTGGTCAACAAGTGGTGTTATGGGCGAGATGCTGATGTTTTTCCCTACATTGACTGACAATTCGATATCGCCTCCTGCGTTAAAAAGCAGTTTTGATCAGCCGATAACCGGAATTAAACCAATCGTAACAGATGATTGTGCTGATGATCCAAGTATTGAATTGGAAATTGGAGAATCAACTCCTGTTTCGGCAACCCCCAATCAGATGTGGACGCCTGATGAACCGTTATTCAGTTTCGTCGCTCAAGTATCATATTCAGTTCCGTGTACAGTCACTGGTTTGTGGTTTGACTTACAATTCGGATTCAGTCCCAGAAGTGTCCTTCTAGACATCGCGGGAGATGGAGATTACGAGTGGGGCTTTGCAGAGCCTGCCTTCGGCCATTTCGGTATGCAGAACGTTTTCTGGGATACCAAGGTTGATGATATCAATTTGGCCAAGGATAGCAGCATGATAACTCTAGGTCCGTCGGGAGTTGGCCAAGGTGGTACATTCATGTTGCCTAGAGGTGCAACTATCCTCGCCGCAGAAGTTGCACTGGACCAGAATACAATTTACTCTAACAACGATCCCGAAGAAGGATTCGTGATGGATCTCTTGTCCGGTTCGCAGAGTGTGACTTTGGGTGAGTGGCAGAATGTTAGCACTTGGTCCAGCGACGGATTCAATACTCCTGATGTCGACTTCAAGGGCGCGCTGAATTCATTGATTAACAATCCAATGGTGCCAAAAAGCCATGATGATGAATTCGGAAATGAGTGGCTATCTTTCCACTTCAAGGCTCATAGTCCAAATGCTTCAACTGGAGCAAGTATGAGGATGCAGAATCTGATCATTCTATACGATTGGAACACCGAACTCGGTAGTACTCATGATTTGGTACGCGAGTTATCTCAGGGGATTGCTCTAGGAGCTGAAGTAGATGGTACCGTAGATGTACCGTTCAAGGTGCACGCAACTTCGGGTGGCGCTTTGTCGTTGTTTGATCTATCAGTAACTTCAGCGAATGGTTACGACAGCACACTTACATTGACTGATTCTCCTGAAGGACTATACCCAGATGGTAGAATAATCGAAGCTGTCAGTATGCACAATATCGATTCTTCTACTGGTGCATCATTCCAAGAGGCACGTCTGCGAATCGAATCTACAAGTGGTTCCATCGAATTGGGTTACTCTGACTTTATGGATTTCTGGGAAGTAGATGATAGCGAGAATCTGATAACTTTACAATCGTCTACTGCCGAAGATCTTCTTGGAGCCAAGAAAATTACATGGAGATTTACAATCAATCCTTCATGGGAGGATTCTCCAGAAGCGCGTTTGTTTGCTACTCTAATTGCAGATAATGGTGTAGAAGGGCTTCCCGGAGCGGTCGCCTTGGTGCCGAGTGAAGGTAATGCAATTGAGAACGATGCTGGCTTAACCGCTTTTGACGTTCAGAATAGCGCAGGTGAATCACAGACCTTGTCAGATGCCCGTTCCAATCAGATGTTACGCTTGGTTGGAAGTATCAGGTTGGAAGGGTTGGATGCAGCACCGGATCCCTCAGCGTACCGTATTCTATTGGAGCGACTAATCATCAACAATACCGACCCTTCGAACATAACGTATTCTTGGCTTGAAATCAGTAACGCTTCTGGACCAAACAGTGGAGACTTCGATTGGCAGGTTGATCTTGGTGAAGACGCTGCAGGAACAGAGAATTATCGTTTCCGAATGTCTGAATATTCTGGTGGCGATACTTTGTGTCCACCTGCAGAATATTTCCCGGGTCCAGATTGCGAAGTTGAGTTCCAGCTGACGATTGACACATATTCACCATCTCTTGTCGAAACAATGGTGTGGGACGGTTCAGCATCACCCAGCCATTCTGGTGGTTATTGGAGGCCTTTGTATGACGATACGTGGGTAGAGCCATCTCAAACTCAATGGTTCAATTTCTCTGCACAAGATATTCCAGAGCCTCCTGAGAAGTTGATGCTCAACTATTGGGTTCAGCAAGACCACGATGACGGTGACGGAATCCCACAGGAGAGTGAGTATCGTCAGTTGGAGATGACAGGTGACGGTGGCGCTCCTATCTCCTTTTATTATGGAAGTATCAATGATATTGCCAATGATGGTTATGATGGTCGGGTCAGCCTCTACGTCTCCGGTAATGATCTAGCAGGCAATCTGATTATGGCCGGTTCACCCGGACTGGATCATGATTTGGTATCTTATGTCGGCATGGGAAGTCGCAATCCAGGTATTGAGAGTTTCAAGATTCGAGATTCTGCTGGAAATGAATTTGACACCACTACTAAGACGATGTATGCAGGTAATGAATACCACCTCATAGTAGAAGGACGAGATGACAATGGTTGGAGAGATATCCAGTCTTATGAGATAGATTTGAACCCTGGTGTTCCTGGAGATATGGTCCTCAAGTACTATCCGAGAAATAATACCGCTATTACAGATAGTCAGTGGATTGAGATCATTGACGCATCTAATGAAAGTGACGGCACTCAGATGCTTCGAAGAAATGGGCAGGCATTGATTGATCCATTCGAGACAGAATTCATGCTTGATATGCCGATTCGCCTTCAGTGGGCAATTCCTACTGCAACTTCGGTTATGACACCTCAAGTTCGGGTCAAGGATTTGGATCCAAACAACCCTTCTTCGGTATTGACAGAATCTGGAGGTAGGTACAAGCAGAGATGGATCTATGGAGATGGATTCCTTTTGGATACCACTTCTTTGCAATTGACTGATATGACAGGTCCATTCATCACCGAGTCCGTATATGATTTCGGCAGTGGCTCAAGTATGGATTATGTCTATTCAGGAGATACTGTACAATTCTCGGGTCAATATGCATTCAAGGATGGATATCCAGATCATGTTGTCACTCCAGAAATACCGATGGTCATGGTAATCACTAGAGAGGATGCATCAGCGGACTCCAGTGGTAATGAGCAACTTTTGGGAGAGACAACCTTCCACCCATTTGATGGAGGAACTTTCACAATAAATCTGACCGCTCCGAGCAAAACGAATGATTTCAGATATACATTCCAAGTTCAGGCATCATCCTTACCTGAGGGGGCAGTTGACCACACAACCGCTTCCCAGGTCTTCAGAATCAAAGTTGATAGTAGCGCTCCAGAGGTATTAGCCAATACATGGCAAGTGACCGATACTAAGGGCGCAACTCTTTCAGATGGAATCATGCCATCATCATCGATACATTGCGTTGATGTTCAGTTGATGATTAAGGAGACAGAGCGCCTATCGCCGCAGTCTATCTATGTCAACTGGATGTATTTCCAGAATGGTGAGAATTGGAGTTTCGCCGAGAGCAATTATGGTGGTGCATTATCGAAGAATCTCAGTCTCGTAGGTGGCGGTGACCAGATAATCGCTGAAAGCGCCGAATGTATCGATCTATGGCCAGATGGTCATGAACTTCCTAGTAGGGCACAATTGCAGAACGTCATTTTGAGATTCTGGGTGACCGGCAGGGATACTGCAGGTCTAGGTTTGTCTGGAGGAGGCGATTCCGAAAATCCGATTCGTGGGACACAAGATCAATGGACCAGCGAATATGAAGTGGTATACGAGCAAGCAGAATTTGAGGTGACCCAATTCAAGATGTTCCCGAATGCTCCCGAGGTAGGTGAAGACGTTCAACTTGACATTACCGTACGTAATGATGGAAACACCGAAGGAATTCTTGAGATGAAGATAGAGGTAGTCTCAGCAAGCGATGGAGCGCGCTTCACCGCAGCCATCGTCTCAACGCCGATGATTGGTGTATTCGATGGAACGCTAGGTTCCAATTCCGTCAACATGGAAGTGCCGATTGAGCCTTTCAGAGAAGCAAAGGCGGATCTTCACTTTGAGATAACCAATAATTTGACTGGTGAGTTGATCTATACGAGTATTAATGCTGGTCAGACTTACGACATTAGTCTAGCAACTCAAACCGATGACTCTTTGCCAATAGGAATGATTCTAGCGGCATTAGGTGCTTTGATTGGTATTCTCATCATCGTTGTTGTAGTATTGGTGCTGCGAGGTCGTAGTGAAGGTGAATATGATGACGAGTACGAATATGAGGATGAAAAATCATACCCAACATTGCCATACGAGGCTCAGCAAGGATATGGTGGAGGAGCTGAAGGAGCTTATGGCGGAGGTGGTTACGACCATGCTGGTGGCGGATACGGAAGTTATGGAACTGACGTATCTGCAGAGATGCAACAAGCCTTGGCTGAATTCCCACAGTGGGACCAACAGACCATTCAGGGATACTTCGATATGGGCTGGTCAGTAGAGCAATTGCGTGATTGGGTCCGCCAACAGGGATGATGTGAATGAGCAGACTCCTCGAATGGGAGGACCATCTTTGGGAAGATCCCGACGGTGGTCGGATAATTCTGCATGGTGTCCTACCTACTGTGGTTCATCCGCAGGCAATGCGCCCTAGAATGCAATGGGATGGATTGGCATTGGTTGCCGGAGAAGATGATCTTGAAGTTTGGGAATTTGAGGACAAGTCCGAGAAAGAAAGTGCGGGGATCAATCTAACAGAAGCGATGTTGGGGGGCGGAGCAACGCGATTGTATCTAGAGCGTTTGATGCTGCTTGAAGAGGTATCTGGAGGTAGATTTCCTGATCCTGAACCATGGCGTCTGCTTAGATTAGCACGGAAACATGGACGTAATGTGTACAATCTTGAACCACCACTCGACGATGAGGCTTGGGTTGAACATCTGGGCGAGGAAGCTGATTATTTGACCAGGTGGAGGACCCTGCTGAAGATTCCACGGCAGGGCAGAAGGTTCGGCAAATTGTTGAAGCAAGCAAGGCCCCTGTCTTCTCCCCCACCCTCGGGTCCAGTTGAATTACAGGCTGCTTCAGCGTTAGCGGCTGCTTGGTGGTGGCTATTGGAAGAGAGCCTATCTCCCGAATTGAGGATGAGTCGGGATCGCAGGATATGCGCGAGATTGAGAGGGGCAATGGCTGACTTGCGAACTGAACTTGGTGCAGATGCTACATTGTTGGTACCTTCTCCTCAGGTGAGGGTCGGAGAGTTGTTGGCTATCCTCGATGCAGGAATCGAGCCGGAAATCGCAAAGGCATGTGGCTCCTCGGATGGGGAGGAGGAGTGAAGATGACGAGTTCTGAAGCACCGATGGTTCAGGTAGAAAATCAGTTGATTCGTTTTACTCCTGCAACACCTTTCGACCCTGAGAAAGCTGTACATGAACTAGGTGCAACCCGTAGTGGTGATTATGTCATTCATGCTTTGCAAAGACCTAGGGCTACTATTCTAATTGACAAGAATGGAAGAATTGTTGTTCATGGAACCATTCAACCTCAGGCGGCTCGCGCAGCAGCGAGAGAGTTCTTGCTGCGCATTGGTGAGAGCGATGAAGGATTGACCTCGGAGAAAGGACCGGTTATTGCTTCCTTTGACTTAGGTAGGAAATTGGAAATTGAAAGGGTCCCAATTTATGCGAAAGAGGCTAAGATGGATACCAGATTGAATTGTTTGCGAATCGATGATCAAAGACATGATTTGGAACTTCTAGTATGGGCTAACGGTAAGGCCATCAGTACAGATGCTAGACACGCCAATCTAGTGGCAATGGCTGCGGTACACTGGCGTGATAAGTTCGAATCTGACGGTCTCTTCGTCGATGATTCGAGCGAGGATTGATGACATGGCTATCGAGAATGGCCGCTGGACAGGACCCATTCTGGACAATCATTTCCATCTTGATCGTGGGCATAGGTTCCTCAGTGCAGCAGAGGATTTCAAAAGAGTAGGAGGTACTGACCTTGTTTTGGTACACAAACCGGATTTCATGGACCTTCCTCTTTCGGTAGATGAATGGCGTATCGCATATGATGGAACAGTTTCAATGGCAGAGGAAGTGAAGTCCAATCTTGGTCTCTCGGTCAGAGTTATTTTGGGCCCTCATCCAGCAAGTTGGGCACATCAGCGGCAGTCATTAGGCAGCGAAGTCGCTGGAGAATTATACAAGGATGCTGTTGAATTAGCAATCGAATATTGTGCTGAGGGCAAATCTTGTGCTGTAGGTGAGGTTGGCAGGCCACATTGGAAAGTTGAGGAAGAGGTTTGGCAAGAAGCCAATGAATTGCTTTCTTGGACCATGAAGAGGGCAGCTCAAGAGGACTTGACGCTTCAGTTACACGTCGAGGGTGATGGTGCTTCCACTTACTCTGATCTTGCTGTTATTGCCGAACGAAGTGGGCTTTCATGCAAGCGATTGGTAAGACATCATGCGCCGCCTCAAGTCGATGAGCAAACAACTTCTGGGCTGATACCTTCTGTAGTGGTGGGTAAAGGTAGTGTTGAGGAAGTCATGAATACCGTCTCTAGATGCAAAGATGGTTTCCTGATGGAAACTGATTACATGGATGATCCAAGGAGGCCGGGGGCGGTTCTAGGTCCCAAAACAGTCCCTCGCCGTACGCAGGCACTTCTTGCTGCGGGATTAGACGAAGAAAGCCTATGGCGTACTCACCAAGACCTACCTGAAAGTCTCTATGGAGAAGTGGATTGAGCCTCAACTAGTAGTCGACAAGCATATGATGGGGTTGTGTCAGGCAGCATTGTGCGAACCGTTCAGCGTGCCTTGTTGCTGGGACTTGCATGTCTACTAGCAATGCAATTGTACAGTCAAGATGTACAGGCACAAATAGAGGTCGATGTGACTTTGACTTGTGAATCAAATCTGGTGGAATTGGATGTCAGTCCAGGTTCTGATGGTAGTGAGTTGGTGGTTTGTAGCATAGAGAATGGTGCAATGTATGAGAAGACGGTTGCGCTTTCTTTGAACATTTCAGGAAACGAGGTCGATGGTTCGCTTTCTGATAGCCAAGTAGTCGTTCCAGGCGGCAGTACAGAAGAGGTTTCATTGACTTTTGAGGCTTCCATCCGTTCAGAATCTGCAGATTTTTCGGTTGATTTGGACGCCACAGTAGAGAAGATTGGCATGATTCCATTAAATCAACAGGTTCAGAGTACCCAAACACACAGTCTAACAGTTTCGATTCTGGCTTTCACCTCGTTAGATTATTCAGCCACAGCATTCACACTAAACAGCGCTCCAGGTGAGTCATTCAATATTTCAGCCAAGGTCAGGAATACGGGAAATACTCCTGTAGAAGTTGATTTCTTCATCAGCAATAATGATGAGATATTAGCTAAGGGAATAGATTGTAAATCCGAACCCACTATCAGAGACCTTGATCTGAATGGATATGTTGACCAAACAGCGATGCAGTGTACAGTTTCCAGCGATTATGAGAAATCTGAAGAGGTGGTCATCAAGATGTATGCTAGAGCCGGGACTTATGGTGTTGCTACAGATTTGACGTATATATCGCCCGACGAGAATGTCAGGGTTTCAGTCGAAGTTCCTTCTGAAGGTGGTTTCAGTAGTTTGACAGAAGATTTGAGCGAGGAGGATCTACAAGTTCTGATGTATGCTGGTGGAGGATTGCTACTTCTTTTGATAGTTCTAATCGTCATGGTTAGGATTTCACGCAGTAGAGGTGGTGGTGGCGTGGATGCTTGGGACGACGAAGATTTCGATTTTGAACTCTAGTTGTTTTTTTACACCTTTATTTCCAGTGGAAAGCGCGCGAAACGCTGTATTGCAGTACTCTTGCCACCCCAAGAGTCAAAGACGGAGTGTGGTGAGCAACACCTACCCATAGGGTAGGTGTGAACATGCTGGGATTACAGGGAAAGGTTGCTTTCGTATTTGGTGTGGCAAGCGAAGAGAGTATCGCGTGGGGTATCTGCAAGAGATTAGCCGAAGCAGGAGTATCTCTCTATCTCGGTTACCAGAAGAGATTCATGAGCCGCGTTTTCAAATTGAAGGATGAGCTGGATGCTATTGCTGGCTTCTACCCTCTAGACGTTGCATCCGATGAAACCACGGCTGAATTCTTCACTTCTTTTAGCCAAGAGAACCCTGGCCTCAAAGCAGATATTCTTGTTCATGCCATCGGATTTGCTCCTAGAGAATGTTTTGATCGCCCAGTATTGTTCGTTGAGGGTTCTGCCCTTGATACCGCAATGACAGTTTCAGCACACAGCCTACAACGCTGCCTAAGGCACGCATTGCCATATCTGAATAATTCTTCATCGACGATAACCTTGACTTATGCTGCTAGCACGCGTTTTGTCCCTTCTTATGGAATCATGAGTATTGCCAAGGCAGGTCTAGAGTGTTGGACTAGAGAGTTGGCGTGTCATCTAGGTCCTGAAGGACATCGCGTAAATGCAATTTCTAGTGGACCAATCAAAACTATCGCTGCGGGGGGGATTCCCGGATTTGATCGGATACTGGATCATGTTGAAGCAAATTCACCACTACGTCGCAATGTAACGCAAGAGGATGTAGCAGGTTGTGCCGCATGGTTGGCCTCAGATCTTTCTGCAGGAGTTACTGGGCAGGTTATCCATGTCGATGCTGGATATTCTGCCACCATGGTGCCGGAGAGCATAATGTGAGGTGTAAATATGTCTGCTAAAGAAATCAGTATTACTGAATTGGAAGGAACTGCACAAGGTCCCTTTGAACCGATTGCAGTCGTAGGTATGGGCTGTATCATGCCTGATGCTGAAGATATCGCCAAATTCTGGAATAATATCGTTAATGCACATGTTTCAATTAAGGAGGTGCCTTCTAATCGATGGAGTATCGATGATTTCTGGGCGCCCGGTTCGCCCGGTCAAGTGGAATATGCCAAAACTTACGCCAAGATTGGGGCATTTGTTGAAGGATATGATTTCGATTGGCGTCGCTGGAAGGTTCCTCCAGGAACTCTTGGACAGATTGACATTTGTCAACAATGGGCAGTAACAGCATCAGCAGCAGCTTTGGAACATGCCGGATATCTCGGAGATGACTCGCGTTTTCCGATTCCGAATGCTTCCACAGGAGTTGTCATGGCAAATGCTCTTGGAGGAGAATTCAGGAACCTCTCCAATCATCGAGTGTGGGCTGATCAGTTCACTCGTCAGGCCGTTGAGGCGGGGGGAATGCCTGAGTCAGGCAGGGATGCTCTGAAGCAGGCTATCAGTGAAGGTAAACCGGAGATTGATGAGGATGCTATGCCTGGTGAACTCGCCAATGTTATGGCTGGTAGAGTTGCAAACTTGCTAGATCTTCAGGGTCCTAACCATTCTACAGATGCTGCTTGTGCCTCAACAATGTCTGCAGTTCTTGATGCCTGCAGAATGCTACAGGCGCGTCAGGTCGACCTGATGTTGGCTGGTGCCAGCGATCGCACTATGGATCCTGCAACTTATGCTAAGTTCAGTGCTATTGGTGCTCTTTCACCTACGCATTCCACTCCTTTTGATGCCCGCGCAGATGGATTCGTAATGGGTGAAGGTGCAGGAGTATTGGTCCTCAAACGCCTAGATGATGCCATCGAAGATGGAAATGATATCCATGCGGTAATCAGGGGAATCGGAGCTAGCAGCGACGGTAGAGGAAAGGGAATAACCGCACCTAGTCAAAGAGGACAGATGCAAGCCTTGGCTAGAGCATATGCACAGGCAGGTTTCAGTCCAGCAACTGTAGATCTTGTCGAAGCTCATGGCACCTCAACAAAGGTTGGGGATGCGATGGAGTTGGGAACTTTACGCAAGTTGTGGCATGAATCACCTGCGGGAGACAATGTTGCAGTAGGTTCTGTCAAAAGCCAGATCGGTCACCTCAAGGCGGCTGCTGGAATTGCTGGGATGTTGAAGACGATTAGCGCAGTCAGCAAGGGGGTTATTCCTCCCAGCGCAGGATTTCAAACCCCGAACCCAACTGTAGATTGGGATTCCATTCCATTCTATGTTCCAACATATGCTAGAGAGTGGCCACGTCCAAAGAATAGGCCGCGTAGAGCCGCCGTTTCTGCCTTCGGTTTCGGGGGGACCAATTGGCACGTAGTTATGGAGGAGTTTGACAAGCGATTCCATCACAAGATTGCAATCGAATGGAGGAGTAGGTGGGCTACTTTCCTTGCTGGGCCGCAACCCGTTTCTACAACTCCCGTAGTTGCAGAGAAAGTAGCAGCCGGAGGGATTGTTGCCAAGGCCAAGGTGGCTAAGGAAAGTGCTGAAAGTATCCTCGATGTCAAGGCTACCCCCAGCATGACATGGGAAGAACTCAAGGAGATTGAGGGCGGAATATTGTTGCTTGAATCGGATGACTTAGCAAGTCTGAAGGAGGAATTGACTCAAGCCAGAGAACAATTGCTTTCATCTGGAAAAACATTTGATGAAGATCCATTGGGAAGACGGTTATCCAAGGAATTAGCCGCCGCCAGCGAAGGTTTCACCTGTGTTGGCTGCAGGATTGCGATAATCGCTACATCATGGGCTGAATTTGACAAGCGCAGTGCTTTGGCTTTGAAGACCATGGAAGGAAAAGACAAGTGGAGTTTCCTCAAGTCGCAAGGGATTCTAATTACAGATGAGGCGCCATTACCAAGCAATGCCAAGGTTGCGCACATGTTTCCCGGTCAGGGTAGCCAATACGTTGGAATGACGTTGGATTTGAGTAAGCGATTCTCTGGTGTGGCAAATGTTTGGAATCAGGCTGACAAGACCATGGTGGATATTCTCGATGGAGAGACTCTTTCCAGTTTCGTGTTGCGTAGTGGATTGAATGAAGAAGAGCGCGTTGAAGCCGAAGAGAAACTCAAGCAGACTGAGTATACTCAGCCAGCTATGTTGACTGCTGATTTAGCAATCAACCAAATTCTTGCAGATCATGGAAGAAGGCCCGATATGGTGGCTGGACACAGTTTGGGAGAATATGCTGCATTGATGGTTTCAGGAATTCTTGGAATGGACGGGGCTTTGCGAGCAGCAGCAGCTCGAGGAACTGAGATGGGTTCTGTTGAGATCTCCGACAAGGGGCTGATGGCTTCTGTGACCGCTGATTACAATGTGATTAAGGACGTTCTAGCATCAATTGATGGGTATGTCATTGCAGCCAACAAGAATTCACCAAAGATGACTGTTATTGCTGGAGATACTCCGTCGGTCAAGGAAGCGATACGAAGGTTCGAGGGACTAGACATCAATTGTGTCACCTTGCAGACCAGCCACGCTTTCCACTCAACTATTGTTGAGCCGGCAGCGGAACCTTTGCGAAGATTCCTTGAAGGACTTGAAATCAATTTGCCTGAGATTCCAATAACCTCGAATGTGGATGGTGGCTTCTATCCGATGAGTAGAGATCCTCAGAGAACAGCAAAGCAGCAGGTTTTGGACAAATTAGCTCCGCAGATGGCTAGTGCAGTGGAATGGACAAAACAGATTGAGACCATGTATGCTTCAGGTGCTCGCCTATTTGTTGAGGTAGGTCCGAAGCGTGCATTGACTGTGTTTGCTTCGCAGATTCTAGAGAAGCGACCTCACATCTCAATGATGACTAACCACCCTAAGTTTGGTGGAATTCCTTCTCTGTTCAATGCTTTAGCCGAGATGGCGGTTGCAGGACGTCCATATCGATGGCCGCGTTCAGATTCTCCATTGCTTACTGAAGGGTTCAGAGCAGGGCCAACTGAGGCTTGGCAAGAAGAAACTGAGGAAATGCCTGTGGCTTTACCAGAATCTGTAGAACAGGTTGAACCAGAAGCAGCCCAACCTGTAGCCACAACAGATGTGGAGGCACTTACCGAGGATTCTGGAATGGATGAATTGGAACTCGAGATTGAGTGGATAGCAAGTATTCTTGCTGGAGTTAGTGGTTATCCTGCCAGTATGTGTCGTGGAAATGTGGATCTTCGCAGCGGTTTAGGATTAAGTGATGAAGTAGTTCAATCTGTATTCAATTCCCTTGAGAAACAAGGTAGAGTTGCTGCTGACTTTGATACTTCTGAAATCAAGACGGCTGCGCAAATATGCGATTGGGTAGAAGGAGTGCCGGAGAATTTCCGTGTGGCTGTATCCAGTAATCGCCCTACATCCTCACCGAACCAAGCGATTGCTCCGCAAGGACAAGTCGTTCATAAGGTGGTAGAGAAGGTTGTTGAGAAAGTAGTCTCGACAGACCCGTTGCAGAGTCGCAGAGACGATCCATTTGTCGTGACTGGAGTCAGTCTTGGGTTGCCAGGCGAAGGCAAGGTATTCGACGATGATAATTTCGAGAAATTAGTACGTGGAGAAACTTGTATCAGCGAAGTGCCGGATGATTACAAGCAGAAGATTCTCGACAAGAACATCGTTCGCCTAATCAAAGGCAGAGATGGACAAGCGAGGATGGAGGCTGCTGAGGAATTCGGTGACATTCCACAACTAGCAGGTTTGGCAGGTGACTTCGACATAACCGAAGAATTCGGAGTTGATGCAAAGATTGCCCGTTCTTGGGATACTTCTACTCAATTAGCAGTGGCTGCAGGACTCATTGCTTTACGCGATGCTGGAATACCATTGACTCCTGAGGAGAAGATTGGCAAGGGAGGTTTGCGCCTCATAACCAATTGGCAGATACCTCAGATATATCGCGACCGCACAGGGGTGATATTCTCCAGTTGTTTCCCCGGCTCCGCTAAAACCGTCAAACATAGCGCCCACAACGGGTCTGATGAAGAGGGACGTTTCGATAGGTCATATCTTTTCCAGATACTGAATATGGGACATTCCCAGTTTGCACAATATACGGGAATTAGAGGTCCAAATAGCACCATCAATCTAGCGTGTGCTTCTACTGCAGCGTCATTCACTTTAGCGGAGGATTGGCTGACTACTGGCCGTTGTGATAGAGTAGTAATCATCAGCGCTGACAACGTCACTGGCCCAGATCTTTGGGAGTGGATTGGTTCAGGTTTCGCTGCAAGTGGGGCCGCATCCACAAGCAATGTCATCGAGGAAGCGGCTCTTCCTTTCGATGCCCGTAGAAATGGACTGATTCTTGGTATGGGTGCAGCCGCATTTGTCATTGAGCGCAAGAGCGAAGCCACCCAGAGGGGAGTTCAGCCGTATGCGGAATTACTTGGGGCACATATCGCCAATTCATCTTATCATGGGACCAGATTGGATGTTGAGCATGTCGCTGCAGAGGTTGATCGTTTCGTGTCCCAGATGGAAGATAGATGGGGAGTTAACCGTAAGGAGATTGCATCTGAGACTTTCTTCTACAGTCATGAGACCTACACTCCAGCGAGAGGAGGTTCTGCTCAGGCAGAGGTAAGAGCCTTGCGAGAGACTTTCGGAGCAGCTACCGATTCGTTGGTCATTTCCAATACAAAGGGATTCACAGGGCATCCGATGGGGGCGGGAATTGAAGATGCTTCGATGGTCCATGCTCTACACACAGGACGCGCCCCTCCTATTGCAAATCATAAGGAGGTGGACCCTGAATTAGGAGATCTCAATCTGAGCAAGGGAGGATATCACGATAATATGAGGTATGGATTGCGATTTGCTGCAGGTTTCGGTAGCCAGGTTGCAATCACATTCATGCGTTCATGTGAAGTTCAGGGCGATAGAATCGACATGGATAGATTGATGCGATGGAATCAGAAACTTGCAGGAACAGACAACTTGCAATTGAAGGTCTTGGATGGTAAATTGGTTGCATATCTTGATGGGGAAGACAATCTACATGGCGGCGTACAAGGCAAGGATTGGAAACCTGGAGAAGATATGAGCAAAGAAGCCGAAACCGTTCCGGAACCTGCCGTAGAAGCAGAGGCTGTATCGGCACCTAAGGAAGATTCACCGCCGTCTACAGTAGAGTCTGTCTCGAGTGTTGACAAGGATTCGGTTTCAACTACGGTTGTCGAGGTTGTAGTGGAACACACCGGATATCCTGCTGATTTCATCGAATTAGATCAAGATCTGGAAGGCGAATTGGGCATTGATACAGTCAAGCAGGCCGAAATCATGGGTGATATTCGCGAAAAGTTCTCTTTACCAGTAGATGAATCGTTTATCCTCGCTGAGCATCCCACCTTGAATCACATGATCGATTACATTCTCAAAATGTCAGGTTCCAGTGTGGCATCTTCTCCTGTGGAATCAGAGATTGATGACAAGGTAGAGGAAGAACCTGTTTCAGAAACAGCAAAGGAACCAGAACCAGAAACTGAGGAACAGGTAGAACCCGCTAAGAGTGCCGCTTCTGTAGAGGTGGATCGAAGCGAAATCGAAGCAGTTGTCCTAGAGGTGGTTGTGGAACATACCGGTTATCCCGAGGATTTCATCGAGTTAGATCAGGATCTAGAGGGTGAATTGGGAATTGACACTGTGAAACAAGCGGAGATGATGGGTGACATCAGAGAGCGGTTCTCACTTCCAGTCGATGAGTCATTCAGTTTAGCAGAACATCCCACTCTCAATCACTTTGTCAAGTATATCGTCAAGATGCAATCCGGTTCTGAAGAAGTCGTTCAGGCCGTAGAGAATGAGGTTGAATCGGTGCCAGAGGCCGCTCCAGAACCAGAATCTGAGCCAGAACAGGAACCAGAGGAGCAACCAGTATTGGAACCTGAGCCAGTAGTTGAACCTGAAGCTGAACCTGAAGCGAAAAGCGTAGTTGTTGAGCCCAGTACACCGGTAGATGTTTCAGAAGTCGAGGCTAAGGTTCTGCAGGTAGTTGTTGATCATACTGGATATCCAATGGATTTCATCGAGATGGATCAGGACCTTGAGGGTGAATTAGGAATTGACACGGTGAAACAGGCAGAAATGATGGGTGATATCAGAGAGTTGTTTGAACTGCCTGTGGATGAACAATTCAGTTTAGCAGAACATCCAACACTGAGTCATTTCGTTGAATACATCATCAGAATGAAGGGTGGAACAGTATCTCCTCCGGAAGCGGATACAAGTGTTGCAGAGAGCGAAGCAGAAGAGATTCCTTGGCGCTGGTCAGACAATGTACTTTCTGAGGTTCTTGCAGAATACCATCTCGACGATAGGGATGAGTTGATCGAGGTCGCCAAGAAACATGATGACGGTAATCGATACCTCAAGCGGGAAGAGATTGAGGCTGCAGCAGAGGAGTTGAAGGATAGCAAAATGACTTGGAGATACTCGGACAATGTAGTCTCTGCCGTCCTTGCCGAGCACGGCCTAGATGATGCAGCCGCTTTGGTTGAAGCCGCTAAGGTACATGATGATGGCAATCGCTACTTGAAGAAGGAGGAACTTGAGGCAGGGGCCCGGGACCTTGTAGGAGATGAACCTCCTCCCGATGATGAGGAAGAATCCCCTTTAGCGAATAGGGTGGTCACTGAAGAGCAATCGCAGGAGACCGCCCTACAGACCAGTCCACGCGCAGGAGTCCGCAGATGGCAGGTCGAAGTCGAGGAAGCACTCTCTGAAAAAGATCCAATCCTTCTGAGTGGAACCGTATTGGTCACTGATGATGGCATTGGTATTTCCGAAGAGGTTTGCTCAATACTACAATCTAAGGGCCTCTCCACCATTCGTGTATCCCTTGAACTAGAACTCAAGGAGATGGTCTGCGAGGAACATGCAGGGCAGAAAGTGTATCGAGTAGATCCTTCAAAGGAATCACAGATTAATGAAATGTGTATGGAAATCAAGCAAGATTGTACAGATGATTCTCTTTGTGGAATCTTACATTTTGCTCCAGTACAGTTGTCCGGTAGTAATTGGGAGGTTGGCGCCTCTTCAAGAGCAGCTACTTTGGCAAGTCATTCCTTGTTTGGAATGCTCAAGTATCTCGATGAAAGTCTAGCATCCTCGCCGTCAGCGGTAGTCGCTTCTTTGTCTGTCTTGGACGGTAGACATGGCAACATTGGAGAGAGGTTCAATTCTCTGGCATGTGGCGCCTCTGGTATTGTCAAATCATATGCACATGAGCGTGCAGAGATTCGTTGTCGTGCATGGGATTTACACCCCGAGTTGGCGGCAGACACTTCCCACGTCGCTGAATTGTTGGTAGATGATTTGTTACAGAATGGGGGAGATGTGGAGATTGGTTTCGACAAGGACTTGCGCCGCTGGCGTTTAGTCATGTTCGATGAGGAATTAGTGGCTGAACCTACTAGCCTACAGCCAGATGATGTCTGGTTGGTTAGTGGCGGTGGGTCTGGTGTAACCTCGGCAGCCATTAACGGATTGGCCAACTCTTGTCGTAATGCAGGTGCCATGTTCGTATTGTTAGGTCGTACTGAGGCAATGGACGAACCTGCTGGTTGGCTGGATTGGAATGAAGATCAGTTGAATGAACGTAAGATGCAATTGCGTGAAGAATTGGTCGCTGCTAGCGAATCTGGAAAGATCTCAATGGTAGAATGGAATAAGGCTTGGCAACCATATCTCAGAAGTCGAGATATCCACAATACAATAGCGAAGATTCGCAAGAGCGGAAATAAAGCGATATATCGTGCCTGTGATGTCACCGACTTGGATTCATTGCAAGAAATTGCCAAGCGTCAGGGCCCAATTACCGGAATCGTTCATGGGGCTGGAATAGAAGATAGCAAACTGGTCGCTGAGAAGACTTGGCAGACCTTCTCTACCGTTGTTTCGATTAAGGTAGATGGTTGGAAGGCTTTGGTCAGTGCTGCTGAATACTCAGGAGGAGAGCTTCGATTTGCTGCATGTTTCACCAGCGTTGCTGGACGATTAGGCAATGGCGGCCAGACGGATTATGCCGCAGCGAATTCGGTCTTGGATGCTGAAATGGCGCGACTTACAGCAGGAGGAAAAACTCGTGCAGTAGCAACGGCTTGGACAGGATGGAAGGATGTAGGAATGGCTACACGCGGCAGTCTAGAGAAGATTTTCGAAGCAGCAGGAATTGAGACGATACCCGTGGACAAGGGGGTCTCAATCTTTGTTGATGAGGTGCTCCGAGGCGGTAAGCGTAGAGTCATGTGCTGTGGTTCGATGGGAATAATGGACAAGTTCGACTCATTTCGCGCACCACCTCTGAAATTACCAGCTCTAATGGCTGGATTGATTGCTGATCCTGCGCGTTTCCCATTCGTAGACCGCTTGTTGGATTTGCAAGAAGGCGAGCGAATGGTCAGCGAGTGTTTGCTCTCTACCGAGGCACATCCCTTTCTTGCAGACCATTCAATCGATGGAGTACCATATCACCCAGGAGTCATGGCATTGGAGATGTTCGCTGAGAATGCTTTGCTGCTACTACCTGAATTCTGTCTTGCAGGTTTTGAGAATGTCGAGTTCGGCCTGCCTATCAAATTAATCAAAGGACCCCAGAAAGTACGCGTAGTGTCTGAACTGGTTCGTCGCAAGCGCGACCACTATTGGGTTTCTTGTCATCTTGAAAGCGATTTGGTCAATTCGAAGGGAGAGGTCTTCGGCAATCCAAGGAGGCATCACAAGGCTACAGTCAGATTGGTTCGCAAATCAAATGACTTGACCAAACATATGGCGTCTGAACTACACGATATCCCTGACATCGGTGTCCCAGCATCTGGTGAGTTGCAGCATCACCCTAGTTTCATCTATCTGCGATTCTTCCATGGCCCAAGGTTCCAAAGTCACGGTGGAATCATTCGAGGTTTCGATGTGGGAGAGTTGAGGGGAGCAGATGGTATTGCATTGATGCGCCATCAATTGCCCGAAACAGATCAGTTTGCAGTAGAAAATGAGGGCGAGTCCATTCTGCTAGAGGCTTTACCGATGTTAGTTGAGGCCGGATTCCAGAATGCGGGACTGGTGACGATGGAAAGAGATTCACTGATGTCGTTGCCGGTAGGAATTGAGTGGATGACTGTACTTGCTGTTCCTGAAGTTGGAGAACAATTACGCGTAAGAAGCGTGTGCCGCGCTACGGAAGATGGCGGCGTTGGGGTACATGATGTGGTAGTGGTTGGTGAGGATGATTCACCACTATTGTCTCTCAAAGGTTTGAGACTCAAAGCGATGGCTCCCTTGGCAGAGGAGATGAAGTTCACTCTGGATGGATGAGCGTGTTTGAATTCAATCAGAGCCCTAGAATTACACTAGTATTGCTCGATATCTTAACCGAGTATGATACAATTCCAGATTTGGTGAATATTGATGAATTCCAGTCATTCAAGACAGAAAAACGCCGATTAGAACATATTTCTTCAAGAATCGCACTCGCCGAAGGCTTGTCTAGTCGGGGCTTGGATCCCAAGCAGATTCACGTTGTTAGAGATGATAAGAGGGCCCCCTCGTTGAGATGGATACAAGGAACATTCCGTTCTCAAGAACTTCCAGGGATTTCGTTGGGGCATTCACATGGTAAGGCAGTTGTGGCATTAATCGAGCCAGGGTGGTGGGTTGGAATCGATGCTGAGCCTGAAGATAGGGTAATTGCAAGTAATGCATTTGATCAGTTCTGCAAGGGTGAGGAACTCAAGATGATTCGGGAACGTCCTGAGGATGCAGTAAGGTTGTGGACGAGCAAGGAAGCCGTCCAGAAAGCAATGCATTTGGGTATGCATCTGAACCCACGTGACATTACCTTTGCAAATGAAATCCCAATTGTAGGGGAGTACCAGGAAATTTCTATTGGAAATCAAAAAATTCAATTGAAGAATATGTTGTTTCAAGACTATCATGTCTCGATTGCTTGGAAGCCTGCAGAAACGGTGCAATTAGATGCTGAAGAATTGCTCATTGCGGAATTGGCTGAGCGAATAAGAGACGATGAGGGAAACCTGAAGTTTGAGGTCGGATGCAAGACTGTTCGAGGAAGAATCTAATTCCAGAACGCTGCTTCTTCCCAAGGTAGGCCAACCGCTATTCCAAGGATTTCTAGAATGACATAATTGAATATCAGATATGTGATGATGGCAATCGAAAATACAAGAAGAGAGGTATTGATAACTCTCCTTCTTTGTCTCTTGGCTTCATCCAGAGTACAGATTCCTTGTTGACGGAAATAACGCCAGAGGCCAAAAGCAAGGAACCCTAGAGCCAAAGCGTAGAAGATGTATCTGGCTGGGCCGAAGTACATCTCATTGGATAATGCAGCAGCGGTTGAGATACTAGCAAGCCCGAACATCACCAGAACAACGCTAGGAAGGCAACACATGCTAGCAATTACAGCCCCTCCGCTTATCCACCGCCACATACCTTTGGAATCATGGACTACTGAATCAGAGCTTTCTGCTTCGGCCATGTATGCTGCTGGCAGAGAGTCATACATCAAGCGTTGTTTTGTTTCACTTACCAGAGGGGCCTTCATAGTGAGAACTATTTTGGCTTAGGCGAAGAGATCAGGTGAAGAAAAAGTGCGGGTGGCGGGAATTGAACCCACGACATGAGGTTGGAAACCTCAGGTGATACCACTTCACCACACCCGCGTTGGATGGACCCTGCGACTATCCTTTCGGATGTATTGATTTCGGTCTTGTATCTTGACAAGGAATCAGTATTTCCAAGATGATTCTTGTTGCCAACTTGGCGGCTCTGGAGGAGGAGGCATACCTTCTGCAAAGAGTCCACCTGAGGTGAATTGTTGCGTACCTTTGCGCTGTTTTCGAGTCTTTGGTTTGATAACTCTAATCACAATACCGAGGCCGACCACCACGAGAACAGCACCGGCGATAAATAGTCGAAGATTTTCTGTACTCATCTCAATTCCTGCCAAATTGAAATCACCTTTGCTATTGCTTGCGGATTCTGCTTCTGCATCGTCTTCTGGAGTAGTATCGACAACCTGTATTTCGATGGTCACACTGTCCATCGCTTGTTCTGCACCGGGTGCTTCAGTCTTAATCACTGAGAGGTATTCCCCAACTTTTGTTCCGGTTGCTCTGAGTACTATTTCCTTCACTGCACCTGGAGTTCCTACACTGGTGAATTGTATAATCTGCCTGTTGTCATCGCTATCCATTCCTATCGGCATGTCCCAAATGAGAATAGCAACTACGGAGATATCGGCTTCATTGCTGACAGTGCAAGTGACAACCAGTTCTTTTTGGTTCATCATATCGAGGATAAGATCGGATTGTATACAGTTTAGAGATACGGTCACAGACCATGAATCAGGGTCATCAGGGAAGTTGTCCACTCTTGATGCACCAGAACTCTGGTTGTCGCCCCATCCATCTCCATCCGAATCTTGCCATTGGCTCGGAATTTCAGGGAATGCATCGTCTTCATCGGCCCATCCATCTCCATCTCCATCTACGCACCCTTTACTGGCCTGCATTGAAGTGCCAGCCTCGTTTGGACAATCGTCTGCATTGTTTCCAGATAAATTGTCACCGAACCCATCTCCATCACTATCTGTGGATTGTGTAGCGTCCTGTGGCCAGATGTCGGCCCCATCGTCGGTACTCCATGTAGAGTCAGCATCACTCCAACCATCATTGTCGCTGTCTATGCAACCTAACCTATCGACAGTAGAACTTCCAGAAACGTTTGGACATTGGTCAGCCATGATACCCAAGGCTTCGTCCCCATATCCATCGCCATCTGAATCATCCCATTGACTGGCTTCATCAGGGAATGCATCAGCGCCATTGCCAGCATTCCACAAAGTATCGGGATTGGACCAACCATCGCCATCTGAATCTGGACATCCGTAGCGGTCTTCGGTGGAATTACCTTGTACTTGAATACAAGAATCTGGTTCTAATCCTGAAGCATTATCGCCGTAACCATCATCATCGAAATCCTCCCATTGGCTAGGAATCAATGGGAAGGCGTCGGCCCCCATACTGACCATCCAAGATTGGTCTGGGTCAGAGTATCCATCTCCATCTGAATCTGGACAACCTTTCCGGTCGTGTGTTGAAGTTCCGTATGTGTTTGAACAATCGTCTTCCAAGGCATCGTCTAGGCCATCAGCATCGGCATCTCCTGCTCTGAGTGGATCATCTGGGAAGTCATCGTTATCATCACTCATTCCATCTCCATCTCTATCGGGACAACCAAATCTATCGTTGGTTGAATTACCTGCAATGTTGACGCATGCATCAGGCTGGAATCCGCTCAAATCGTCTCCGAATCCATCACCATCGATGTCTGATTGCTGAGTTTCGTCATCAGGCAAATCATCGATACTGTCCGCCCAGCCGTCTCCATCGCTGTCTGGGCAACCGAGAACTGATTGTTGATCTGAAGTGCCACTTACGTCAGGGCATGCATCTGGAGAATCACCAGATGGGTTGTCACCATATCCATCGAGGTCGCTATCCAACCATTGACTGGTTATCGTGGGGAATGCGTCATCGCTATCGGCCCAACCATCCAGGTCCGAGTCCAGACAACCAAATGTCGAGTTTTGATTTGATGTTCCAACTTGTTGTGGGCATGAATCAGCTTGATATCCACTGCTATTATCTCCATATCCATCTCCATCACTATCGGCCCATTGACTTGATTCGTTGGGAAATAGGTCGCCAACATCGCTCCAACCATCCCCATCCGAATCTAAACATCCAGTTTGATCCTGGGTAGAATTTCCATTAACTGTCGGGCAATCATCCTCATTATCGGCATACCCATCAGAATCCAAGTCGCTATTTCGGCTTGAATCATTAGGGAAATCATCATTCAAATCTGAGTAACCATCGCCGTCAGTATCCAAACAACCAAACAAGTCAATCGTGGAGTTTCCAAAAACATTAGGACACCCATCGGGATTAGTTCCTAGTGGTTCATCTCCATATCCATCGCCATCAGAATCAGCCCATTGACTAGAGTCTAGGGGGAAAATATCTGGATTGGTCCCTGAGGCATTGTCTCCATATCCATCACCATCAGTATCAACCCATTGACTAGAGTCTAGAGGGAAAATATCTGGATTGGTTCCTGAAGCATTATCACCGTATCCATCGCCATCAGAATCAGCCCATTGGGTTGGGTCATTGACGAAAGCATCTGCTCCTTGGCTGATGTTCCAATTTGCATCTTCATCAGAATAGCCGTCTCCATCGCTATCGTCACAACCGTTGCGGTCTTGGTTTGATGTTCCACTTGTCATCGGGCAGGCATCGGCACCGTCGGTAGTCAACCAGTTAGTATCGGGATTTGACCAACCGTCGTTGTCGCTATCCAAGCAACCATATCTGTCCTTGTTGGACCATCCCGCTTGCGAGGTACAGGAATCGGGTTCTACTCCGGCTTGGTTGTCCCCATAACCATCATCATCAGCATCTATCCACTGGGTTGCATCATTCACGAATTCATCAGCACCATCTGAAACTCCCCAGTTTGCGTCTGGATTGGAATATCCATCTCCGTCGGTATCTGGACAACCTTTGCGATCTACGGTTGAGGTTCCGGGAATGGCAGGGCAATCATCCTCCTCATTGTCTACTCCATCCATGTCGGCATCAGTGCTTCCGTTGATTAGCGTGAAATTCCTTGATAAGACCAAAGAGAATTCTTGTGGACCAGTAGGTACATTGGTGCCTAGTACCCGAATCTCCCAAGTTCCAGTGGCAGGATTGCTGAATTCTATTCCTCGAAGGTTGTCGCGGTCATTCGAGAGGTTGGTCCAAGTTCCGGAGGGACTCATTATCGCTAAATCTAGATCGTTTACCAAGTTGACACTCGCTGCTGTGGTAGATGCTGGGTCAGTCCAAGCCAGCATTATTGCTAGATCTGGAGTTCCAGCGCTGACATTGAATTTGAAACTGAGTTGTTCGTTAGTGGATAGGGCTTCTCCATCAACAAAGGAGACATTAGCGCTGGTTCCCATGTTCACTCTACCCCAACCTTCGTGGTTATTTGGCGCGGTTTCACCAGCCCCATTGGTTGAACTGCTGTACTGTCCAGCCATGTCATCCGCCCCTGACGCCATTATCGCTTTGATCAATGCAGAGGAGGGATTGTCGTGTCCAACGTTTTCCTTTAGGTGTTCAATTAACAATGCGACCGCTCCAGCAGTCAATGGAGTTGCCATACTGGTTCCTCCCATGTAGGTGTAATCGGTATCGTAAGCATTCCATCCAGTATCGCTGGTAGATCGACTCTTGGTTGAAAGTATCCATGTTCCTGGTGCTGAGATGTCGGGCTTGAGGCGTGAATCATCTGTTGGGCCTCTGCTAGAGAAGGCCGCCATACCTTCGACGTTCCCTCCAGTTCTATCGCTGGAGATAGGGCTGCCATAGGAACTACCCCAAGTGCCTGTATACCAGCAGGTGCCATCTCCTTCACAGAATGTGTAGCGATCGTTTTCTGTTGCTCCTACTGTAATCACATTCTTTGCGGTTCCAGGTGAGCCAAGAGAATCTAAGTCAACTTCTCCATCATTGTTGGCATCTTCACCTTCATTTGCTCCTGCAAAAAGAATCGACATGTTAGCGTGAGTTCTTGCTGCATCATCTGCTTGCATTGCAGATGTTGTGTATTCTCCATCAACTCCAGATCCCCAAGAATTTGTGTGAACCAAAGAACCATTCTCAGCAGCCAAATCGAAGAGGTCTCGGATATCATCGGGAATTGCCCAAAGCCCAAACCCATCAGCAACTCCGGCGTTACTGTTGAAATCGACGTATTGTTCAGTTGCTTGGAAGAGGAGATGTGCCTCTGGGGCTGCTCCAATGATGTCTCCATTGGATGCGCTACCGTCTCCAAGAACGCTGCCGGCTACGTGAGTGCCATGCCCGCTATCTAGGTCTGATGCACCATCATCCCAACCTCCGTTATACTGCTGGGCCCAGTATTGCACACTTTCTGGAACAGGAACCGACAGAATTCCGGTAATGTGATCCCTGAAATCATCATGCATATTTGAATTATT
>CAXRJJ010000058.1:0-18264 GCA_964230945.1 Yoonia sp.
GGTTTGGATCTGATTCATCTTCTTCATACAATGTCCATAGATCTGATTGCACATCAACCGCTTCATCGTTACCACTCGGAACTTCAATAGTAATTTCCAGTGTCCATATTCCTGGATCTGGAACAACTTGTTGATGCTCCCATGTAACACTTTGCCCATCTTGTACGCCTGGTTCAGTTTTGCTCGCTATTTCGGTTCCACTCGAATCTTTCAAACTCCAAGTTACAGTCACAGCGTCCCCAAAAAATGCAGTATTTGTATTATCTACAGTGGAAATTAAGCGCATCTGCGCTGGTAGTTCAAGACTATCATCATCTGGAGTCAAATCGAAAGATGTATCATCCGGCTCTTGGGTATTGGGTTGAGTATCAGATAGATGGTATTCTGCTCTGAGAGTCACTTTCATACTGGCTGTGTTGTTATCTTCATCTTCAGCAGACAAAACACCTGTGAAGATTCCATGGCTCAGATATTCATAGGTTAGTATCGATTCTTCAGCAGCGTCAATGGAAACTGGATCGGTTCCATCCCCTGGATCAAAACTGAAGGTTACAATATCTCCATCGTCAGAACGAGTCTCTCGAAAATCAAAACTAAATTCCGCCCCGTCTCTCGAAATCATTTGTCCATTGTTGTGAATCTCCTCAATTGTTGCAAAGGTGTTTTCATAGTACACCACGAGATCTATTGGTCCTTCATTTTCTTCTCCATTTCCGTCATCCCCAAGGCATCCTGAAAGGGGTACGAACAACAGAACGGCGACGACGCCGAGAAGGAATGGCTTCTTTGTCAACTTGTTCACCATGGGGTGACGCAGAGGGACATGTAGTATGAACCCAACCATAAAAATTGAATTTAATCAATTGATTCAGCACTTCTTCATGCGCCCCCAACTGATTCAAGTATGGGAACCGAGCCGCTGGCTCCAGCGAGGTGGGGTAGTCTGGATATCCCGTCGGGCTCATAACCCGGAGATCGATGGTTCAAATCCATCCCTCGCTACTCTGATTCACGAACCGGAGAAGGAATGGTAGTCCATTGTAGGATTCAATTTGTCAACTGCGGCTGAGAGTGCAGCATTGGCGGCTTGCTCTCCTGATTCAATACGCTGAATTTGAGATTGTAGGTTGTTTACAATATTCTCCAGCGCTGTTCTTTGGACTTCTGCTAGTCCCGATGTAGATTGACACCATGGTTGCATTTTTTCGATCAGGACTGAAACATCTGAAGGTCGTTGTTTATCTGCAAGCAATAGGAAACTGTTCCCAGAACGATTCACGGACCCAGCCGCAGTTATTGCAGATACAAGCCTTTGAACAACTTTGGCACCTTTCTTTAGATTGCCACTGATGCTGAATTCAGTATGTACTGCTTCAGTGCAGGCCTCGATGTGATTCGGCAGCATTTTGTTCGCTTTTGCGAATCTTTTCATCGCCGCTCCCTTCTTACGCAGTAGAGTCAGAACTCTTCCTGCTTGGACTTCATCATCTGGACGAGTTGCCGAAACTGTTTGTGCACTTTCCCTATCAGACGCTTCAAGGTGCATCTTCGCGAGTTTGGAACGTTGTTTTGCCAATTCCTTACTGGCTTTCAGCGACAATTTCAACTTCTCAGCCTTTTCTTTACCTCTGATTTCAAGGATATTTGCCAAATCCCTCAATCCTTGAACTAACAAATCTTGTTTGACCAAATCTCGGTCCTTGTCAGCAATCATCCTTTGAGTCAATTCACTGGCCATTACTTCAGCCATCTCAAATCTTGCTTCAGATGCATATCTGCGCATTTGAGTCAACACGGTTGCGGGGTCGCTCATCCCGAACATGGTCAGCCTCGTTCTTTCCGCGACGTGATTGCACATGAAGGCGTTGGCATTGCGTCCGACTTCGGTCCACATGCTATTCAAGCAGAATCATCTGCGCAGCATGATGCAGCCCTCGGACTCGGCACAAGTAGCGATGCGTATCGCCTTGTCCGGAACGCCTGGGAGCGGTAAGTCTAGACTTGCTCAAGAGTTGGCTGAAGACTTTGAGATATTGAGCCTCGAGGGGTTAGCTGAGGAAATGAATTTGCTGTCAGAAGGCGGTGAAGATGGATGCCGAGAGATCGACATAGATGAGATGGCAGCAAGACTGCAGGAGTCATGGGATTCCCCCCCATCGAAGAGTATAGTGATCGATGGCCACCTTTCGCACTTGTTACCTGTCGATGCAGTAGTGGTGTTACGGGCTCACCCTTTGGTCATAGATGCAAGGCTGCATTTACGGGAATATTCTGAGGAGAAAATCAGAGACAATGTGGAGTATGAAATGTTGTCTGGACCTTGGTTGGAGATGCAGGAACTCAAGGTGCCAGTACTCGAACTGGATAGTGGCTCATCCAGTCCAGAAGAATGCGCGCAGTCCGTCGTTCAGTGGTTCGATGGAGGATGCAATTCAATATCCTTCGACGAAGTCATTGATTGGCTCGATGAAATGGCATCTGAGGAGTGAATCTAGCCGCAAGGGTCAACAGTAGATGGCGACAGCGTGGCACAGTGAGTGCATGGCATTACAGAATCTAAGGGCCTTGTCTGAAAAGGTAACTATCCCTATGGCCAAGCGTCTCTCTTGGATGTCTCCTTTGGCAATAACTTGGATGACATTACCCGTGGGATTGGCTGCTGCATTGTTTATGTTATTGGCAGGTAAGGATACAATTGGTGGCATCATGTTGTTAGGTGCAGCCGCGTTGTTGGGTTTTGCATCAATACTCGATGGCTTCGATGGTACGCTGGCTAGGCAGACAGGAAGGGTCAGTCGTTGGGGGGATTATCTGGATCACACTCTCGATAGAGTATTGGATATCACGTGGATGGTGGCTATTGGATACAACATGGCTTGGGTTGGATCCGCTACCCTCGCTTGGGCCGCAGCGATGTTGACAATGTTTGGTTCATATCTTGGAACGCAGGCTCAAGCGGTCACAGGCTCGAGGGATTATGGAGGCTTCAGTAGAGCAGATAGGCTTGCAGTCACCGGAATTGGCTTAATTTTGGCCGCGCTTCATGTGTTCTTTGGTTGGGGAGATTGGGGGAATCTACCAGAACCTCTTGGCCACGTTGCTTTGAATCCCATGTCAGCAATTCTACTAATTTCCGGAATCGGTGGCGCTTGGACTTTCTTCAAGCGTTTTGCCCAAGCACGAAAACGCATCACTGAGATGGATTTGAGCAATCCTTTAGAGCAAAAAGCACTAGATTCTGAAGAATGAAAAAAATTACCGAGATTGCTAAGTCTTAATTGTGAGGATGTGCAAACAAGAATGATGGCGACGACATTCTCACAAAATAGCCGATTTGCAGGAATCAAGGGGTTAGAACAATCCCTTGCTCAAGGACGCCTATGGCGTCATGCTCATAACCGCGACAATTACACCCATCGCGGGGGATGAGATGCGCGACCTGTCACGCTGCCGCTTAATCAGCACGATGTTGGTGCTGTTATTGCTGCTTCCAATGCTCCATTTAGGCAGTGTAAGTGCGGCTCTTCCAGACGTTGGTGAAGATTGGGCTTTGCAGGCGCAGGACATCGAAGCAGTCTATGATTCAAATTCTGAATCAACCACAATAACTTGGCGCAATATCGATGATGCAAACTATGGCGGCGCCCTAATGACAGCTACTTACCATGTATATCGTCACAGTCAGCCGATGAACGAAAGTATGGTTCTAGGCATGATTCCAATCATTTCGACTCCCGCCTGCCAGCAGGATATAGGTGGTGATTCAGCGGAATGTAAGGGAAGTAGGAGTTTTGGATCTCATTCAGTAAATTATCAGGTGGAACCAGGTGTGAATGGTAGTTTCTATTATGCTGTAACTACAGAATTAGCTAATGGTACCGAAGTGATGGACTTGAATTTGAACGAATCGATGCTGTATGAACCTGTAGATGAGGTTACCACTCCTGTTAGGTCCCCATACTATCTACAGGCTGAATTTGACCCAACTTCCAGCAAAACAACCTTGAGTTGGGTCAATTACAATATTATCAACAATACGTTGCCCGAAACAGGCCCTGACGCGTACGAAATCAACATCTATCAGCATGCATACAAGGTCAATCGCACGTTTGGAATGATGTTGTTAGATGAGGATCCAATATTGACTCTCCAAGCGGGAGTTGAGGAAGTAGATATCGAAATCCCCCCATCCACCAATCGCGAAATTTACTACACTGTGACCTATATCATCAAGAATTGGACTGGGGTTAACGAGACTTATGAAGATGTTAGAATTCTGTCAAAGAATTCTCTTGAAGAACCGGTGAAAGAGGATAATGTACCTGCGGACCCAGTCTCAGGAGTCACCGCTACTTTTGTCGGTGAGGAAAGCCTACAAGGTTTAGGATATACTCTAATCAATTGGGTTGACGCTGCAGATGAAGAGGATGAATATTACCGAGTATGGATGGCAGGTAGTGCTTTCAACAATACTTCGAGAAGTGATGTTCAGTTGGTTGCAACAGTATTAGAAGGAGTTGGAGAATTCAATTATTCATTGCCAGCAGGTAGGCTTGGCACCTCGCATTATTGCGTTTCAATAGTGGATGAATACGGTATCACTTCGCAGGAATTGGCGTCCTCGGCTTGCTCTCAACCGACTCATGAAGATACCTTCGGAATCTGGATTGCAGAACCTACCAATGTCTATGCAGAATATATTGGGGCAGGAAAAACGCGAGTTTCTTGGACGGATCAAGTTGGAGCAGAGGGAGAGTTCTACAATGTCTATTGGTCCAATTATCCTGTACAGGTCAATAATCCTGCCAACCCTACTGAATTCAAAATAGGTGAAAATATGATTTATTTGGCCACAGTTTCTGATGGCTTTGGTGAGGCCATTGTCGATGTACCAGATAATATTTACAGGGAGAATTCTTTCTATTTCGTTACCTCTGAGGCCAGATATGGTCATCTTGACAGTACATACGAATACCGCGGTCTAGTCCAGAATTTCTACGGACCAATAACAGAGGATACAACTGTACCAGTGACACCTAATCTCAATGATGTGAAGATGATTGGAGTTACAAATCAAGTAGTCTTGACTTGGTATAATGATGAACTAGAAGAGAATGAGTCCTACCAAGTATGGAGGCATATCGGGGAGCCATTTGTAGATGAAGAGGGCAATGCCACTTTCAAGACAGAGATTTCTGAAGTAAACGGTTGGGAACTGGTCATTACAGATATCCAAACTAATGAATTCACTACAGAAACAATTGTTGATGCGGTAATTGTTCCAGAAGGGGTTCAAAGAGATGTTTGGTATGCAATCACAGTAACTGACGAATTTGGCAATACCTATTCGGATGCTTGGAGAGGTTCGGGTAAGAATGCTGCTCAAGTGCGTGAAGATGCGACCCCTCCTGTTGCCAGTATCATGATATTAGACAAAGATGATGTCGAAGTATCAGAGACTCTAGTAAAGGGATCATATCGCTTGCTGATTAATCTCTCCGAGGATTTACAAGGCACAGATGGACCAATGGTCAATATTTCTACACCTCAGAGGGTGTTTACAGTAGGTTCTGGAGAAGAGGCTAATCTATTGCTTTCAACACCTCAAGATGATACAGTTGGAGATGTCTTCTACTTTGATTTTGAAGTGACTGACATCGACAAGAATGATGTTCTAACAGTTATTGTTTCCATGACCGATGCGGTAGGGAACAATGGTAATTTATCCTCCAGCATATGGAAGATAGATTCTAAGTTACCCACTATTGTGTTCTACACTCCAGGTGCACCGAAGGATACGACATACATGCAAGGCGATCCAATCCTCATCAGTGGCGGAGTGGATGATGATGTCAGAGTTGCTAAGATTGAGATTAGGCTAGTATCTACAACCAGTTCAGGCAGATGGATTGACATTACAGATGAATCCAGTTTGAGTGATGAAGGTTGGGCATTTTCCTATCAAGTATCTGCTGGAGATTTCCCTCCTGGGGTAATACGTGCTGAAATTCGTGCTACCGATGCCGCTGGCAATATGAACACCAAACAAGTATCATTCAGTACGGATAGTTGTCATCATACTGTGAATGGCACCACTAAATGCTTATTGGAAGATATCAACCGTGCGGTCCCTGAACCTATTCACGAGCAGATGAATCTTACACAGGGACCATTCCTCTTTGTGTTCATTTTACTAGGTGTCAATCTAATTGCCCTAATCATTGCTGGTATGACTCTGTTCACAACTTTGTCAGCTCCTAAGAAGAAGGATGATGAGGATGCTGGAGACGATTGGATGTCAGAATTCATTGGTACTTCTGCGCAACCAGATATGGATTCCATTGCTGGTGTAAAGAAGGAAGAAGTGTCGATGGAAGAAGAGGAAGAGGAAGACGAAGAAGATCCATTCGCAGTCAATGTACTCCAGCGTAAAGAACGCCGAAAGAAAAAGTCTGATGATGATGACGACGATGACGATGGCGGCAAGAAACGCAGATCGGTACGCCGTAAGAAGTGATGAGGAGGGATCCACATCAGTGAACAATTGGCCGAGAGTTCGGAAACTTACGATCTCAAACCCCTTTTGATGCCAACCAAGAATCCGTTGATGTGGTTGGTTGTAGCGGTTCCATTGGCTGTATTGTTTGAATATAATGGCAGTCATGCATTGGCTTTTTTCGTTTCTGCAGCGGCGATTATGCCATTGGCTTGGATGATGGGTAAGTCAACTGAAGAACTGTCGTTACGAACTGGTGAATCTATCGGCGGTCTGTTGAATGCCACTCTTGGAAACGCCGTAGAGATGATTATCTCGCTATTCGCTTTGTATGCAGCATATCGCAATCCAGAATTGGTGGAGAGCATGGTTGTGGTGGTTCAAGCATCACTAATTGGATCAATTCTTGGTAACCTATTGTTGGTATTGGGATTGGCTTTCGTGTGGGGAGGTATCCACCATAGGAATCAGTCGTTCAACTCTCAAGTTTCTCAGACCAATGGTTCTCTGCTTTTGCTCGCATTGATTGGATTGGTCGTTCCTGCTGCATTTGCTGCTGCCAACAAATCCGCTTCTGAGCAATCAATACTCGAACTATCTCGTTGGACTGCTTTGGTTTTGCTAGGTATCTATGGCCTGAACCTTTTGTTCCAGTTGCGCACACATGCTGAGTTGTATGCCACAGAAAGTCATCATCATGAAGAACCTGAAATGAATGCTAAGCAGGCCCTAACTATGTTGGTAACCGCTACAGTTCTAGTTGCTTGGATGGCTCACATCTTGGTTGCATCAATCGAATATGCTGCTACTGAATACAATATCCCTCATCTATTCATTGGAGTTATTCTAGTTCCTTTGTTTGGGAACGCTGCTGAACATATGACTGCTGTAGTAGTAGCGAAGAAGAATAAGATGGATCTCTCGATTGGGATTGCAGTAGGTTCAAGCATCCAAATCGCTTTGTTGATAGCCCCATTGATGATTCTAGTTGGATGGGCAATGGGAATTGGATTAGGCCTTAACTTTGGAATCTTTGAGACGGTTGTAACACTGATCTCGGTTTTGATAGTCAATTTTATCGTTCAAGATGGTGAATCAAATTGGTTGGAAGGGGTCATGTTATTGGCAACTTATGTCATCATTGGTTTGGCATTCCTCTATATCTGATTCATTCCAAGTCGGCATAGTATTCTGAAACAGCACTATCCAGTTCATCGATGGCCTTGCTTTCATCTAGACTCAATGTCTTGCCATCTCGGCGCAAGAATCGGCCTTCGACTAACATGTCAAGACAATCCGCCCCCGAGAAAATCAGATTTGATAGGTGTCGATTTGATGATGCTCCAACAGGCCTCATTCTGATGTCATCAAGATTCCAAGCCGCCCAATCCTTGCTACCTTTGCTGGCAATTGAGAAGACTTCCTTGGCCGGCAACATCGTTGGATCCCAATGGTCGTGTCGTTGAACTAGGCTGGCGAGTTTGGTTTCGGAACGCATATCCAGCCCGTTCCCACTGCTTCCTCCTCCGTCGGTACCGATACGAAGATCGATTCCCGCTTCTTTGACCGCTGACCATGACATGGTTCCTCCACATGCCAATTTCATATTCGAGGATGGGCAGTGCACTGCTTTTACTCCCCTTTCTGCCATCATTGCGTATTCGCTTTTCTTGACCCATGAGGAATGTGCGCAAATTGTTCCTTCTCTCAGGAAATCTATGGAATCAAGATACTCAAAGGGATACAGTCCGGTTTTGGCTTTGCAGTCTGCAACTTCTTTGCGGGTTTCGCTGACATGGATATGACAAACTGCATCGTGTTTTGCAGCGAGGTCTCTAGCTTGCTCAAGAGTTTCTTGAGTACAAAGGTAGACAGAATGTGTGGCGATGGCATAATCGATACGTGGATGATTGCCATTTTGTGCCAATAAGCCATCCAGTTCGTTCAATGCAGAGCCAGCATCTGGGTGCGAGGGTAGGGCCCAATCGGAGACCGGACCTCCGACCAACCCTCTCAATCCCGCCTCATCCAGTACTTCTGCAGTCGTTGCTGGATAGAAGTACATGTCAGCACAGAAAGAAGAACCGGTCCGGATTAATTCGGCAGCACCTGCAGTAGAACCAGCCCTAACCATGTTGACGTCAATTCTCTCTTCGGTCGGAAAGATAGCTTGCTCCAGCCACTCTTTGAGTGGAAAACCATCGCTGAAATCTCGTGCGTTCAATTGCATAGCAAGGTGAGTATGCCAGTTTTGAAAGGTGCGAGTCAATAGACGTGAAGAGCCATCGATATCCTCCGCAACATCTTCATCTCCTTTTGATTTGGACCATGAACCATCAGGGTGTAATAGGAAATTCCCATACTGAATATTCTGGTCATCATCGATGAGAACAGTATCGCGGTAGCGCACCGCCAGGTCCTCGCCCATGGCATCTGGGTAGGGCTTCATGGGATGTGGCTTTCGGAGAAAGAACCACAGGGGAGACTCGAACTTACGACCTAAAGGCTAGCGATAATCGCTCACAGATCTTCGATTCCATGCATCACGATTTCTACTTCAAATCGCAAAGCGCTAGTTGCTAGTGCAGCAAGTCCAGGAAGGCTATCGCCTGAAAGGAAACTCATACAGGCACCACCGCCAGTCGAAACGTGCCCCATTTTCTTTGCAAGTCCTCTTTGTGACACCAAAGTTGCTGTATGTCCACCGCCCATTACAGTATAAGCAGAGGATTCAGAGCATGCGTTCAGCATCTCAATGGTTCCGAATGCAAAGTCTTCCATCTCGAAAACTCCAGCAGGTCCGTTGAGGATAACTGTTCCAGCCTCCTTGATGGCTTTGGACAACTTCATCGTTGAAGCGACACCAAGGTCGAGCAGTGGGGCCTCGATTGGTAGTTCGGAAACAGCGGTATCAACTCGATTTCCGCCAATATTCGCGGCAAGATCATCTGGCATGATGATTCTATCAGAGAATTCAGCGAGCATATTGTCCACTATTTCCACGACATCATCCCACTTTGAAGCCAATTCATTGCGCAGGAAATCACTGCTTGGAGCACCGATGTCAATTCCTGAACGCATCAGGAAAAGATTGGCGACTCCACCGATGACCCAGATTTGATCGCAGATACCATTGCGCAGCATGTTATCAGCGACTTTGACAGAATCATCTACCTTGATTCCTCCTAAAACTGCAATACAAGGCCTATCGGGGTTTTCACTAACCTTCTGAAGTGCTCTGATTTCCATACTCATTAATTCTCCTGCAACACAGGGCAATGAATCTGCAAAGCCAGCGATAGAGGGAGAGGCTCTGTGGGCACAGGCAAAGGCATCGTTGACATATACATCTGCGACTCCAGAAAGTGTTGAGACCATCTTGCTTTCTCGTAGAACTTCTAATCCCTTCCCAGTCATCCCCACTTCCTCTTCATCCATACGAACATTGTTCAGCATCAGAATTTCACCATCCTTCAGCGCTCCTATGGCTTTCAATGCCTTACTTCCATGGATGTCGTTAACCCAACCGACCTTCTTTCCGAGCAAACGGCCTAATTCTCGAGCGTGTCCCAGAGTTGCAGTAAAGTCGGATTTACCCGGGCGACTCTGGTGTGTCATTATGACAACCTTACTTTTGGATAATTTCCGCAAAGTTGGCAGAACCATACGAATTCTAGTATCGTCTAAGAACGACTTGGTGTCAGGATGTAGGGGCGAATTGATGTCAACTCGCAACAAGACAGTCTTGCCTTCTAACTGGACCTCGTCCAGAGTGACGACCCTTGCCATCAGACTCTCGCGGATAACTGGTAGTTTTCAGTCGTTCCCCTCTGATTCATTGTATCCAAACCCGCTTGGGGAGAGTCGCGTAGGCTTTCAGGTGGCCAAATCGCGGTCTTTGTTGTATTGATAGTGGCAGATTATAGGTGATGAGTCGAGCCGTTGTGCCTTTCATGGCGCGCGAAACCGATTCCAAGGGAATCGAAGGCGCCCGTAAGCGGGCCAAAACTGTCACTAGTTCATTCGGCGTCAGTAAGCGCGAAGGGCATGATTCCAGTAAATACTATTCAGGAAGGATGTACGAAGAATTGTTGCAAGAGAGTGATACGGGAATCAAGAACTCTTTACCCAAGGACAGAGAGAATAGCATTCTTTGTGCAGATAGCAGAAAGATCGACATTCCCGATAATTGCGTGCATCTAATGGTCACTTCACCACCGTATAATGCTGCCAAGGAATATGATGACGATTTGACCTTGCAGGAATATCTTGGCCTACTCAGAGAAGTCTTTGAAGAATGCTACCGCGTTCTTGTTCCAGGAGGTAGAGCAGTCATCAATGTCGCCAATCTAGGGCGGAAACCGTACATTCCTCTCTCTAGCCACATCAATCTCATCATGCAGGAAATAGGGTTCCTAATGCGAGGCGAGGTGATTTGGGACAAAGCGGCTAGTGCAGGTTCATCATGCGCTTGGGGCTCATTCAAGAGTGCTAGTAATCCCTGTCTTCGAGATGTGCACGAATACATCTTGATTTACAGTAAAGGGCAGTACAAGATGCCACGTGAAACTGAAGAGAAGGAAGAAGGTAGAGTAGATACCATCAGCAAGGAAGATTTCATTCAACAAACCAAGTCGATATGGTCTTTCAATACAGAATCAGCAAAACGTGTCAACCACCCTGCCCCTTTCCCTGTTGAATTACCTCAGCGCTGTATCGAAATGTACACATTTGCAGGTGATGTTGTTCTCGATCCTTTCCTAGGTTCTGGTACCACTGCTATCGCAGCAATTAGAACCGGCAGAAGATATGTGGGCGTAGATATCTCGGAAGAGTATTGCCAAATCGCTGAGAGGCGAGTGGCCGCAGAGGTCACTGATGCCCTTATCTCGAGTTGAATCTCAGCAGCATTCATCACCGCCTGACCTTTGCACCTACTATGGCGTGGTCTGAGGACGACTTGCGCGGGCCCGATGGCGAGGATTGGAGGGTTCCTGTTGCAGAGTTGCAATACAGGCAGAAAGCCCTGTCAGCAGCCCTCATTGAAGCGGGTTTATCTGGAGCCTTGATTCAGAATCCGGTTGACCTGTATTACTTCGCAGGAGGCCGACAGAATGCTTCGCTATTCATTCCCGCCGATGAGGATGCACGCCCTGTACAATACGTTAGAAGGTCTCTAAGGCGTGCTAAATGGGAGGCAGGGGCGGACGATTCCCCTCACGATGTCACCGCCTTTCCACGAATGAAAGAGTTTGCAGATGTTCTAGGATGCTCCCCTGCGTTGCAACATGGAGCAATCCCTTCCTCATTTGCTTCGAGGTTCTCTTCTTTGCTCGGTGATGGAGGTGATTGTACTCAATTAGTACACTCGTTGAGAGAAGACAAGTCCACTTGGGAGGTAGAAATGATGCGTTGCGCAGCAGATACTCAATTGGAGATGTTCAATGCTATCGCAGAAAAAGGAGGTGAAGGTATGACCGAACTCGAGGTTGTAGCCATTGCGGAGTCGGTATCACGTGAAGCAGGATTTGGTGGTAATGTCAATTTGCGTCGCTTCCCAATGCAGTGCGATCGTGGCGTCATAGTTTCTGGTAGAGCAGGAGGGATTCCATCTTTCTTTGATGCCGCCGTAGGTGGAACTGGACCTTACCCTGGGGCGGGAATGGGTGCAGGCTTTTCCAAAATTAAGGCAAATGAACCGGTTCTCGTCGACTTATTGCACGGACACCGAGGCTATTTGGTGGACATGACTAGAATGTTCGTGGCCGGCAGTCTTTCGGAAAAGTGGTCATCAGCATTGGAAGACATGCTAGCAGTCAAGGATACGGTGGTTGATGAGTTGAGTTCAGGTGCTACATGTTCGGAGGCTTGGCTAAAGGGTTCTGAATTATCTACAGAATTAGGACACGCTGATCATCTGATGGGCATGCAACCCGACCAGAGTAGATTCTTGGGGCATTCCATCGGTCTTGAATTAGATGAGAGCCCAGTTGTTGCAGCAGGATTTGACAAACCTATGCTAACTGGAAACACGATGGCAATCGAGCCCAAAGTAGTGCATCCAGAAGGCAGCATAGGTAGTGAAGATACGTGGGTTATGACCGATGCTGGAATGGAACCCATTACTGCTGATGGTGCCTTCCCTTGGTTGTATCAATGGTGAGCCATTCGGTTAGCCATCTTCATTGAGGATGAAGTATCCGAGGCAATTATGGCGAAGCCTTGGTCTACCAGCCACATCGGTTTTCTCGCGTCAGAATTCACCGATTTGCGAATATCGGGAGCAGTAAAGGAAGAACTGGTCAAGTTGATGCTTGCTGAATTGGACAAGTTGGTTCCAAGTATGGAGGATGAGACTTTGTCCAAGGATCCTGAGCGTAAGACATTGGATGATCCACAACGTACTCGTCTGAATTACAATCGCACACGAGAATTGATGATCGAGAGAATTTCAAAATTGGATTCGGTAGGTTCAGCAGCTGTGCAGAAGGGCGTAGAGCACCTGGAGACATTTCTTTCCAATACTGTCAGAGCGGCTAGTGAGGCTGCTGCAGTAGACCGCACGGGCACTATCAAACCTCGACATCTAGAGAAGGTGATGAGGCTACAGGGACATGGCGTCGATATCGCTGCTGCAGTAGATGCCAAGCAGCAGATAGAGGAAGATGACCCCTTGGGTGAAGCGATGTCAAGTGGAGGGCAGAATGTGCTGACGCCTACAAGTCTACGACGCATGGCTCGAGAATTTGCGGGTATGCCTGTGACGGATGCAGCTTTGCATGAGTTGTTGGAATTGCACTATGATGTGGTTGACCAAACTGAAGCCGGAATACGTGAATCTATCATCTTGGGAAATAGTGCTGATGCATTCATTCAGAGATTATCCGAGATGAAATCCTTGATGATGCTTGGCTGGATGAAAAGAATGCTCAAACGTAGTGCAGAATATGCCAAGGAGAGAGGGTACAAGCGAATAGATATCGAGCAAGTAGTGCAATTGGATCCATTCCAGATTTAAGCCTAAAACTTGTCATCATTATTCAACTCGAAGTTGCAAATTGCATCATATCGTCAACAAGTGAGGGGCAAATGTCCTTATACGCGAGTTCCAAGGAATGGGCGGCGGTCGATGATACCGTATCAGCAACAACAATTGAGGTGGAAAAATGACAGGATGTCCATTTACAGGAAAGCACGCAAACCATACCAATACTGGAACCAGAGGAAACAGAGATTGGTGGCCTAAACAACTAGATTTGACAATTCTTCATCAACATGATACTAAGTCAAACCCGCTAGGTACAGATTTCGACTATCGAAGCGCATTCAGTTCACTCGATTACAATGCTCTCAAGGCAGACCTACATGCCGTTATGACCGATAGCCAAGATTGGTGGCCAGCAGATTAGGGCCATTATGGACCATTTTTCATCAGAATGACTTGGCACGCTGCAGGTACTTACCGAATCGGTGATGGCCGAGGTGGAGGAGGAACTGGGGCTCAGAGGTTTGCTCCGTTGAACAGCTGGCCAGATAATGGAAATCTCGACAAGGCCCGCCGTTTGCTATGGCCAATCAAGAAGAAGTATGGTAACAATATCAGTTGGGCAGACTTGTTGATTCTTGCTGGAATCGTTGCAATCGAGTCTATGGGTGGTCCTGTGGAAGGTTTCGGCGGAGGACGTCCAGACATCTGGCACCCTGAGGAAGATACCTACTGGGGTAGTGAGGATGAGTGGCTAGGTGATGATCGATACGGAGATACTCGCCAAGATCTAGAGAATCCACTTGCTGCTGTACAGATGGGTCTAATCTACGTTAATCCAGAAGGCCCTGGCGGAAATCCAGACCCGCTACTCAGCGCACAGGATATCAGAGAGACCTTCGCTAGAATGGCGATGGATGATGAAGAGACCGTTGCACTCACTGCAGGCGGACACACATTCGGTAAGGCGCATGGAGCAGGAGATGCAGCCCATGTAGGTGCAGACCCAGAAGGCGCTGCTTTGGAAGAGCAGGGCTTTGGTTGGAAGAGTACCCACGGCTCTGGAAAGGGTAGAGATACAATCACTAGTGGAATTGAGGGTGCTTGGACTGCGAACCCGACACAATGGGACAACGGTTACTTTGACCTGTTGTTCAAGTACGATGATTCATGGGAATTGGTCAAGAGCCCAGCCGGTGCAAATCAGTGGACTCCAGCCAACCCAGATGAGTCTGACTTGGCTCCAGATGCAGAGGATTCCTCTCTGAAGGTTCCAACCATGATGACCACCGCCGACATGGCAATGATTAGAGATCCAGAATACCGAAAGATCTCAAAGAACTTCCATGAGAATCCGGATGCTTTCGCTACCGCCTTCTCACGAGCGTGGTTCAAACTTCTCCACCGAGACATGGGACCAAAGAGCCGCTATCTTGGACCGGATGTCCCTGATGAGGATTTCATTTGGCAGGACCCAGTTCCAGTAGGCAGCACTTCTTACGATGTCAACGCAGTCAAAGAAGCCATCAAGGCCTCAGGACTGTCAGTCACCGAGATGGTGGAGACTGCTTGGGCAAGCGCTTCCACATTCCGTGGTTCCGATATGCGCGGTGGAGCAAATGGTTCGAGAATCAGATTGTCTCCACAGAATGGTTGGGAGGCAAACAAGCCAGACCAACTATCTAGCGTTCTAGGTACACTCAGCGGAATCGCTGATGCTAACGGTGCCAGTCTTGCAGATACTATCGTACTCGCCGGAAACGTGGGTATTGAGATGGCGAGTGGCAAGGCAGTTCCGTTTACTCCAGGTCGAGGGGATGCTTCCGAGGAGCAGACCGATGCAGATTCGTTTGCGGTACTCGAGCCTCTGGCTGATGGATTCCGCAACTTCCTCAAGAAGAATTACGCAGTGACACCAGAAGAAATGATGTTGGACAAGGCACAATTGCTCGGTTTGTCAGCACCTGAGATGACCGCCTTAGTAGGTGGATTCAGGAGCCTTGGAATCAGTTCCGACGACAGAGGAGTCTTCACTAATGATACCAGCAATCTGTCTAACGATTTCTTCACCACTCTTCTCGACATGAGTGTTGAGTGGAAGGCTACTGGAAGCAACTCGTATGAGGCTCATGACCGAACTTCAGGAGAGATGAAGCGCAGAGCATCTAGAACCGATCTAGTCTTTGGAAGCAATTCTCAGTTGCGAGCCATCGCTGAAGTCTATGCTCAAGATGACAATCAGGACAAGTTCGTGAACGATTTCATTGCAGCATGGTCCAAGGTCATGGATTCAGACCGTTTCGATGCCGCTTGAATCTTCGTGATTCATCTGCTCAAGACACGAATTCGATGATAGCATCGTAGTCCGGTTCTTCGGAAGGTACGTCGGCAACCCATTTCCATGCCACGTCTCCATTTTCATCGACGATGAATACAGATCTCTGGGCTGCAGTGAAACCTTGCATACCTGCAAAGTCTTCGAGAGCAACTCCATAGTCCTGAACTGTTGAACGGGTGTGGTCCGACAATATTGGGAATGAGATGTCATTTGCTTTTGCAAAGGCAGCATTACTGAATGGGGAGTCAACGCAGATGCCAAGTACGGTTGCATTAGCATCGTTCAGTTGTCCCAATGAATCCTGAAAAGTGCACATCTCCTTGGTACATACGCCCGTAAATGATGCAGGATAGAAAGCCAATACTACCTTGCGACCTTTGTGCTCGTTTCCAGTTACCTTGTTCCTATCGCCATCAAGAAGCTCAAAGTCAGGTGCGTCCTCTCCTATCTCTACCATTTTTCCACCAAATGCCCGCCCAGAGTTGTTGGTTATCAATTCTCGTCTGAATAGAAAGGTGCAAGATAGTGTGATTCAAGAGAGCGTGCCACTTGCAAGAGATGGTGATACAATCGCTGAAGTCAGGAGTCTTTCATCAGAAAACTGGGAGAAAGAACTGGATTCAGGGCGGAAATTACTGCTGATTGGAAATAGTTCTTGTCAAGCATGTGCAGAATGGAAGAACGAATTGGTCGAATGGACGCCACCAGATGGATTGGCTATTCTAGAGATACAACTCGATCAACCCGGCCTTGGTCGTTTCAAGATTGAACACCCTTGGATTGCAAGTATCCAAATTCTTCCATTCAACGCGATATTCAGCGATGGAGAGATTGTTGAACAATGGGCCGGTTCTGGAACCAGCCGTTTGGAGGAAAAGTTACTGAGTATCATGAGTTGATGCTTCGAGTCCATCTGTCAGCGGCTGGAACACCCATCACTTCGAGGTGAACTTGTTCGACACCTTTCTTTTTCATCAATACATCTCGTAGTGCTGCAAGATCCAACAAGCAGCATGGACATTGAGGCCTATGCGGCTGTATTGCGATTCTCAATAGACCATTCTGGAGGTCAACCCCTTTGATATTCAACTCTGAGTGCCCATGAGGCTCTGGCCAAGAGTCGAGAGTGGAAGCAACTTGGCGCAAGGCCGCCTGCTGTTTTCTCTGACTCATGCTATCACCATCAGGATTCATCGTTTGATTGCTCCGCTTCTTCGACAGTCAATTGGCGTAGACTCCCTTCTGCTTCCTCGAGCTCTTTGCTACATTCGCTCAGCAGTTTTCTGCCTTCTTCGAATAGAGCCAGAGTTTCATCGAGTTCACTTTCTCCAGTCTCCAATATTCGTACTATCTCTTCCAGTCTTTGCATTCTTTCTCGGTAGTTCATTTCAATCATCCTCCATCGGTTTGACGGATAGGTCTCCATCATGGAATGTTACGCTTAGGCTTGCTTGTCCCGCAGCGACATCTCTGCTTCGAACCAGTTTTCCTTCGGAATCTTTGACCAGACTCCAGCCGCGTTTAAGCACTGCTTCAGGGTTGGTCAAATGTAGTACTGCGCCACACCTCTCAACCCTTCTTCTTTCATTCTGTAGGCGCGCATCAGCGCTACGTGTCAAGGAATTATTGAGCATCAATAGCGTTTGACGTGCCTTGGCCAAACCGATTAGTGGAGCCGACCTTAAGCGAGCAGCCAATGACCCCAGTCTTTCCTTGCGTCGGGATACCCAACGATTCAGTGCAGCACCGATACGATCGGTGAATTCATCGAGATATAGGTCGTGATCGCCACGAATTGGTATGACCATCTCAATCGCATGAGTAGGAGTTGCGGCCCTGTGATCGGCTACCAAGTCGCTGACCAAGTGGTCTGATTCATGACCCACAGCAGAAACGATTGGAACAGGACTTTCGAGAATGGCCTCGATAATTGGTTCTAGGTTGAACGACCACAGGTCTTCTGGGCTTCCTCCACCTCTTCCAACTACAACAACGTCGGGATTCAGAGCATACGCTGCTCGTAATGCTCGTGGCAGCATGGCGTGCGACTCTTTTCCTTGAACAACGGTCTCAATGACGGTACAGCGAATATTCGGCCAGCGTTCATTTCGAATGCGCAGCATATCGGCTAATGCAGCAGAACCGGCTCCAGTCACAATAGCAACATGCTTGGGTAGGAATGGCAATGGACGATTCAACCGTTCCAAGTCTCCATTTTGTCGCAATTTCTGAATGAGTTTACGCTTGACTTCCTCTAGCAAACCAATTGTTGACAGAGGTTTGAGTTGTTCGACCTGCAATTGTAAGCGACCTTGGGGCGGATAGAGATCAACGGAGGCGATAACCACGACCTGCATTCCATCCTCGAGGTCGTTAGGGAAGTGCTGAGCCTTGCTCCTCCATGCGACACAGTCGAGTTTGCCATCATCATCCTTGAGTGAGAAG
>CAXRJJ010000059.1:0-10941 GCA_964230945.1 Yoonia sp.
CTGTAGAGGCATTTGAGAAAGTAAGCGACTTGAATATCGTTGCTCGTTTCACTTACCCCCCGCCAAATGCCGACCCCGTCAATTCCATTGAATTGCAACCAGGTATTCCATATACTCCTGTATCTGGCAATTCCCATTCAGACAGGCATTTCCATATCAACACGAGTTTTGATGTCAATCGATTGGAAATTCAATTAGAAGGAGGAACAGGCGATGCTGATTTGTTTTTGAGTATGAACGATGTTCCAAGCAAGGAGGATTATGATGCGGCATCATCGACTTTTGGCAATGATGAATTCATCTATGTCAATTCGCCTCTTGTAGCGACTTACCACATTATGGTCTCAGGATGGTCAGGATTCGAAGGAGCCACAATTACTGCATCATTCACTGATAATTCAGATTATGTCCCTGAAATAAAACCAATCAAACTATTCAATGAAGAACCTGTTCACAATTTGAGGGGAGACGATGGACAAGAATTGTTATTCTATGTGGAACTCGAATCTGGCGTTGATAGTTTCAGTATCTCATTAACAGGAGGCTTTGGAGATCCGAATCTTTTCGTAGAGAGCAATTCAGATGAATGGCAATCTACAGGGCGACAAACTTGGGAATCGGTGTGGATTGAGTCACCAGATGAAGGAAGGTACGACATAACAGTCATCGCTGGTTCGGATTTTGAAGGGACTTCGATTGTTGCATCTTGGTATGACTGGGGCACTCCTGACCTCCCAGATGTCCCTCCTGATGTACTTGTAGATTGTAAGGAAACTGCTAATTTCTTTATGGAAATATTCGACTTCAATGGCGATGGAGTAGTTGATGAAGATGAATATTTTTCCGGATTCGATGACGATGTATGGGAAGACGATTGGGAAGACGATTGGGATTTTGATGAAGGAGATAAGGAAGACTGGGATGAAGACAAATCAAAGGATACATCCGGACGTCAAAGAGGTGGTGATCAATCTTCAGACGATTTGAGGGAGCCTGTTTCTGATGATGATGTCTTCACTCTTATCGACAGCGATGATGATGGAGAGTTAACTTACAACGAATTGCTTCTATACGCTTGCTCCTGTTCTGTTGAATTAGAAATGGCGCAGGAATTGTATGTGCCTATGGATGAGGAGGAATTTGCTGAATTCAATTGGAAGAACGAACTTAAGTTTGAGGAATTGGATCGGAATAGCAATGGCCTAGTCGACTTTGATGAATTTGAGAATGCCATGGACAGCTGTGAAACCACATGGGATCCATTTGACCTAGATGATGGCAAGGATGGAAGCAAAGAAGATCCAAAATCCAAAGATGATTCGGGAGAAGGAATACTTGGTACTGATTATCTGGCTAATGTTGATGAAGAGGTTGTATACTCTGTTGCAATCGGTGTTGCAATTCTAGTCATTCTACTTCTTGCATTGGCTTTTGCTCAGGCAAGAAGGGGAGTTGAAGCTGAGACTTGGGGAGATATGGAAAGTGACATCATCTCGCGCCAGACTGAAGCAATGTTGAGTGGTGCATCACCACCTTCGTTAGTAGTTGATAGTGAACCTACGGTCGAAGCACCAGTAAATTCTCTGCCCCCATCGATTGAACCTGATACTAACCCATCAACTCCTATTTCTGGTGTTGATATGGGCGATATGTTGAACGATCTTGGACTTGATGAGGGGCCTAGTTCGACAGTATCTGCTCCTCCTTCTCACATTATGGGCTCACTGCAGGCAGATGGTAGTGAGACTCTAGAGTGGCCATCCGGTAGTGGAAATCACTTCACTCGAAGTAGTTTTGATGCTCCGTGGTCACCTCGTTGAGGTTGATTTTGGTTTGCCAACTATTGGTTGCATCAACCTCAAGACATGTGAATGCATCTTGGGTAGCAGTTCAAACAATACAAGCGCCATCAAGAACATGGCGAATAATGCAGCGATTTTGGCTAGGTAAGCGTGCGCGAAATGGAACATGTCCATCCCCAACCATTCCCAGTTTGGATATGCTCCATGCAACCAGATTATTCCAGCATTGCGGAAAATGTTGAGGATATGTATAGTTGGGATTGTAATCAACAATGCTCTGGCCCTTCGTCTCCAAGGAGCTTTCAATGCTACAACTGCTCCTACGAAGATAATCATCGATTGCAATGCTGTACATGCTAGAACGAAGTTGATACCAATACTCTCTCCACTTGCATTGAGCAATTCGGTATGGAAGGTATGCTCTGATAACGGCTCAAACATGAACCATTTGTTACCTTGCCAATCCGCCCATGCTACTTCGGTACCGTCGCCCAGCGAAACATTGGTTTCTCCGAGTTGAATATCTCCACCTCCACTCCAGCGCATGAATACTGCAGTTTGCCAAGCGACAAACCAAATTGCCAAGACATTCAACCATGGGACTCGATCAACTAACATGTATGGTAATCCTGCCCAAAGCACCATGCCTCGGAACCATACTAGCGCATCATCCTCAACGCTGGAATATCCCTTCAATTCCCAGCGTGCCAATACTACGCCTATTGGTAATGCAGCGGCGGTCATTATGATCAATACAGTGTCCCATATGGCGATGTAGGAGCCAATTGTTGAGGTGAAATGCGCCCCCATTAGTACCCATCCGGCTGCTGCAACCAATGAACGCGAACCTGAGCGCGAATGGAAACCCCACGCTAAGCATGCAAGGCCTGCTCCTGCAAGCAATGTAGATAGCATCGGAGTGTCCATCACTGCCAACGCCTGAAGACAACCTGTATAAGTGGTTGTAGCGAGGGTGCATCGAGCGAGATGGCAGAATTCGATGCGCGCGCCTTTGCGGAGTCCTACCTTGTTGACTTACAAACAGCACTTTCGAAATTGGATCTTACCCCTATTCACCTATTCGCAGATGCTGTGGAAGAAGTGATGGATTCAGGTGCAACAATACACTTCATTGGCAATGGTGGTAGTGCTGGAACTCCAAGTCATAGTGCAGGGGATTGGTCAAAGGAATTGACCGTACCTACTCTCTGTCATGTTGACAATATCTCAGGCCTGACAGCTTGGGCCAATGATACAGATTATGACAACGTTTTCGTTGGTGCACTCAAAACCTTTCTCAGAAAGGGAGATATTGTCGTAGGCTATTCTGGATCAGGCAATTCTGCTAATGTCATCAACGGTCTGAAATATGCTAAGGAGCAGGGTTGCAAGACCATAGGAGTAGGTGGAAACTACAAAGGTGGCAAAGGTGGAAAAATGGCGAAAATAGTAGACGTCCCAATAGTTGCCGAAACCGAATCCATGGAGCGAATAGAAGACATTCAATTGGTTGTCAACCATATCGTCAAAGAGACCATCAAAGCACGTCGTGGCATTGAGGGTGGATGTTGAGGGTTTGTCTTGCTACCTGGTCGACACGGCGCTGAATTATTCGACGAATTGGCACTATCTGAATTGCCTATTGAGGGTGATTGGGATGGTTCGATAGCCTATCTTGATAGAGATGGGGTCATCAATATTGGCAGCCCCAACTACATCAACACTGTCGATGAATTGGTTGTGCTTCCTGATGCTGCAAAGTCCATTGCTGAATTGCGGCGAAATGGATTCAGAGTATGTGTGGTGACAAATCAGTCCCCTATCGGTAGAGGGTTGTGGAATCATCACCGATTAGCTATGATTCATGATGAGTTGCAACGTTTGTTGCTACTTGAGGACGAGGACGCAATTCTAGATTTGATTTTGTATTCCCCTCATGTTCCCTGGGCAGGTTCCGCTTTCCGCAAGCCTGAGCCTGGAATGCTGATGGCATCAAGACAACTGGTGCAATCTAGGGGAGATATTGACCGATTCAATACTGAATTACAATTCGATGAGGCGCGCAGTGCAATGGTCGGCGACAGAAGAAGTGATCTCAAAGCCGGTAAGAGATATGGTGTAAGGTCATTTTATTCTCCTCCACATCTTGGTGTTTCAGCCGTTTTACAGAGAGTATTGGATCCTGATGATCAGGGCGACGAGGTCATGAGGGCTCCAGAATGAAGGAGGTGGAGATATATGGCCTGGTTAGGTCTAGATGATACCGACAGTTTGGATGGCGGTTGTACTACTGAGATGTTTCTCAGATTATTGCAGAGGCTAGGGGCGAAGTATCGAGATCAGAGATTGGTCCGCCTTTGGCCCTTTGCAGCAAATAGGACGCGAGGAAATGCAGCTGTTGCGGCAGAATTGCTGATGGACTTTGATGATGCTCGAGAATTAATTGATGAACAATGGGAGTGGTTGTGTCAAAGAAGCGAAGAAGGTTCTGAGCCGGCCATGGTTTTGACAGAGAACCAACTTGATGAATCACTATATTGGAATGCAGTTCGAAATAATGTAGACTCATCTGAATTGATGATTACGTCAAAACACCATGTATGGTCCAATGGTGGTTCAGGCATTATTGGTGCTACTGCTGCTATTGCTTGGAGGGGCGACCATGATCATACATGGGAGAATACAGTTTATCGGCTGGAGGAAAATATCGGTAAGCGTAGAATTATCGATGAAGAATTAGTAGCTAAGATGGATGAATTGTTCCCCCTCACATTCCTCAATCGTGACCCGCGCAAGCACAAGGGTTTGATTGCACCAAGATCTCCTTGTCCAGTATTGTTGGGTATCCGCGGTGAGAATATCGATCAAGTAGAGGATGCATATGAGTGGCTTCGTTCAAATGAGGCTATTGAAAAGGCATCTGCGAACATGATTTGGCGTACCAACCAAGCATGTGATGACCATCTGGAATCAGCCATAACTGCGACTGTTCAATCTTATCCTGATGTTCGAAACAGGGGGCATTCTAGCCTCGTTACAAGTGAGGGAAGCATCGTAGCCTTCGCTGAGGGAGGTAAGGTCAACAAGTTGCTGCAGAAATTAATTCCTGGGGATGTCATTTCTTGGATGGGCCTAGAGTATGATGGCACTTATCATCTTGAAAGATTGTGCCTATTAGAACCCAGTCTAAGGTCTAAACAGCGACCAATTTGCAACTGTGGTAAAAGAATGAAATCTTCAGGTAAGAACCAGCCGCCGCGTTGCCCTAGTTGTGGAAACTTGTCCGAATTGAATTGGGTAGGTGAAGAGATTGAGCCAATTTCTTGGGTTGAGCCCCCGCCGGATAGACGCAGACATTTGGCTGCCCCATTACAGCGAAAGATACCCGACTTGGGTTGATTGAATATGCGCATCTTGATATGCGTTCTATTCGTGCACTTGTCATGAAATCCGCATCTGTACTGTTTTGTGCAATGATGATTTTGACTTCTTTCACTCCAGGTTGCACGTCTCAGGATGCATCTGAAGAGATCGCAGAACTTGAAGTGATACTTGAAATCGTAATTGGTGAGGATGGAGAAAATGATTCGATGAATGCGACAGCCAAGGTTACAGGTGGAGAATCTCCCTATAATTACCAATGGGAATTAGATGGAAGTCAAATGCTGTCTATGAAATCATATCTCAAAATGAGTAACCTGTCCGAAGGGCAACACGTCGTATCAGTTTCCGTATCTTCTAAAGACGGTCAAGCCGATCAGATTACTGCTTCATTCACAATAGAATGAGATTGTTTGGGGCAAAGAGTATTTGCTACATCCTTTTCGCAGTAGCATGGTTGATGACCTAACTCTGAATATTTCCTATGCTGTTCTCGGTTTAGGATTGGCTGGTGCGGCGTGGTTCATGTGGAAAAGAGCTCAAGAGAATAAACAGAGAATGATTGATGAATCGGCTCCAAAGATAGCGGGCTCCGATGAGTTAGAAGGCGGTGCCAAAGACCCTACACAATTTGATAATCCTGATGATGATGCATTGGACGAGATGGGCGAACTATTGGGATTGGATGATGAGGACGAATCCTGAATCACGTTTCGACAAACCCTTCTTCTTCTAGAAGTAATGGGAACTCCGAATCTTCAGTTTTGAGAGTTCTTCTCGAATCAGCGTGTTCACGCATAATGATCCATGTTTTGAATTCCATTCCTTCTACATCCTTTCTACCCTTAACTGCAATATCCTCTTTTCCTGAAGCATCGGAATGGCTTGCTGATGTCAATATCAAATCACATTTTTCAGGCATAGAATCGCGTAGTTTCTTTATTGCGGCAATAGTCTCAGTTCCTACGCGTCCCTTTGCGGGTGTCCAATCATCGATAACAACCAATGATACACTAGGCAAGATATTTGCCACTCTAGAAATCTCTTCGATTGCGCGCTGGTATTCGCCACCAGTATTCATTGCATGAAAACGTGAGGCTGCAGAAATATCCAGTTCGCTGAACAATTGTGAGAACCTCGTTGAATCAGGCATCTCTTCGCTTCCCCAAATAACTCGATTTCCATCTTGAATATGCTTTCGCGCCTCTTGTAAAGCATAAGTCGTACGCCCCGCCTTTGGGGGCGAAGATAGGTGTAGCCTCTCTGGGAGAGGGGGGAGCGCCATACAACGATGTCAACGGCGCTGGTACAAAGGGATTGGCTAGAGTTTGATTCCGCCCTCAGGGTCGTGATCTTCATCATCTTCGAAATCTCCCAACATGATGTCCAATAGAGACTGTTGTTCTGCTGCGGGGTCATCCTCTTCCATTTCCGCTTCGCGAGCCTCACCTAGCGCACTCTTTGAACGCTGCATTCTCATTGCCAACATTTGGTGGCTCTCCAATCGCCTACTCGCCTCTCGATAATCATCTGGGCTGAAGTACCCGGCGAATTCGCCGCTTGGTCCCCTGATGACAACGGCATCAGGTTGAGACTCAGCCATCATTCTAAGTGCTCCAGATAGCGGCGTGGTGATTGGCATTTCAACTACCTTGGTGCGCATATGCTTGGCAATCTTTTCTTTGGCAGGATTCTTACCTGTCGCTATAATTTTTAGCAAATCTTTAAGAGTAATTAATCCATCTATGGCGCCAGTTTTGGCATTCTCTACCAATACCGCAGCATCTCTAGAACGCAGAAATGGCTGGCAAACATCGGCAAAAGTTGCCTTTCCACCAACTACTGCATGCTCGTCTGTGATTGACATATCTCCCACTACAGGTTCGTTCGACATGAAACTCCGAGGATGGCACGCCTCTTTCTTCTTTGCGTCTGAAACGACTCACTTGAATCGCAACCATCAAGCCATGAACCCTACTGCGCTGTACATGGATGGCGTCGTAAGAGAGGGTGAGCGCATTCCCCGTCGCACACCTCCTGAATATGAGGAATACGATGGTTCTGTAGCCTCGGGAATAATGTCGGCAGGTTTGCTTAAGGTCGCCCTAGAAGATTGCAATCAATATGGTCCTCATGCAATGATTGTCCTTCTCGTCATCATGTCCACCGTTACAGGGTTACTTCTGAAGTTGTTCTCGATATTTTGAACATCTACCGTAACCATCCTCGTGCACCTCTAAATTTGGACAATACTCAATACCCTAGTCCAGACCCATTCGTTTGGTGACTAGGTGGCGAAGGGCAATGTCATGATTAGAGTGGATGATCCTTCTGAGAAAAGATGGACCATCATGGCCGCGTTGCTTGGAGCCAACATGGCATTCGCTTTGTTTCAGGGACTAGCTCAACAAGATAATCCGAATGAAGTTCGCCATTTCGCATTGATAATCGTCATCGCTGCGCTACCATTCCAGGCTGTTTATTTCATGATTCACGCCTTTGTTCTGGAATTTCGGATAGATTACAGGACAATGCAATGAAGGTACTACTGAGGTTATCCGCGACTTGTCAACTGATATCTTATCTTTCCATTTCTGGAATTGCAATGATCTTCTACGTTGTTCATTGGTCAATTGGATTGGTATTCACCATATCTGGAATTATTGCTATGATTATGGTTAGACTCGCCGTAAGTCAAGCAGAGACTCTTGCTGAAGATGCATCCTGATTATTGTTGTAAACGTGCTGCAGCAACCGCTTCATCAACCAATTCACCGGCAACTCCGACATGATTCAGCGGCTCGAACATGGCCTCTAGTTGTTCTATGTCGAATCGAGCAGAGATGGCAGGCTCTCTAGAGCACACATCTAGTAGTTCTTCCCCATTGGAAACAGCTAGCATCGACGCGTTTCGCAGAATTTCATGAGCCTCATCTCTAGCCACTCCAGCATCCACTAATTCCAACATGACTTTCTCAGCCATTGGCAATCCCTTCTGAAGTGCAAGGTTGTGTTGCATTCTACTCCTATCAACCCAGAGATTCGTTAATACCGAGTTTGTTTTGACGATGACATCTTCTGCGAGGGTACTAGCGTGGGAAAGAGTGAATCTTTCTGCGGACGAATTAGCAAGGTCTCGCTCATGCCAAAGCAATGCATTTTCCCAAGTTGGCATCATGAATGAACGAACAATACGGGCTAAACCACATGCGTTCTCACTCTTGATAGGGTTTCTTTTGTGAGCCATGGTAGAGGAACCAACTTGCTTCTTAACATCAAATCCTTCTCCTGCTTCAGAAATCTCACTTCGTTGTAGATTCCTTATCTCCTGCAATATCTTCTCACAAGTTGTAGCCATATTGCATAGCCATCCCATATACTCAATATAGCGATCTCTACCAACTACTTGAGTAGTCACCAATGGCGAGCCAAGTCCGAGATGTTCCATAATCAAATCCTGCAATTCTCTTGCATCCTTACCTTGCGCCGCACCAGTCCCCACTGCACCGAGGAACTTTCCAACACAAATCCTCGGTGTCAATTCATCCAACCTAGTAATCTGTCTGAGTAATTCATCAACCCACACCGCTACTTTGAGTCCAAAAGTAATGGGAACTGCAGCTTGGCCGTGAGTTCTTCCTAGCATGACACTATCTCGTTCTCTCTCTGCAAGATCTGCTGCAGTATTCAATAATGCAAGGCTTTGACGTCGTAGAATATTGATTGAGTCACGTAACTGTAAGGCCACTGCCGTATCAACAATGTCATTGCTAGTGGCTCCAAGATGAATACACCAACCCGCTTCACCAGCGGCTTCAGCCATCGCTTTGGTCAATGCCATGATATCATGCCTTGTTTCAGCTTCGATCTGGCTGACCCTTTCTTTGGTGACAATTTCAGGCTTGGCAATCGATTCAACGACCAAGTAATCCTCTTCACTGACTCGCCCAAGTTTCCAGTGTGCCCAAATTAGGGCGCGCTCCACCTCAAGTTGTCGTGAATGACGGCCTTCTTCAGACCAAATGGCCTTGAAATCATCGCATCCATATCGATAGTCTAGGGGGCAGGCGAGGTGATTCACGTTGGGATGCCGTGTGCAACGCCCTCATCATCATTCCGTTCGCAGAATTACTCCAATTTCATTGCAGTAATGTTCAGATGGCCTCTATTTCCAGACCATTGATGTTCTGCTTCATAGACGATTCTACCATTCATGTGAGGCCCAGAAGTAATGATCGTCTCAAATTCTCCTCCTTCGCCGTCAATACTGAATCTATATTTGGAAGATAACTTGCTTAATTCGTCAAATGCTTCGATGTCTAATCTCCTACCTAACCAGTCTTCATTCAAACCTTCGCAAGACACGCTTACCATCCACATCTCCATGCCACATTCTAGCAATTCATGCATATGTCTTTCAGCATCATGATGCCACAGAGGGGAGAATGAATGAATCGCTAATTCTTCACATATTCGATCTATTCTCCTTCTTTGGTATTCACTTCTCAAGGCTCCACATACCAAGGCATCAATACTATGCGCTTCAATCAGTGGCCGTAATCCCTCGAGTAATTCCTCCACTTCTACTTCATCTTCTCCGGAAACTGTGATTATTTGATGTTGCAATCCCATGTCTTTGCATTGTAATTCGGCCAAACTGGTTCCGGGTATCTGAAACATCCAGGAATCTTCTCCCTCTATCGATACAGTAACTACCGAAGAAATGGTCCAGCCTTGACAAATACTCCACCACAGTGCTAGGCTCGAATCCTTTCCGCCGGAGGACAATACCAACACTCGCATGATTAGTCCTAGCGGCACTTACATGAAACATATTTGGTGGTAGAATACAGGCTTTGCTTCCACCAAGGTTGATAAGACGGCACTTGGCGAGGATGGATTGGGTGTGGACATGCAACCGAGTGGAAGAGGATATGACCATGGAATCACGACATTCAGTCCAGATGGAAGATTGTTTCAGGTAGAATATGCAAGAGAATCTGTTAAGCGCGGAACGACAACAGCAGGGTTGAAATTCAGAGATGGAATTATTCTAGTATGCGATAAGCGCATTGCAAGCCGCTTGATTATTCCCGCCAGTATCGAGAAATTGTTCAAAATTGATGATCATATCGGTTTCGCAACAAGTGGACTTGTAGCAGACGGACGCCAATTAGTTGACAGAGCAAGAGTCGAGTGTCAAGTAAACCAGATTACCTACAATGACAAAGTACCAGTTGACATTCTGGCAAAGAAGATTTGCGATTTTAAGCAATCTTTCACCCAGTATGGTGGTAGTCGCCCATTCGGTTCTGCCCTCTTGATCGGCGGTGTAGACAGCAATGGAATCCACTTGTTTGAGACCGATCCAAGCGGTGCTTACCAATCATATCATGCAGGAGCTATTGGTTCCGGACGTAATGCTGTCATCGACTATTTCGAGGATAAATGGAAGGCAGGTTTGACCTTGAACATGGGCATCAAACTCGGCCTTGAAGCATTGCGAGGTAGTCTTGATGCAGAATTGAATACTGAAGCAATCGAAATTTCAGTAATTGATGATGCTGGCTATCGAACTCTGAGCCGTGATGAGGTCAAGTCCTATATCGGTAAGTTAAAGCCGCTGGAAGAATGATTTTGAGCAAAAAGCACAAGGTATTGTTCCTTTGCTAGCACAACGAGGGCAAGGTATGGTCAGTCTTGATTCTGCGGTCATTGCGCGAATGGAAAAGGGTGGTAAGCGGTACGAGATATTAGT
>CAXRJJ010000060.1:0-8257 GCA_964230945.1 Yoonia sp.
GTCTTGTTGGGACTCCGGATTGGTTACGGGTGGATTCTGACATGGCCAGCATAGTTGTGCAGCCTCCATTCCCTGAAGAGATTGAAGACAATGGTAGCGAGAATCAAAGTACAGTTGATGACTTTGTAGTTCCAACATTGAGTTGTGGAGACATTACATTGCCACTGAAAGACCCCGGTTCTTACAATTCAACCACCTGTACGATAACAAATTCAAACAAATTCTCGATTTCGATAGATTGGGGAAGTTCTGATACATGGCTAGGTTCAGAGCAGATTTCTGTTTCTGTTCAGCCCAGCAGTTTGGATGTAAATGCTGAATCAAGCCTTGAATTCCAATTAAGATTCACATGGAGTGCAGATGTCACTGATTTGAATGCTGGCGATTTGACTTTCACCATGCTGGGAGATGTGCATCATCAGACTCAGACGGATTCATTCAGCAATCAGGTGAATTACACGCTGATTGAATCTACAGGGGATGAGGTAATTCCTCCTACAGACGGTAATGGTGGAGATGATAACACTTCTTTGGATGACAATGTTAGCGCCAGCGAAGATAGTAAGTTGCTAACTTATGCAATGTATGCAGGTGGTGGAATCATTGGTCTTGGTTTGGTCATTGTTGCAGGAAGCATGTTATTCGGCGGCCGTGCAGATTATGATGATGATGAGGAGGATGAAGATGACTGGGAGGATTCATTCAGCACATTCGATGAAGACGCACCTTCTGCTAGCAAGGCATTGTCGAGAATAAACCGTCCCGATTCAGTGAAATTCCAAGAGCGTAGAAACAGGCCAGAACCGGAACCCGAGCCTGAGCCTGAGCCTGAATATTACGAACCTGAATATGATGATTGGCAAGAGGAGACCGCAGAAGATGATGGCGTTACTGTCGATGAAGATGGTACAGAATGGTGGGAAGACGATGATGGAACGTGGTGGTATCGCACTCCAGAAATGGATGATTGGGCGATTTACGAAGAGTGAAATCGCACATTTGTTGGATACGCAACGCATTTGAGGGCCTGACGAGGCGGAAAGATGGGGGCGGCAGTTTGAGTGACCAATCGCAGGGTGCTTACGCATTGGTTCTGCATGAAGGTGCAGTTCCGGAAACCGGCGGAATTGCTGTCTGCGGATTTTCCACAGTAGGAATGGTAGGAGTTATTGCTGCCAGTCACATCATTTCTTCCTTAGGATTGAACCACCTTGGAACGGTATTGAATACTAAGTTTCCAGCCATTGCGTTAGTTCATGATGAAGTGCCGAAGCATCCAGTCAGGGTCTATCAGGGCAAGCAGATTGGTGTTTTCACATCGGAGATTCAATTTCCCGCCGAACATGATGTTGAATTCGCTAATACTGTATTAGATTGGTTCATCAAAGGTGGCTTTGAGAGATTGATTATTGTTGATGGGTTGGTTCGTCAAGATCAAGGAATCAGTGAAGGCGGATTGTATGGAATCGGTGCTACCAAAGAGGCACGAGACAGATTAGCTGAATACGATATTGAGAAAATTCAACAGGGAGTAGTTGCAGGTATTGCAGGGCACCTTCTATCAGAGGGTGACAGGAGAGGGTTGGACATTACAGCATTACTTGCTGAATGTAATCCAATGTATCCAGATGCTAGAGCGGCGGCTTTGGCAGTTGAAGCGATATCGGACCTCACTGAACTTGAGATACCATTGTCTGGTTTACTTGAGGATGCTAGAAGAATAGAAGATAGTGTTCAGGACGTATTGCAAAAAGCACAGACTATGTTACCAGCACCTCAGGATTCTGATGATGACCGCATGGATCCAATGATTGGATGAGGGCGATTAAATGAGTGAAGAGAGCGAGCAGTTCTTGCGCGAACTTGTTCAAGGTGCAAGTCGTTTGACCCCGCATGAGATGGTGGAAAGCATGGAGCAAGCGATAGCAGCTATTTCAGCGGGACATGGAACTGTAGCATGGAGAGATGGACAGCCAATCGGTGGCTCGATTTGGCAACCTAAAGTGCGCTGGCATGTTGATAGTCGAACTGCACACGTATTCGTCGATGTTTCTGGTTTGGAGAAGGATTGTATTTCGATAGAAGCCAGAGGACGCGGCTTGAATCTTACATTCAAGAGAATAAAGGAAAAAGTCCTAGAAGACGGCAAATTACACAGCCACGAAGAAGTCAGTCAACGAACTGTTGACCTTGGTGTTGAGATAAATCCCTCAGCGGTTTCTGCTGTTGTAGAAGGGGGAGTAATGCATATCCGCTGTCCTAGAGACTTGGAAGGTTTGGCAATTGTTGACATCAATTGGCAAGATTGATTCCGAAAACTTGTCGACAAGCCTCAGAGATAACCGACCAAGGCGCGTCGGTGCGAATCGCTGGAACTTGAAGAACAGCGATTGCAGCCCTGAACCCCATCACTCTCAGAGTTCTAGCCAATGATGCTGGAGATGGGGGTCCGGGAATATCAATGAATTTTGGAATCTCATCCACCGGTAATATGACTGGGCAATCGATGGCTTGCGAAGATTCACTCAAGCCTCTTACACAATTCAACAATAGCCTTCGGGATGAATCGATCATCTCCTCATCAATACCTGATTGTTCAGCAAGTTCATCTTCAGGAGAACATAGTTCCATTACACGTTCTTCAGTCAACCTTGACATAATTTCAGCATCACCTAATGAACCGGTCCACAATGGTCCGCTAATCCTTCTATCTTGCAGTTGAGGTGGTTTGTCATATGGTAGTAGGCAACTAGGTTGAGGATGACTCGGGTCATCTTTTGGGTGCAATCCGGAATCCATTGAGGATTGTAATTCACTTTCATTTGGACGATGTACGCGCCAGCCGAGCCTAGAGTGTAATTCACTCGCCGCTTGTTTTGAGCGTCGTACTACTACGTTTGCTCTGATATGGTGATCATCAAACAAAACTAGTTTTGGCTCGATCACTCGATCGTGTTTAGCTGCAGTTCTCGCCAAGGCCCCTAACAGGATTCGCATAGCAGTATCATGCCTGTGATCATCTACCACTGCCATTGCATCATACCTTCGTCTACAAGCAGAAGGTGATGAACCAGTGAGCGCTGCAGTATCTGTTGCGCAGACATCGATAACAGCAATACGTGCACAACTCTGAATCGCACTATCGATAAATGGCGTGGGGGAACCAAAGGGGTCAATGTCAATCCATTGCCAACCAGAATCAAACATCAGAGTACGAGCATCTCCAGAGTTTAATTGAAGATCTCCTTTTGTGGGGAATTCACCGAGATTGGCTGCTGCCCATTGTACAGCTACAGGGTCCAAATCATTGCACAGAATGTGCATTCGATTATGATGAATTTCAGGAATCTCATTCAACCATCTTCTGCTACGAATTCCTGTTGAGGCCAATGCATCAATAATTCGAATCGGCTTTCCAGATTTTATCAACCACTCATTTTCTAGTGCGTCAGCCAGCATCAATACACTTCTTGTTCTACTTCCTGCCATCGCTGGATTCAGAAAACCACTACCATCCCTACTCGCAGGCCCTCGTTCTGAGGAAGGGGAAATGGGAACTCTGGCCACAGTGCGCCCTTCAAGAATTAAGGTTCCAGGCCAACCATCGGGTTGTTCCTGCACTCTAATCACGCCTCAATACTGCTCAAAAATCACATCTGGATGTGCATGGGTGACTTTGTGCCCATGATTTTTCACTTCACCAATGATTTTGGTACCGGGATAAATCTTCGAAAGGAAACCTGCTGCTGCCTCAGCACAATAGTTGGAAACGACCAAAATCATCCCACAGCCCATGTTGAAGGTTCTGTACATCTCTTTCTCATCTATGTCAGCGACTTCTTGCAGCCATCTGAATTCAGGTAGCACTTCATTCGGGTCATCAATATGATATCCTAGTTCAGGGTGTAGTCTCAACAGATTCGATAAACCACCTCCAGTAATGTGACATATGCCATGCAGGGCCTTGGAAGGAAACACCCCTTCACCGCTTCGCGAGTCAAGGATTATGCTCAATACCGGTCCAACATAAATTCTGGTTGGATTCAATAACACTTCACCTAGAGTCAAGTCACCTTCAGAGAATCGCTTTATTTCGCGTGCTGGATGTTCTGCTTCGAATGGCGGAGAAGCATTTAGTTCAGCCCCAGATATTTCCAGAACCTTACGCACCAATGAGTAACCATTGGAATGGAACCCTGATGATGGGATTCCAATTAGTAGGTCCCCCTCCACAATCCGTTCTCCTGTAATTGGCTCTTCTTTTGGTAACCATCCAAGAGCAGTACCGGACAAATCCAATTCGTTGACAATTCCTGGTAGGCTAGCAGTCTCCCCTCCAGCGATTGTGACCCCAGCTAGGGCTGCAGCATCCGATAGGCTTCTTCCAATTGCAGCATGAGTCTCAGGATCTGGTTTTGGTGTTGCGATATAGTCGACGAAAGCGATTGGTTCAGCACCTACGCAAAGTAGGTCGTTTACGTTCATCGCCATGCAATCGTGTCCTATTCCTCCCCATTGGTTCAATTGACTGGCTATCTGTAATTTGCTGCCAACGCCATCAGTTGCCAATGCGAGAAGATTGTCACCGAATTCCACGAGTCCTCCAAAACTTCCTGGTAAGGAAACTAGTGCTCCAGGCTGCCCAGGCTCGCGGACAGATCCAGTCATTGATGCAACCATTGAAGCCACCGCCTCGCCTTCAAGTTCAATATCAACTCCCGAGGAGGCATAGTCTACTTCTTCGCTCATATCCGGCCGGAAAGCGACTAAGTCTTTCAGGCTGACCATTGTCAATATACTCTATTTTCGCCTTTTGTGTGAACATATCAAGGGCCACCATCAAGTAGTATGTTGTATGCGCCCGCACTATGGCACGAGGCACAGTGAAGTGGTTCAACAGAGTCAAAGGGTACGGATTTATTGAAAGGGAAGAGGGTTCAGACCTCTTTGTTCACAATACTAATATTGAGGGTGAGATAACCGATGGAGATACTGTAGAGTTCGAAGTCGAAGAAGGTCCAAAGGGACCTAACGCCGTTAAGGTTAGTAAGGTCGAAGAATGAAGATTTCATTCCGTCAATGAACGGTAAAGGAATGGTAGAGATACGTCCATTCGGTAATCGATACTTGAATGGTTATCTTCGAATTCTTCGTGTATATGGTCGATTTTCAATTCCTGCAATCTCGCGCAGAGTTGCCTCGTACCGAAGTGTATGTTGTATTGATCTTTCCAACCACAGTCGATGAATATCCCTTTCATGGAACGCAGATTGTCTTGTACAGTTTCCTTTTCTATCAGTACAACAGGGTCCCAGTCAAGCCAAGCCTGCCATCGCTCAGGGATTAATTCACAGGTATATGGGTCGACAGGTAAGCGTATTCCCTTGGGAGAATCAGGGTCGGGATCGTAGGTTGCAGCCATAGCAAGGGTCATCAGAGTATGAAAATCATCTCCTTTCATCTTCTTGGAGTTCTCGATATGTTCCAAGAATCCTTCCAATCCTCCTTTTCCTTCGAGTGCAGTTAGGGCTTTAGGGAAATCTCCAGCGAATAGTCTGTCGAACCCCATGTCTCCAGAATGACAAGCAACAGCTCCCCAATGTTCAGAATGAATCATTGCATGGACGATAGCCCCATAGCCGCCACTTGATTTACCGAATACGGCTCTATTTTCTCTTCCTTTCTTGATCGGTAATTCCTCCTCCAGTAGTGGAATCATCTCGTTTATCAAGAAATCAGACCAGTTCCCCATGGCAATACTATTGATGTATTGATTGCCACCCAGAGAAGTAAAACAATCAGGTAGTGCCAAAGCGATGGCGCCCATCTTTCCATCAGCAATCAGCCGATCAACCCTTTGTGGTAAGGATTCTTGAAACGGTTTCCAATTGTTGTGTGCCTTTCCGCTTCCAGTGAACCCAACAAGATCAACGAATAACGGCAGGTTACCTTCTTCCCAACCAGGTGAAAGATAGACCAACACTTCTCTAGTTGTTGGGTCTTGTAGCATGTTTCCCTGAAGTGCTTTGGAATCGATAGTGAAAGTTCTGAATTCACCTTTAACAGGTGAAAAGGGGTGACTTGGCATGATACTCATATGTCTCGAGTCGGCCGCAGCATTTCAAGCCAAGCCAAGGTAGATTGGGTTGCCCACTCCTTGTGTCGGAGCCCATTTCGATTAACCCTAGAAAATGTAATTTACAGCGCAAAAACCCTCCTTCGGAAACCCTCTAATCATGTAGAAGGCATACCTTGTAGCATACGATTTTCCAGTGGAAACAAGGGGGTATATCCGTGATGCTGATAAGCCCACCGCGCTCCCCTCTGAAGCCCAGTCGGGAGGTTGTTACATGATTCAGGAGTTCGACATGCCCGCAAGATGGCGGAGTTTCTTGACCGAATACCTATCTGAGGAGATTCATGGCTTGGCGGTCATGTGGCCACGTAAACAGAGTCTCGAGGTATCATTCCATGTATTGGAAACATTTGATTCTAAATTCGCATTAGATATTTTGTCTCGTCCCGATAAACACCTCGATGCTGCAAATACAGCACTCAGACTTCTGTTGCAGGAATCGGGCAGTGATCACCTTGCTTTTGTCAGAGTAGTAGGTCTTCCAAGCGATCATTCACCCGATATCAGGGATCTCCGTAGTGATCACATTGGAAGTATGGTTGGTTTGGATAGCGTGGTCATCAAGATTTCAGGAGTTCGCCCGCGGATACATGAGGCCGTTTTCCGTTGTGAATTATGCAATCACAGACAATTCATCAGACAACCAAATGAACAGGTATTGATTGAACCGATAGGATGCCCAGATGTTCAAGGGGGTTGTGGACGTCCAAAGAGAGAAACCAGATTTTTCTTGAAAGAACAGGAATCGACTATGATTAACAGCCAGTTCATTGAGATTCAGGAACCACCTGAGAAGTTACGTGGTGGAACTCAGCCCCAACGTCTGTTGGCTATTGCAGAGCATGATGTTGCAGGAGTATTGAACCCAGGAGATCGTGTCAAGGTGAATGGTGAACTGTTCGTTCGCAGTCAAAGAAAAGCAGGTAGGGAGACGCCAATCTTCGACATTTTTCTCAATGTCATTTCCTTGGAAAGACAAAACATCCCTTTGGAAGAGGTCAATATCAGCCCCGAAGATGAGAATCTGATCAAAGAGATATCAAGGCGCGAGGATCTTTACGATATGATGTGTGGCAGCATCGCTCCCTCAATTTTTGGATTTCCTAGAATAAAGGAGAGTTTGCTACTACAGTTGTTTGGAGGTGTTGCTCGCAAAAATGTCGATGGTAAGCGCAATCGTGGTGATATCCACATCTTGTTGATGGGAGACCCAGGAGTTGCTAAATCGGAGTTGTTGAATTACATGTCCGAACTTTCTCCACGCGGTAGGTTCACTAGTGGAATGTCAGCATCTGCTGCAGGTTTGACAGCTGCTGCGGTACAAGATTCGACCGCTGATGGTAGATGGACTTTGGAAGCCGGTGCACTGGCTTTAGCAGACCAAGGATTAGCAGCCATAGATGAGTTTGACAAGATGACTCAAAATGACCGAAGTTCGATGCATGAAGCCATGGAACAGCAGAGGATTTCTGTTTCCAAGGCAGGAATTAATGCGACCCTATCGACTCGATGTTCAGTTCTTGCAGCTGCTAACCCGAAGGATGGTAGATTCAATTCATTGAGCGAGAGGCCCTTCACTGCTCAAGTGAATCTTGGACCTCCTTTGCTTTCCCGATTCGATGTTATCTGGCTGATTACTGATACTGCAATTGAAGAAGTAGATCGCAGAATAGCTTCGCATATCATCTCCAATCGATTAGCAGGAATTAGTGAGCAACGAATAGAGGAGGGACTCGAACAGGATCCAAGCGGTCGCTTCTTCGAAAGTGGTATTTCCAAAGACCACGATGGTTCAGATACCCTAAGCCAAGATATATTCCGCAAGTATGTTGCTTTTGCCAAGCGAAATATCAATCCAATTATGGAAGAAGATGCAAGAAGGATACTTACAGATTTCTATGTTGAAACCAGATCAAAGAGTGGATTATCTCAGGACAGTGTTTCGATAACCGCTAGGGCCATGGAAGCACTGATTCGGTTGGCTGAGGCTAGTGCAAGAGTCCGTTTATCCGATGTAGCAACCATCGAAGATGCAGAAAGGGCAATTCGTTTGACTAAGAATTGGCGCCATAGGTTGATGGGTGAAAATTATGATGAAACAACCTTACAATCTGGAGTCAA
>CAXRJJ010000061.1:0-5193 GCA_964230945.1 Yoonia sp.
TGCATCTAGATCATCAGCCAATATTGAATTCGTACCTCTGATTGTGACAATCCCTGCTCTGAAGATGAGTGGAGATCACACCAATTCGGATAGAGTCACTACCCATCCCATAATATCGATAATTTGCCCAAGCCATAATACGCCGGGTATTGCAAAAGCTGCAATCAGTGCCCAAAATGCTGGCTCAGACCAATCCTTGACTTTTACCCCATCTAGTGGACCGAATGGAAGCATGTTGAATAGACCAAGAATGAGGTTTGCCGCAAGCCAATATGTAATTCCAAAATACACCATGGCTGGTAAAGAAATCCCATCTGAGGAAAGCATTGGTGCATTGGTTGTGCCGACCGCTACAAGCAGAGCTGCCCCTAATGGAATGCCTATCAAGAATAATCCTAGGTTGACTAGGGGGCCTGCTGCTGCAATGTGGCCATTCTGCCTTCTTTGAACCCTGCCTGCAACCATTACCGCCCCTGGCGCCATGAATAAAAATCCTAGAATGAATGCAAGAGCGACTCCAAATTTCAAACCTTGTGGGTCTGCTCTAAATTCTGCCCAGCACCCATAGTGTTTAGCAACTAATTTGTGTCCAATTTCATGTAATACAAAGGCTGGACCTATTGCTATCAACATCAACGGCATCATAATCAATACTGTAACCAACCATGATATTAGTCCCATTTGAAGAAGGCCCGTTACTCCATTGGCCATGACAAAGCCGAGTGCAAGAGTGAAAGCTCCGGTCGCCAACATAAGGTGTTTCTTTTCCTCATCACTGAAATGCCAAAGTCGCCCTTTATGGTGGTGGACTGGTTGTGTTTGCGCCATCCCCCATAGGCTCTGGAGAACTTGACTTAGATCCGGAGCGGCGACTTGGCGCGGCTGTTCTACGCTAACTCTGTGCACTCGATCGAAGGGGTCATTTTCCAAACGGCCAGCGCGTGGGTCTCGGTTCGGACTGGGCGCCATCGAAGAGGCGGTGCAAAGGGTGTGCCATGAAGCCTACTACCACTCAATCCATAGATATGGACCTCTTCCAAGGGTTTGGTAACAACATGGCAATACCTCGAAGAGCTATGCAAGAGATGGGGTTTCAATCCTGTTGTTTACTCTGCGATGCGCGTGATGTTGCCGGTACTAAACGCTGTAGAAGTTGTATAGATAATCACTCTAAATTACGAAAAAAGGTGGATGGGCTAGGTTCAGAAAGTCCTCTTGCTCAATTCGCCCTTGAACTATTACAGATGATTTCATCTCCACAAAGATGGGATCATGATGAGGTGCACGGTGATGAATTGAGGAGGTTACAAGTTCTAGCCGGTTCATTAGCCCCTCCTGCGAAACAAACTACAACCGAGGACATAAGCAATCTATTTGCAGAGCAGGCCGCTAAGGAAAAGGGGTCTGTAATCCAAAAGGTGGCTAATAGAAATCCTTGGAAAGAGCGTCCACCGGATGCTGAACAGATTGAACAGTTCGGTGCAAATCTGCCTGTTGTTGAGGATTTGATGCCGGGCGCTAGAACAAATCCAAATCGGCCAATTCCAAAGGTGGATAGATCTGACCGCGTTGGGGAAGATAGGGAGTTGGTTGATTCGGTAGCATCTAGAGTGGTGGATGATGATTCATTGGTTGAAAAAAGAAGTGAGGCGAGAAAGGATTGGGACAAGGCTTTGGATTCGGTTGACGAAATCTTGGATGGAACGAAAGAAGAAATTGAAGATGATTTGGATTTGTAATCAAAGGTGGTCTCCAAGGCCACTAAGTGTATAACTGACCCTTTGTGTTCCTTTACCTTTGGATTTCTTACCCAACAACCTAACTTCTCCAATCTCGGATAAATTACGCACGTGTGTTCCTGCACAGGGGCATAAATCGACATCTTCTCCAATTCTAACAACGCGTAATTGCTTTACAGAAGAAGGTAAGAGATCCATATTTGTCCTATCTGGTGGCATGATTCGGTTGATTTCTTCTCTGGTCATGATTCTACATTCTACATCGAGTCCAGATTCGATAACTGAATTTGTTTGATCGATTACTCTGTTCAACATTTCATCCTCAAATTTGATTGGGTTGAAATCGATCCTACTTCTATCATGGTGGATTTGGTTTCCCACAGTTCTAGTTCCGTGAAACATCTCGTATACTATTCCCGAAACGAGATGTTGAGCCGTATGCATACGCATGTGGGCATGCCTACGTTGCCAATCGATACTACCTTCTATGGTTTCTCCGACCTGTAAATTCTCTACTGTCTCTAATCTGTGCTGGACTTCATCTCTTCCACGCACCTCAGACACTTCGGATTCTCCTCCGTCCCAAGTTAATTTTCCAAGATCCCAATTTTGGCCCCCACCAATTGGGTAGAATAGAGTGCGGTCCAAGATCACCTTGTCTTCTTCAATCGCCTGAACAGTTGCTGAAAATTCTGTCTCGTAGCAAGCCTCTATGGAGTCCATCCACAGTTTTTCAGTGGCCATATTTCGGCGAAAGGGGGTGTGATGATAATCTTTCTCACAGGTTATTACTCACATATTCAACAGCATTGTTGAAAATTGCCATGCCATCCCCTTCCCAAACTAATCGCTCGGCTTCGCGGTCTCGGGCCAGGCGGTTGCTTTCTTCGGTCTCTGTCTCGTCACTAATGATATGGCCAAATGGAGAGGGGGGGCGTTCTATGTCGGGAAGTTCTTGGCGGCGGAAATGGGGGTGTAACCAACGCGCATAGATCGCTTCGGGGTGCGGCATTAGACCAAATATCAATCCAGTAGGATCGCTGATTCCAGCAATATTTCTCATGCTACCATTAGGACAAATTGGGAACGGTAGGGGGTTGTTTGTGATACCCTCTCCGGGTGAAGTAGAAGGGTCAACATATCGGCATACCAATTGTCCATTGGCATCTAATGAATCAAGAATCTCTTCAGAAGGGGTAACAAATTTTCCTTCTCCATGCCTTACTGGGACTTCCATTCTTTCAATGCCTTTAGTCCAAATACAATTACTATCTTGGTTGAAATCCAATGTTACCCAACGATCTTCATAACGGCCGCTATTGTTCAAAGTAAGAGATGCTGTCTGCTCGAAATCAGGTATTTCTTTACCAGGTAACAAACCTGTCTTAACCAGTACCTGGAAACCGTTACAGATTCCGATAATCGGTTTACCCTCGGCTACAAATTGAGACAACTGTTCTCTAAGACTGAAGCGCATTCTATTTCCTAACAACCTACCGCTACCGAGGTGGTCTCCAAATGAAAACCCACCAGGAACTGCAAGAATGTGGAATTCAGAAAGGTCTCTTTCTCCTGAAACAAGATGGTTGACGTGTATTCTTTCGGGATTTGCTCCTGCAATCCTGAATACTGCTGCGGTCTCATGATCGCAATTTATGCCGAAGCCCGTCAGCACTGCAACATTTGGTGTATGAACCATCAGAAATCACCCCCAGGGAATGTCTCTTTCCATGCTTCTGCAGCGCTTTCAACATCCACATCGAGCAATGTTTCTCCGCCGTCTTTGATGATTAAATGACTAGAATCGTTTGTTTTTCCTAATTCAACATAATGATGCCCATTCATTTCCTGTTTGAACTCTTCGAGTTTTTCGGGCATTACTGCTACGATGATTCGGGCTAGGCTCTCACCATACAATCTGGCCCATCTACTCGCTTGTCCAATATCAGCAATGTCGATGCTGGCCCCTTGTCGGCCACCAATACACATCTCGGCCAACGCTACTGAAACACCCCCTTCGCTACAATCGTGGGCGCTTGATACCAATCCTTTGTGAATCGCTTGAGTCAATGCCTTGTATCTCGATAGATTAGATTCGATATCATGTAAACGTGGGACTTCTCCACCAATTCCTTCGGCCCTGTTTTGCCGGCGCAACATGTATGCAACTTCATTTGCTCCAAGTTCTTCTCTAGTCTCTCCTAAAATGAACAAATGATGCCCAGTATCGATTAGATCGCTCGTTATTGATACTCTAACATCCGGATGATTACCAATTAGAGAAAACAAAAGAGTTGGTGGAATGCTGATTTTGTCTTTCCCTTTACCATAGTCATTTTTCATTGAATCTTTACCACTAATGCATGGAACATTGTAACCGGTACATGCTCTTTCCAACTCTCTATTCGCTCTAACTAATTGGGCCAATTTGAATTTACCATCTGGTGTCTTCTCGCTTTGAATTGGATCTGGCCAACAATAATTGTCACAACCAGCCATCTTACTGGTGTCCACGCCGCTACAAACAGCATTTCTCACTGCTTCATCAACTGCTGCTGCAGCCATTGCTCCTGCGTCGATATCAGAATATCTCGGTGAAAGCCCGCAAGATACTACGAAGCCTTGAGGATCTCCATGGATTGGGGCAAGCACTCCTGCATCGCCCGGGCCATCGCAATTCTTGCCAACAAAGGGTTTGACTGCGGTTTGGGCGATTACCTCATGATCATATTGCCTGACCAGGGTTTCTTTGCTAGCGATATTTGGCCTCCTCAACAAATCTAACAAAATTTCGTTATGATCTGCTTCAGTTGGGGGTTCAAAGGGTGTGTTTTTAGGTGGTTTCCATTCACTTTGTAATTGCAATTGTGGAACCCCGTCATGTAAGAAAGTCAAAGGAAGAGATGCGACCGTTAGATCTCCATATTTGACATGAAACATGCCTGTGGAAGTGAAATTAGCAACAATTGTTGCTTCGACTTCGTGTAGTTTAGCTAATTTTTCAAACGCTTCTTGATCGGATGGACGTACGGCAACCGTCATCCTTTCTTGAGATTCGGAAACCAATATTTCCCAAGCAGATAATCCGCTTTGTTTCAATGGAACTGCTGCTAAGTCGATGATGCACCCATCAGTATATTCTGCCATTTCCCCAATGCTGCTAGAAAGCCCACCTGCTCCGTTGTCTGTGATACAGGTGATTAGGCCTGCATCTCGCGCTTCAAGAATCATATCAAGCATCTTTTTCTGGGTGATAGGATCGCCAATCTGTACTGCACTGCTAGGACTTTCTTCCGTTAATTCAAGGCTGGAAAATGTGGCCCCATGGATTCCATCTGACCCAACTCTGCCACCAACCATGTAAACTAAATCTCCTTCTGCGGGGTTTTTGATGTGAGTCTCTCTTCCGTCTGGAAGATGTCTGGGCATCAATCCAATCGTTCCCGCATATACC
>CAXRJJ010000062.1:0-6156 GCA_964230945.1 Yoonia sp.
AATGGCCAACAGCAAGGAACTAATGTGTGGTTATACGATGGAATTGGTCAGGTTGTCGCTACTGGGCCGTCAACATATTCGATAACTTTGACCAAGGTCACAGATGATACAGGGCCACATGTTCTGAGGTTCTCTCACGCCCTGGTCAACGATGATTCTGACGTACTCAATATTACCGTGTATCCTGCAGAGATTGGCCAACTTGTTCTAGAGGTTGGTACTGAATCTGTTGAGCAACTCGATTCTTTTGATATCAGTATCAAGGCATTTGACATCTATGATAATGAGATTTTAGTTCCTACGTCAATTAAGGTGTCAGCAACAGGAAGAGCAACAGTAGAAAAGATAGATGGCGATTTTGCTAATTGGCGAATCACTACTCTTGACGAAGGAAAACATACCGTGTCAATAGCCGCAAACAATGCCTCTGGCTTCACATTGAGTGAATCCGCGACCTACACTGTAGAAGGTAATCTTGCAGGTTTCTTTGAGTCTGGTGGAACCATGTACTACGTGGGAGCTGGCCTCGGGGCTTTCGTCCTAATTGGTTTAGCAGTAGTAGTCATAATTTTGGTAAGGCGTTCAGGAGATGATTACGATGAGTTTGACGATGATTACGATGAGGGCTACGATGAGTATGAAGAAGATTCAGCACCGGCACCTGGTCCTACTGATGGACCGCAAGGTAGTCCACAAGATTCTGGCATGGCAGGTCCGCAAGGGGGCCCACAGGATTACCAGATGGATGCATATGGCGGAGGCTATGATCAGCCTGCAAATGAGCAAGGTGGATATGAAGAATATTCAGCACAGGATGATGGAAATTATCGCGTCGATGAAAATGGCACCGAATGGTGGCAGGATGAAGCCGGAATCTGGTGGTATAGGGGACCTGGTGAATCAGATTGGAGTGAATGGAGAGATTGAGAGGGGGTGTGCAGATGTTTGGTCGCAACATCGCATGTTTGTCGATGTTGAGCATTCTTGTTATGCAATTTCTTTGCCCGGTCTTGTCCTTTGAGGTTGACGAAGAATTCGGATTTACTTCGGGTAGGCAAACTGTGGTATCGATTACAATTTCTCCATCAGAACCTCTGAGTGTGGATGCTGATGGTCAGATTCAATTCACTGCTTCGATGTATGATGCCAATGGCGACCAAGTTCTTGGCTCTCCACAATGGTGGAGCGATTCAGGAACCATAGATATGGGGGGATTGTTCACTCCCGATTTGGCCGGTCAGGTCTCTGTTCATGCGATCAAGGATTCAGTCAATCAGAGTGTCAACCTGAGTGTATCTCCTGGCTGGCCCGATAGGATTGATCTAGAAGTTCAAAGCACTGATGTCATGTTGGGCAGTAGTATGCAGGTGAACGCCAGCATGTTCGATGCCAAGTCAAATCCCATCGTTGACCGCACTATCTCTTGGATGAGCGACTGTGGAAATCTCAGCAGTACTGGATTGTGGGAGCCAAACGCGATTGGAACTTGCAATATTACCGCTCATTGGAATGAATTGCACGAGAGTATCGAACTGAATGGTATCGCAGGCCCTCCTTCCAGTATCATCATGCCTTCTGACTTGAGTGTACGTAGTGGAGAATCGGTCGCTCTTTCACCTTCTTTATTCGATTCATGGGGCAATGAGTTGCCCTTGTCAGATGCAGGATCCTTGTCTTGGGTAGTTGCATCAGGAAGCGTGGTGTCAGGTAATCTCTATCTCGCTGATGCACCAGGAATTTGGACGATTGAGGTGGGTTCTAGCAGTGGAGCCAATGGTTCCACAGAAGTCCTAGTCGAGCCTGCAGCAATCACTGGACTGGAGTTACTCGGTCCTCAGGGTGTGGTAATGGCAGGAGAGGAAGTGGAATTGAGAGTTCTAAGGACAGATGTCTATGGGCATGTGACTAACGAAACTGTTCCTCTCTCTTATTGGCAATTGGAAGATGGGTCGTTGAAGAATTCCGGGAATCGCACTATTTGGACTCCCGATCAGGTTGGTGTATGGAATCTCAGCGTCTCGCTTGATGGCTATAGTGATTCAATTGTCGTAGAGGTGGTTCATGGCTGGGCTACATCATTGTTACTTTCCGCAGACGATGACAGACTAACCGCTGATGACCAGACGGTAATTTGGATGCAGGCCAGCGATTCCAGAAACAATAGATGGGTAGTCAATGGTTCATGGAACCCGCAACAGGATGAAGCCGTAGAATGGATAGAGGATTATTCCTCTTGGGCTCGATTCGTTGCTCATGACGTTGGAAACTGGACGATTGATGGCGAGTGGTTTGATGTTGAAAGACAGCAGTTATTCTCCACCTCGATAACCATCGAGGTCACTCCTGGAGAAGTAGCAGTAATCTCCTTGCAAGGTGAGGGTCAAACCATCTCGATGGATGAATCGTTGGAAATGAATCCTGTGTTTAGAGATGGAGATGGAAACCTGATTCCGCATGCACTGTTGAACTGGACGGTTATCAAGGAAGGAGTATCCGAAGACCAGACTGTGGAGTTGAGATTGAGTAAGGGTGTTTTCCATCCTGAGCAGAGTGGTAGTCACGAAATTAGGGCAAGTACCGGTTCTGCCTTTGCCTCGGTTCGATTCCATGTTAACCACGGACAGGCGCGTTCACTAACGGTTGACTGGCCAGAAGAAACAGTAGTTTCTGGTAGCGATGGAGCAGTCTTGTTCACAGTTCAAGGAACTGATCTTTCGGGGCAGATATTTGACGTTAACGAAATGCAATGGGAGATGGATGAAGGTGCTGGAAAGATTACTCCAGATCCAGGGGGCTTGGGCAATTGGTACTTCGAGGGACACAAGGCTGGAGAATGGGAGGTGGAGTTGATCTCTGGTCAGGCTCAATACACGATTTCCTTGACGGTGACGGCGGGGCCAATCGACAGATTGGAGGCCAACTTGTCCGATTCAAGAGTTGAGCAAGGAGGCGAGTTGCTGTTAACTGTGAAGGCATATGATGAATTCAACAACAGTGTCATCGTTGAAGGTACTACGTTGAGTGTGGAATCTACCTCTGGTAGTGTCAAGTCATTAGGTAGAGGAGTATGGCAAATCAATGCTGAGGAGGGAGGAGAGAATCATGGAGTAACAATCAGGCATGGGAACCTGACGCAACAGCGTTTCTTCGATGTTGATGGGGCTTTGCTAGGTGGGATTTTCGGCTCTTCAAATACCACTTTACTTGTTGGTAGCTCATTCTTGTTGATTATTCTTGGAGTTCTTCTATACATCAGAAAAGGAGGGACTGAAGAAGAGATTCTCTATGATGATTCACGCGATGTCATGAAGGAATTGCATTCACAGCAACCAACTTATTCCGAGGTTCAGCATGTATACCAAGCAGATCAGCACTCATATGCACAGCCTGAAGTGGTGCCTCAACCAGTTCAAACACAGGTTGTTGCAACTCAAACAACTCAGGCAAGTGCTGCTGAAATTGCTGCTCAGAAGGCAAGAGAGACCGGAGTTATGGTTGCAGCACAAGGTACGGTTCAGGGACAGACGGGGTGGTATTACGATGCTACAGGTGAACTCACTTGTTGGAATGTAGATGCAGCAGGTCAATGGAGTAGGATTCAGTGAGGTGTTTTGTTGATTTACTGCAGGGGGGCTCTTGTCGCAGTTATCATCATTCTTTGTTCATTTTCAACTTTGGATGTTCAAGCAGTTGAGTCTAGAAATTGTGGAACCGATAATGGCGTAGCAACAATCGAAATCGTAGTTCCCGGTTCTGGCGTCGTTCCAGCCGACCAAGTAATCCAGTTGACTGCTAAGCCGCGAAATTCGAACGGAGATGAAGTTGGAGCTAGCATAACTTGGAGTGTGAGTAATGGCAGCATAGATTGGACCGGTTTGTTCAATCCTTGGCAAAAGGGAGAGATAACTGTCACAGCGTGTTCAGGAAATGCTTGGACTAACCAAACCGTCACTGTGCTACAGGGTGAAACGGTAGATGTAGAATTACAATTGTCGAGTCACGAGATAAGTACAGATGATGTTGTAGTTCTAGATCCGCGCCGTATCGATTCAAAGGGGAATAGTGCACCTGCATTCGTACCAACTGAGAATTGGAGTGTTCCTGAAGGAACCAGTGTTCATCAAGGGGCTGAAGTGACATGGGAGCCGATGCATATTGGTAGTTTTACCTTGGAGATGTCAGCGCATGGCTTTGTTAGCAATGCAACACTGAATGTCAGTTATGGGCAAGCGGTTGGATTAACAGTGGTTGGTTCTAATGAGATATCCGCTGATGATACCACATTCTATGAGGTCAATGCTTGTGACTCTAAGGATAATTGTTGGTGGGTTGAAGGAGTTTGGTCCCATTACCCTGAACAACAGGCTGAACTGTTGAATGATACATCAGGAACTTATCTTTCACCTCAAACAACTGGACTCGTACGACTAGAAGTAACTAGCGAAGTGGATGGTAACTTGCTAATGGCTCACAAGGATATCAGCATCAGTCCTGGTGAAGCAGTACTTACCAAAGTGGATTATGATGATGGAACTGATTCAGGTGTCTTGTCGAGTTCAGTCATTCAAGTCAAGGCTGGAACTATCCTAGAATTATCAGTAACGTTGGTTGATGCAGTTGGTTCTGAATGGAAGTCAGAGAATGTTGAATGGAAATTGAACCACAGTAGTAATCCGCAATATGAGCTGTTCACTAGTTCATCATTCAACTTTTCATCGAATATGACTGGGGAATGGAATCTGATGGTTTCTCCACAAGGCGGATTGCCTTCGAAATATTCGATTGAGGTACTTCCTGGAGATGCTGCAAGCATTCAGGTGAGTCCAACAACCTCTACTGCAATGCGAGTTTCTGCAGGAGGGAGTATTGGTCTACAGGTAATTGCTAGAGATGTTGATGGTAATGCATTCCCGCTCGATGTAGAGTGGTTGATGTCAGATGATGTTGGAAATATGTCAAAGGACACATCAGGTTCAGGTTCCTATGTGTTCACACCTTCGAGACAAGCATATCTCGGGACTCAAGTATTGAATTTCACCGGTCCTTTGGGGGTTCAGAACATTGCAATCGAGTTGGTTGCTGGAGAATTGGCAGAATTGGGCATCGTCTTTGAAGAAGGACCTTCAGGTGAGCAGGGAGGTGAATTGTACTTCTCGATCCAGGGAAGAGATTCCAACGGTAATCATATTGAAGTCTCATTAGATTCAGTCAGCGTTGAATGTAGTTGTGGCAAAGTTTCTGTCTTGGATGATGGGACTTACAAGATCGCTTTGGAGGAGCATGGGGAAAGGCACACCCTTTCCGCACAAATGGAAGGTCTACCGAGGGCAGTTGTCTACGTCGATGTCTCGCAGACCTTGTTTTCAGGACTTTTGGGTAGCAATTCTCAGGTCATCACTATGGGGATAGTGATTACTGGCCTGTTGTTGTTGTTGGTTGCTGTGGCGATATACCGAAGATCACGTTCTGAGTATGAGGATGACCTCGAAGACGACGATGAGGACATTGCACCTCCTGTTGTAGCGCCATCTCACCATGCTCCGCATCAAGCACCACCAATTTCGGCATTTGGCAGTATGACTCAACCTCCTCCTCTTGCAGCACAACCGGTTCCTCAACCAGCCTCTGCGGTTTTACCTCCTGTAGCCCAGCCCGCTTCTCATTATTCGCCTCAACCTCAAACTTACTACGATAGGCAACCTGTGTCGTATGCTCCCGCAATACAACCTACAGAACAATCTACAGTATCTACGCAGACATCGTTGAGTTCTGCAAAGGAATTGTTGGCTCCGGCACCGGTAGAAACTGAGGAAGTTGTGCAAGAGAGTGTTTCAGTTGAAACACAGGAATCAAAAGAAGAGCCGGAAGAAGTCGAATCGTCAATTGAAGATAGTGTGGATGCAGAGGAGATTGAATCAGTAGTGGAAGAATCTGTCAATGAGGAGATTAGTTCTGATGAACAAGTTCCAGAAGTGGCTGAAACAAAAATTGAAACGAAGGAGTTGGAATTACTGCCTTCCGAAAAGGGTCCAATGACCACCGCAGGAGTTCTCCTCAAAGCATTGCCAGGGACTGTACCCGGAAAGGAAGGATGGTACCACGGTATAGACTCAAGGCCATATTATTGGGATGGGCCTCAGTAGCGCTCTTCTTCAT
>CAXRJJ010000063.1:0-2742 GCA_964230945.1 Yoonia sp.
GCGGGCACCTTGTGCTGGTGTCTACCAGTAAACCTAGCAAATTGGCCACCCCCGCTGCCAAGTGGGCAGGAAAGTGTTGACTCAACCCATCTTGCAAACAATCCCATATCTTCATCGTCATAGGGCATGACTCTGCATCCAACTCCAGCTATGTGAAACCCTAGTTCTGCCTCGATTTCAAGCATGTCAGACACTCTTTTCTCAAGATGATCTTCTGGAACCCAGCCGTGCGCATTCACTTCGAATACCAATTCTACATCATCCTGCATGTTTGCAAGACTGAGGTTTCGGGCATGTGGTACTCTGCGTTGAGGATTATCGAAGATAGTTATCTGCGGACCATCGCTATCATCCTTCAATCGACGAACCACATCGAGGGTTGAATCGGTGCTACCGCCATCGACAACGTGGATTCTATGCTTGTCCGAAGGATAAGTCTGGGCAAGAAGTGATGAAAGACAACGTTCAATCCATTTCTCTTCGTTATAGGTTGGCACGACAGATACCACAATTGGTCGCTCGGAGCCCTCCATGTTGCTTCCCTACGCGGCGAATACCTGAATATTGCCCCCCTTCAAGAGCATTGTTGATTTATCTCGCAGTCATGCCCAAGACATGCCGGACGAGGCAATTGAGGTTAGTTGCTCCACAATCTTGTCTGGAGCCGATGACCCTGTAGAGGTTTTCAACTCGCTGCAAAAATTGTTTCCAGAGGTCGTTGTGGATGAGTTGGAAGATAGACCGTGTTCATTTCCCATGCCAAAAGGAAAGGTGCAGTGGGATTTCGTAAATCTAAACCTTGACGCAATTCTTGAGAGGATGGCAGAGGAGAGAATACTGGACACCGCTTTAGATGCGATGAGTCAGTCTTTGCATCAGGATAGTACGGTATTCAAATTATCTCGGCAGGCTGCGATGGCAAACAAAATCTCATTCTGTCTTAACGACGAAGAGCCACTAGGTGGCAGTTTCAGAATCAAATTATCTGGAGAGAATCTTGGCAAGTGGTTGGAAGATGCAACTTGGCACCAAGGCAGACAAATGGTGCCGCGCAACATCGGAGATGATCATCGGATGTCGGGAGACGGTGCTTCACGCAGTGTTTTCTGAAGTGCTCAAAGCCTTCTGGATTTCAGCAATCATAGGCAAATCTGCATCGATCCATTCCACATTCAACAATTCATCAACCTTCAACTTCCGCATGGCATCATGTACATTCAATCTCGGGACTCCATCCGTTATCCTACAATGCCATGCATGTAACTCAATCTCTAAGTTTGGCATCACGTGTACATGTTGAGCCAGCGCAGCCAAGGGCTCGATGACAACCTCCAATTCTTCATCCAATTCTCTAATGAACGCTTCTTGCAGAGATTCGCCTCGTTCAACCTTCCCTCCAGGAAACTCCCATGCTCCAGCAAAACTTTGATCTGCAGATCTGCGACAACTGATTAGATTCCCTTCATAATCCTCCAATACAGAACATGCTACAGTGATACGTGGACGAGTAAGTAGCCAAGCAGACAGTTGTTTTACCAATGCTAACTGTTTCTCAACCTCCGCCCCATGTGCATCAGGGAGATGAAGAAACAAACACGGCAAGGGGCGTCCAAACGAATCTTGCACAGTATTCTTTTCTATTGCAGCCAAGGTTCGGTAATATGTTTCGTTGCATACGAAAGAGCCTGCATCATTCGAATCCTCCAAAATCATGCACAATTCTTCTATGGGTAGACGATTCAAAGGAGCAGTGCTCCGAATTTTTTCCAATCCGTCCAAAATGACACTTTCTCCTTGTAAGCAACGTCCAGAGTTGTCTTCAGTACGCATATCCAGAATGTTCCTTGCAACAGATTCCAATCTGGGTTGTTCACAAGTATTGCAAAGACCAAGGTGAAGTATTGCATCGCATTCGAGAGAAGTTACCCTTTCTGCAGTCCACCTAGAACCCGCTTCATCACATGATAACAACTGAGTGTCCCACTCTACCTCAATCTCTTCCTTCTGCTGTGAAGGAGTGCCGTCATCATTTACACGGGGACCCGTAGGTATTGCGATTCGTTCGAATCCTGAGTTAACGAGACTCTCAATCAATATCTGACTGATATTTCGTGTTCCTCCTGCAAATGGAGGATAGCCCGTAACTAGAATCCGCCCCCTACGCATAGCCCCCCAACCGCATGCCTTGGGTTCAAGATAGCCACAAGAGCATTATGCCATAACCGCGAGAGAATACCGATGAATGACTGGGAACTAGAGCAGATGTCACTGTCTCATTCGCACTCTCACTTCCGAGATGATAGTGGTGAAGAAGCAGCAGACCTCGGAATAATCGTTGCTGATGTTATGCTATATTCGGTCGCTGGTGTATCAGTATTCTTTGCAATATCTTCGATTTGGCAAAGTGAGTTCAATCCGCTGAATTGGCTGTGGGGAGATGTCGATTGGTGGCTACTAGGGCCAGGAATAGGTTTGTGGCTCTGTTCTCAATCAATTAACGATTTCAAGCGCCTATTGCCACTTTGGCTAAGAGCGATGTTAGGAATGCAAATGACCCCAAAAGATGTTGCCGATATGTCGGAATCTGCAGTCAGACGAAGATCCAACACTCTGCTCTTAGCAGGCTTACTAGCGGGAACAGTGGCTTGGAGATTCAGCACCATTGAACATGGTTTAGAAAACCGAACTGGAGTACCTTTCGAGTATGTCGTGGGGGTTCTTGCTGTAGCGCTGTTCTCACTA
>CAXRJJ010000064.1:0-11383 GCA_964230945.1 Yoonia sp.
GTTACCTGAAATCGAAACTTTCGTTTCGGCCGTAATCGGAAAACTGATTGAGGGCCAGAATGTTGTCGTACATTGTAGTGCAGGGATCGGTAGAACCGGTATCATCCTTGCCTGTATATTGTCATCCGTACACAAATGGTCTGCTTCGGAATCGATAAATTTCCTAAATTCTCTTACACCTTCGATTGGTCCAGAGAACAATCAACAAGTCGAACTTGTCAACAGTTATGTAAACAATACAAAGTGAGGTATACCATGTACGATATTTTCCTACTATTTCATGAGGGTAAAATGGCGGAGAAAGCCAGAGACCCCTCACATCTGTTTGAGACCTTTGCGCGTTGGAATACCAATATTCGATTAACTTCAGGTAATGATATTCATAGAGAGATTGAATTTGCACTTGAACAATTCAATAGCTTCCTAGCCGATGTCGGATGCAATCCAATAAACGATGAAAACCCCACTGATTGAAGTAGTACGACTCAGAGGGTACCCACTGCTTCACCATCTCCTTACGGAGTGGTTTACCACTTGTTTATCTCAAATCTTGAAGTCAGACTGATCTTCCTGCTGACCCTGGATGATGGTCTTACCCTCAGAATCGACGAATGAACCCGCCTTGGTCTGCTCATCATACAGTCCACCAACATGCTCCTCTGTTCTGAGAATCTGTCCAGCATCACCAAGAGCCATTGTTAGACTGTTGGTGATTGCCTGCAGTGTTTGCAATGCTCGATCTCGGTGGCTTGGTCCGATGTTGTGATAGGAATATCTAGCCTCTTCGAAGATAGCAAGGAAGTCATCGAGTTGATCTGCTGGAACCATGCTGAATGCTGAACGCACAGCCGATTCGAACTCACGAGTTGTTTCGTAGACCTTCTTCATGAAACCATGTCGGCGGAAGTGCTTGACCAAGTCCTTGTAGCAGTTGAAGATGACCGCGATGTATTCGTTAGCTGCTCGTAATTGCATCATCGTATCTGACAATATACCACGCAACATCTCGATTCGCTTTCTGTCCATTGCTCGCTTGTACCATAATGTTCCAACGATTGCTAATGTCAATACCAAGATGGCTAATGCGAAGCCTGTTTCCTTAGAGAAGAAACCACTTTGTTCGGAGACCAATTTCTGATTCACCGTCGTAATCTCAAAAGTGATGTTATCCGCAGTTTCAGAGAAATATTGTGAACCCGCAAAACTGGCAGTAATTCTCCAGGTTCCCTCACAAGGTTCACCACCACAGGTCGTACCTGTAAATGGCCACATGAATGAAGCGATACCCTGTTCATTGGTACGAGAAATGTTGAGTCCTGCAACTATCCATTCTCCGGCTTCTGCATCCCAATATTCACGACTGAAGATAACATCCTCATTCTCAACGGCTAATCCTGTCCTGTCTCGCAATAGGGCTACTTCACCACTGATGACTTCACCTTCGTAATAGCCGCCATCCGAACCACCTGCCCAAATTTCCTTGGGGTACATGCTGACTCGGCTCTTGACTAGAACTACCTTGTCAGCATATGATCCATTGACCACGCTGCTGACTTCGGCTTGACAACCAGTACCGACATTGGTATTCTTGTCGGGTTCGTATGCTACCCTGATTGTCCTGAATCCTTCATATTCTCCAGCCGAAGGCTCGATTCCCTTGAGGCTTGGATTGTGCTGTGGATTGGCGCTGAACCACTCGATAGTTCCAGTAGCGTCATCTGTGTATATTCTTGCGAATGGGCGAGTGTTCTTCTCTGGGTCGATGTAGATGTTTAGGCACTTACCACCGATAGGCTGTCCATTACTCTGCAACAGTGTCGCATCAATGTGGAATGATTCCTTTAGGTAAAGAACATCGAAACGTTCTGCTCCGTTTGCATCTTCCAATGATGGCCATTGTTCGTAACTGTTCTTGAACGGGCCGATCTCAGAAATTGAAAGTGTACTGTTAGAGAAGACCTCGAAGTTGACAGTCACTGATTTGTTGAGGTAGCGGAATGCATCATTATTGTCGTATGCATTGTAGGTCACAGTTACCTGTGCTGTTCCTGCATTTGCTCCCGATAGTGGGCATTCTATTGCATAGTATCCGAAATCATCGGTGATTGATGAGATGCAGGCGATTGGCCCATCTGCACTGTTAATCATCTCATAAGACACTCTGATTTGACGCTTGGTCAGATTAGTGCCCAATTCATCAGACAAGTGTCCGGTGACAATCATTGGCTTCTCAACAACCTCATTCTGAGCTGCATCGAATTCGGAGGTATAGACAACTTGCTGATCTACCAATAGTTGTGTGTCTCCGATAAGACTGAACCCATTGCCATTGTAAGGCATGACTCTTCGATAATGATCACTACCAATGATGTCCTGACAAGGATCCCACTTACCCTGCAAGCCAAGATACTGAGGTTGTAGTGTGCCGCATCCTTCGTTTGGCAGGGCTTCCTCGAATCTTAGATAGACATTTACTGGTCCAAATCCATCAGGTAGGAAGGATGTCGGGTCTTCCCTGAGAAGTTCTGGGTCCAGTGGCAAGAAGTTTGACTTCAGGCAACCTACTGTTTCGTTGCGATCTAGAATATCGTCCTCATTGGCATCTCTATCTGGTCGGCCGTCTCCATCACCATCGAATACACAGAGGTGACTGTTGTCTGAAGATGGTTCAGGTAAACTCAGAATACCGGCGCTCGGAGCCAAGGTAGCAACAACTTGCCTTCGGTATGTATTGTCGAAAGAGAGACCTTCGAATATGACGTCGACCAAACCTCCATTTGGAGCCGTAGCACCTGAGAGAGCTTTGCCTCCCGTATCTCTGATTGCCGTCTTATTATCGTCAGTTATTTGAGCAGTGAAATCCCATAAATCACCACTTCCCCTTACATTCGGTGAAGTTTGAACAATACTGATGTGCGTATGTGAAACCACCCATATCTCTTGTTGTGCTGAATTTCCTAACAGTAATTCCATTCCTTCGAACGCGAACTGTAGAGTAGAGCTACCTAGGTCATCTGAAGCCGAGACGTTGAACTCGATTGAGAACATTCCTCTCTCGTCCGTGTAATTAACACCAGCAAGTCCTCCAGACCAATTCCAATTCACTGGCACACCCTGAACCGGTTGTAGGGCGTTATCGACCAATCTTGCACTGATCAGGCTGGTGGTGTTTCTATACAGGCGCGGAACTGATGTCAATTGGAAGTCTGTGGTTCCAACAACTGTCACGTTGATGTATCCTCCAGTCTTTGCCAACACTGAACTATTTCCGGTAAAGAAGAAATCTGAGTTGACGAAGTCTACCTTCATTCCATAGGTGCCCGCAGCATATTCAGTGTACCATGTCCAGTTGTAATCGTAAATTGCCTTGCCAGAACTTGGGTCCAAAGTCGGATTAGTAACATACGCTGTCTCTCGAGTTCCTTGGAAAACATCGTTGTTATCGAGGTCGACCTGCATTGTTATGGTTCCATCAGTCCAAGGAGTTCCTGTTCTGTTAGACACGTCTCCATTCACCCTAATTGTGTCACCAGTATTGACTTCAGGAATTATTTCGCACCTTGTACCACTATCGGGGTCGGCTGGATTAATCATTCCACATGGTGGAAGATCAGCGTCCCCTCCATTAGTCAATGCAATGTACCAATTGTCCTCATCTGCAGTGATGAATGGCCTTAGTGCCTCAGATTCATCTGTCAAATCAAGAGGGTTTCCTGACCATAGTTGCGGCCAGGCTTTACCCGATTTAGCATCGTTATACGCAATTCCTGCCTTGTCTAATGCTTGCTCATTCCAAAGTGTGGTCCAAGCCCCATAAGTTCCATCTTGATTATTGATACTACTATTCCACCAATACAAAGGATTGGTTCCCTTGATAGTCACAGCACCTTCAATATTCATACGGTGCATGACTCGAACTTGGAAAATATCAGTTCCATCTCCATGCATCCATGGGAATGGCCACTCCCAATTCTCAACTAATGGGTCGGTGGTATCTCCAAGACTTGGATCAACATAAGCCGTGATTTCTAGGTCCCCGTATGGTAGACTGGTGTTGGTGTAGTTGTATCGGATTGTATCGCCATTTGAATCGATAGCAACGTTGTGAACCCTGTTAAATTTGTCCCAAATGATTTCTTCATATCCTCCAGGAATTTGTCCTACTCCATTATCCATGGTCGAATTCCATCGAACTTGCTTCCAATTTCCTGATGCTCCAAGATCTTGAATGAATGTCAAGGAACACCAACCATCACTATCAGCGCGATATCCCTCTCCGCCCAATCCAGTGAAATTGGTAGGGTTAGTGGTATTTCCAAAGAGGCCACCTGCGATTTCAAAGGTGATTGGGGCGTGGGCAATTCTATTGTCAAATAATCCTCTAGTCCAATCAGCAGTATAGTGTGCCTTGAAATCAAGCCAGAATGGTTGTTCATCACTTCTGAAATAATTCCATGCCGCGAAATCAACCGTAAGATTCGCTTCCGCTCCGATAGTATATGTTGTCGAGCGTGAGCCATTGAATGCAAACATCTCAGTGACCACCGCATAGACATTGTAAGTAGTATTTGGACCCACATCAATGGTCTCTGGTAAAATGAATTGACCAACTGTGAAATTTCCATTACTATCGGTCAAGACATCTATCGTTTCAAGAGCAGTGGTATTGTTTGATGCCCACTCAATATGTACCTGAACTGGTAACTGTGAAGCGTTAGTGACACTGCCAGTCGTTGGATTAAGCCAAGTGACTCGGCCTTTGAAAACTGCTGGCCTCATCGCATCAAGCCATAGGTTCTCAGGTAAATCCATTGTAATGTAAGTCGGTGGTTTATCATCGTCATCAAGAATACAATCATTGTCATGATCCCAATCACTTGCTGCCTCCACTTGTCCAGATATTGGATTGCCGTTCGCATCCAGCCTCTGACATTGGCGATTCTCTTCTAACACGTCGAAGTCTGCATCTTCCCATGTATCATTGTCATCATCCAAATCTATTCCATCCGGACCCGTATTAGTATCCAAAGGATTGGCTAAAGCTTCACCAAATCCGAAATCGTCATGATCCCAAGGGTTGGTTGAATTACTAGCGAACCTCAGTGGCCATAGTAGAACTTCGTCTTCATCATGCATTCCATCTGCATCGTCATCAGGGTCGATATCATCGCGCTCGCCATCATTGTCGTGATCCCATGGACTGACCATCGGAGTAGCAGTAGCTAACTCATCATCATTGCTAATACCGTCTCCATCCCAATCGTCGTCTGCCCAATTCACGATACCATCGTTGTCATGATCCCAGGGGTGTTGTTCCTCTCCCCAGAAACAACCCAGAGTATTCTCTTGGATATCGTCTGTGACATTGTTGTTATCGTCGTCCAAATCTTCAGGATCGGGGACTCCATCGTTGTCATTGTCGACATCGTAATATCGCGGAACATACAATCCTTGACTCATTTGACCTCGGTCCCAAACCGCTTGGTACCAGCCATCTTCATCGACATCCGCATCGTTTCCATCGTCATCGTTGTCTATACAATTCGTTCCTGTGAAAAAGTTGCCATTGTTTTGGCCTGCATCATTGTCCCAGTCATCGTCACTATCTATCTCGAAATAATCCCAAATCCCATCGTTATCATCATCTACATCATACCAATCGAATACCGAATCATAATCATCATCGATATCGATAGTATTGTTGGATTGCATAGTTGCTCCACCATCTCCATCACTATCTCCATCAACATCATTCTTGAGGAAGTCAGCACCGACTTCATCAGGGAAGTCATCTGCATTAGCATCGAAGTTCCAAGTCCACAACCCGCTGGTGGTTCCAAGCCAAGTTAGGTACATGTCGGTATTATCTTCCATAACACTGTAACTTACCGCAGAAAGCGTTGTTCCGCCTAATTGGAATTGGTAACATTGTGCACTGCAAGATAATGAATTGTTAGTGCTATGTTGGAAAGCGCCTTGGTTAAATGTAGGGTCTGGACGAGTAGAATATGGAGCGCCGAACTGTGCATTTGCACCATTTAATGGCATGTGATACGCTATTGCGTATTCCCATCCACATACCCATCCTCCACCAAGCGGGCCAGCCGTCCATCCACAATCTTGGTTGTCCATCGTTCCTCCCATCTTGATGTCGTCAACATCGAGAATTCCATCGTTACCTTCGTCTTGATCCCAATAATCGGGTAACCCGTCACCATCTTGGTCAACATCGAGTCCATTCTGTAAAGAGTCACCATCTGAGTCGATATCCCAATCATTACCTCCATTCCATGGACTCCATCTTGCGAGGAGGTAGAAGTAGAACTCAGGAACTGTTCCTGGGGTCAATGGGTTAGTGGTTGCATCATATCCATTGTAGTCTAACTCAACAGCAGCGAATGGGTTGGTCATGAATACCATGTTCCAATGGTCAGTAGAATTGGCAACATAGTTCCCACCGGAACCACCGTCTCTGGTTCCATCTGTTGCTTCTCCGTCACCAATTGGGTACCAAGGAGTGTAGAATGAATCGGATGCATCGAAGTCCACCAATCCACAGTTACCGTCATCTGGATCATACAAATCGTTGATTCCATCGTTGTCATCGTCCCAATCTGCATCATTTTCCAAACCGTCTCCATCAATATCGGAGTCCAACATGTTCGGCCCATCGTCTCTGTATCGACTACCATTCATAGAATGGAGATCGTTGTCATTGTCAAGATCGCAATCCCAGTCAATGTCAAGATAGTCTACAATTCCATCATTGTCATCATCAACATCGTCCCAATTGTTGATTCCATCGCCATCCCAATCATTGAAGTTGGAATAAGAGGCTCTACGTGTATTACAACGTGGGTCTGGGTTCACCGGGTTTGGGTTGTTAGCAGTTGGGCAATTCCAAGTAGCAACTACGGCCGCTTCATCTAGTGGGAATGAGTCATTCTCATTGTCTATGTTATCATTGTCAGAATCATAGGGTAAGTCCTGAGCATTGAATTGCGTATTTGTAAAATCATCAGGAGTTGTGGTGCCTCCTAGATCTGGGTCCAACCAATCCCAAACTCCGTTGTAATTAGAATCGAATGGCCTCCATCGATCATTGTCTGTATCGCGGTCATAATCAAGTTCACAATCTATGCCAGCAACTCCGTCGGTATTGCCCCCAGGTGTCTGGAAATTGCTACCTACTGCGCCAGTATAATCGCTCTTTCCATCCCCATTGGTATCGATGTGGACACAAGTATCTGCGATTCCATCGTTATCATCATCTGGATCTATCATGTCTAGAATTCCGTCATTATCATCATCGGTATCTGCGCTATTCGGCAATCCGTCCCCATCTCCATCAGGGTCGATGAAATTGGGAACTCCGTCTCCATCCAAGTCGCCATCATGTATCTCGGTGAAAGTTGGATTCGGTGTCCTCGACTGTTCAAGGGTGACGTAATCTATTCCTCCACTATAAGCCCTGTATTCATTGAATGACCACATTCTCTGACCTGAGTCTCCAGGGTAGGTTATGGTGGTAGTCACGCTGTCATTGTATGGATCCACGTCGTTAACATCCAATGTTCCGTCATCATCGTCATCTGTGTCAAAATAATCCTGCGTACCATCACTATCAAAATCACATGGCCACTTGAATTGGTCTATACGACCATCGTTGTCATCATCCTCATCATATCGCCCTGCTCCTGAACCGTCAGAATCTTCGTCGGTAACGCCATCATTGTCGTGGTCAAAGGGCATCAAGTCTGCAAGGTAAAACTCGCCGACTTGGGTGTTTGTCCATGGGTGTATGGTAGTTGGGATAAGGAATCGATCTGTGGGGACATTGCGTGGATCATACCCCTTGCTCTCAAGGTCATCATAGTCGATTGGACCCTCGAGAATCCCATCATTGTCATCATCCCAATCATCTATGTCTAGGATTCCATCATTATCGTGGTCATATGGATCTGTAGAAGCACATCCATCGAAACGCTCGAGGAGATCATAGATACCGTCATTGTCATCATCTAGGTCGTCAAGGTCTTGGATTCCATCGTTGTCGTGGTCTTTACCATTGGTCTCTTCAAGCATAATTCCGTAATTCTGCGAGCGCAGATCGAGTAGAGAGAGGTCCTCGATCTTCCCAATTGATACTAGTGGATCTGCATATTGTACGTCATACAGAGCAGGGTGGCCGTCTGGACCATAGTGGGTCCCCATGCCCCCGTCCCAACTTCCTTGTCCACCTTGATCTGGAACCTGAACCTGAACAGATAGGGGCATCCTTGCAACTTCTGACAAGGATTTTCTTTCCTCTGTAGAATCATTTTCAATCATCGAAGCTCCAAATCCAGCCAATAGGCTGAGAAGGAACATCGATACCAAACCTATGGATTTGCATCGTTGGCTTTGCATTCTTATTTTCTCGTCTAGAATCCTCGTTGTCGTCACAGTGACCTCTCCAGTTCGGCCCGCCACTTCCTTACCCTATTTGAAGCGCGCTGCAAGCATGCGCACAATGGTATCACGTAGGCAAAGGGGTATCATCTCCATTTACTACAACTAGAGTTTGTATAGAAATCAAACTAAATCAGACTAATTGGCGATACCATCCATTCATAATGTTAGATTCTGCAAGTTGTAAGTGCTCTGCTACAGTACCTTGGCTGATTCCGATTACTTCTGCAATATCTGATTGATTACACTTCTTTGGATAGTCATAGTATCCCATCTGTACTGCAGCCCCCAGTACTTCAGACTGTCTTCTCGATAATGATGGGGCCATCATAAAATCGGCTTTCATACTGCTGGATACCTTTAGACCAATATCTTCAGGAAGAATTTTCATCATTCTTTTTCTGTATTCAGATAATGCTTTTTTTGTTCCAACTATTGTAAAATGCGCCCCTTCTAAGTTGCCAATGTAGGATTGGTTGTGAAACCAGCAACCGTCAATTTCCATCAACGTCCCTAAGATCGGTCCAGTAAAATCAACTAAAGCAAGTCCGTTAGTATTTGTTCTATTATAGAATCTGACAATCCTCATTCCAGATTCAGGGGGAATTTCTGTAGGTTCAGCCCCACTTTTAAAATCGAGGCGCACTAGAACTCTGCATACACCTGCTTCGGGCTTTTTATCGGTTAAAATGAACGTGATTTTTTCAAAGTAATCATAGATCACAGCGCCGCGTAAACCTGAACTCTGTAATTGATTGATTGACATTACCATCTGTCTTAATTCCATGTGAACCCTGTTATCATAGGGGAAAGGAAGTCGGTAATGAATTAATGGCTAGAACTATGTCGAATAACGGAAGTCAAAGCGGGCGGATGAGAGCAGTTTTCCTCTCTGTGATTATGGTACTGATGACACAAGTAGGATATACCGATAACATGGATTTAAGTTTGAGTTTTGATGAAAAAAATGAGTTACTGGAAACCAGTGGCTCCACATCTAACTCTTCAAGCAATAATCTATCTCCAAGCAGAGATAACGTCGTGGCTACTGTTGGCGAGCCTATGGCTGAAATCTCTTGGTATCATGATGTAAGTCCTTCAGGTGGTAATGCTGGCACCACCACTCAAGGCAACGGTAGCACTTGGATTGTAAATGAAGACAAATACATTCACTCCGTCAATAGAGATAACAATATTGCTACGACAATTGGAGATACTTTCTACTATGTTGCCACAGGAGGCGACAAAACAAATACGAGTCGCATAATTTATTCATACAACAAATCCACTGACACCCTTGGAGAAGTTGGTACATTCGGTACAATGCCTGCCTACTCCAGTACTTCATATTCGGGCAGCAGGGCCATGGACTTATTCACTAATGCTGGAGGCATTCTACTCTTTGATGGACCTGGAATAGACAACATTACGGCTTACAACCCTGCTAACGACTCTTCGTATTCAATAGGGGTATCTTACGGCGGGAGTGCAGCAGCTAGTGACGGCACTGGATTGTCGATTTTGATTGGAGATACACTTTACTTTGCAGGAGTAGATTCCACAACATCTAGCGTTGGTGCTGGACTATATGCATACACTGTTGGAAACAATACAGCATGGCTTGCAGCAGATATTAATCCTCCTTCAAGTGATGCTAACTACACTGTCCCCATGTCTTCAAGGCCAGGATACCACCATGGATTCAGATTGATTGGAGACACTATCTATTTCGATGGCGCTAAGGGGCACCGCGCAACAGTGTCATCATGGTCAGATGAAATTCTCTATAACGAGACTAGCGGATTAGAGTTATTTGCTTACAATCCGTCTAACCACACAAGTTGGCAAGTTACCGACATAGATAACAGGGTACCAGATTACAATACCATGGGACAGTTATTTATCCAAGGCAATGGTCTTGCACCTCAATGTTACCAACTCAATGTCGCTTCTTATGCCAAAAACTGTAATCAAAATTCCATGACAGTAGTTGGAGATACTCTTTTCTTCGCTGGCCAGGATTCAAATAGCGACATTGAGTTATGGGCGCACGATACTTCCAATCATTCAACTTGGCAAGTTGCCAACATTAACACTCTACCATCTACCGAAGTGTCAAATTTCTGTCAGAGTACTAGTACAGCCGGTTATGATTACTCCAGCAGTGCACCTGGTGGATTTTATACAATAGGAGACACTGTCTATTTTACTGCAACAAACGGATTTTACGGTCGAGAATTGTGGGCTTATGATACATCGAATAACTCAGTTTGGCAAGTAACTCGGTTTTACAGATGCGATGATGCAGGATACAACCACTTTGATGGAGAAAATAACTTCAACATCGTTGGTGATGAATTGTTCTTTATCAGAGACGGTGGTTTGTATATTCACAACGATTCAACCCAGTATACAAAAAGACTCTGGACCCCAAACAAGCATCATCGAGACGCTTTCAGTGAATGGTTGACGACCGGCGCAGTTGTCGTGGGAGATACACTTTATGGGCTTCAATTTTCTGTCTCACAACCAAGGTTCAATTACGCACCTACCGACTGCCCACCTACCTCTTTAGGCGGATGTCTTGCGCAAGGGTCATTCCTGTATGCCTACGATTCATCTAATGAAACCTTTTTCAGAACTGCCTTTACTCCATACTCAGCAACTACGGCTGCTCACGGTGGATTCACCAATGATTTGATAATTGCTTCTGAAGATACTATTTTCTTTAGCACATCCAACATTGGGTACAGCAGCACCCTGAATGCACATCAGCCTGCTGAGATTTCTGATCCAAAAGAGAGAGTCTCTGAGGCAAGTTGTACTATTTCACCGACACTTCCTACGGGGCTGAACTTTGACAGCAACCAATGTACGATCAGTGGAACACCGACAGCACCGACAAGCCAGGCAAGTTACACTGTAACTGCTG
>CAXRJJ010000065.1:0-20033 GCA_964230945.1 Yoonia sp.
TTGGCCTAATCACGTTTTTGTTTGCGATCCCAATTGCTATTGTATCAGTTGGAATAATGGTTGCAGTCCCACAAATGTGGTGGGTTGGACTGATTGTTGGAGGAGTGGCAGGAGCCATTCTAATCGCGTGGAGTGGTGCGGCTGAACAAGTTGCAGTTTCTGCCCTGTACCTATACTCTAAGAATGGAGAAATGCCAAAACTCTACCAAGAAATGGGCATGACCTCATTCCAGATGCAAGCTCCAGCAGCCAGAGTTCTCTGAAAGGCGCGCGAATGTTCAGCCCTCGAAAGGGCTGAAATTGGTGATTTGAAGGGCAATCTGCTTCAAATGTGCAGATTTTCTACCAATTGTCATACGAATGTATCATTATTTTCACTTTATTCCGAACGAAAGTTCGGCATAGTTAGTAATTATTGCTCAAATGTGCGAAGTTTTGGCAAAAAAATCGAACTTTCGTGATTTATCGATAGCAAGCATCAATAGCGCTCCGCGACGCAGCGAGCCCGACGGGTGGGGCCGTCAGGGAAGTGAAGGTCATGGTATTGACGAAAGAACGCGAGCCCGAACAAGAAGTGGTGATCAAGATGAGTGAGGTCGAAAGTATGGGATTACAAGAAGCAAGAGCTAGAGCCGACACATATCACCGCTATCATATAGATGCGAAAGAAACAGAGGATCTATGGAAAATTCCACGTAGATTCAACGTAAAGGTCGGTAAGTTCGGCTTGGCCAAGTTGATTTTCAAAGAGTTCTTCAAGTATTTCGGGCACTGGGAGACTATATTCTCAAGGCCTTGTACCTACGGTGTTTTCAGTGGACCTGTTGGAGGATTCCTCCCTCGTCCCGACCTATGTGTTGGCTGCTTGAGGTGCGAAGTGCAACATCCTGATTTCGTAACCGTAACCACAAATGGAGAGTTGCGAGCATTAGGGGACAAATACCTGACATGGCAGCACATCAGCACTATCGATGAAGAGGCGCGCAAAGGAGGAGTACCAGTTCGTGGCCAAGGCTACAGAGGACGTTTCGGAGGGCCTGGTTTCGATGGTATGTTCACCGATATGTCTGAAATCGTCAGACCGAGCAGAGATGGAATTCACGGCCGCGAATTGATTGGTACTCAGGTAGACATCGGTAGCAAACCAATGCACCTCTCTTTCGATTCTTCTGGTAATTTACTGAATCAACCGGAGATGCTTACCATTCAAGTTCCATTCATCTACTCTGCGCCACCCAAGGACTTAGCCGATGATGGTGTGTTCAAGATCATGGCTACTGCCGCTACGGAAATTGATAGCATGGCCTTGATTCCAGTTGATGATGTGAATCGTTTGAACCTTGGAGGACCAAATGTGGCACCTATTGTCAACTGTGCTGGTTGCGACGTTCCAAAGGGAACTAGAATGGTGGAGTTGCGCTCTTGGAATAATCAAGCACACTCTGAACTAAGTGCCAAGGGGCTACTGGTTTCTGTTGCCATCAGTATGTCTGAGGATTGGCGAAGTAAACTCGAAGAAGCAATAGATGGGGGTGCTTCAATTCTGCACCTTTACGCTGACCACCATGGCTTGGATGGAGAAGGCGGTTTCCTTATGGACACCTTGGCTGAAGCACACATGAGCCTTGTTGAGAAAGGCATTCGGGACAGAGTCACTCTTCTAGGAAGCGGGGGAGTTGCAGGAGCGGATCACTTGCCTAAGGCGATAATCAGTGGATTGGATGCTGTCGGCCTAGACCATGCGCTTTTGATTGCCATACAAGCCAGATTAACGGGGGATACTAAGAACAGAGACTCAGCTACAGTTCAATTACCAAAGAAACTCGATATCGAGTGGGGAAGGCAGAGAATCGTCAATCTGAGTTGTTCATGGAGAGACCAGATGCTAGAGATTCTAGGAGCCATGGGGGTAAGAGAGGTGCGCAGATTGCGCGGTGAATTCGGCAGGTCCATGCGCTGCGCAGAACTTGAGGCTGAAGCCTTTGGAGATATCGAAGGATTCCCGGGAGGTGATGCTTGATGGTATTCTCACCTGGAGAACCTAAGGCGCCCACTGCTGCCTTGATGGAGAAGACTCTACACCTAATGCACGATGGCCTCAATGCGCGTGCCTTTGGGGAGTTCCCGAAACCCGAAGCCCTAGGAGACGCAAGATGGACTGATGATCTGATTCTTGCAACTTGGTTCATGGCTGAAACAGGAGAAGTGCCGGAGAATTTCAACTACATGACTGGTCGTTCAAACGGTGGCTTCGACCGACTGGACTTCAAATTCAAACCGGAAGCAGAATGGTTGGAACACGGCGAACACCTAGACACCAAATTGAATCTCAACCGAAGAGAGGATGGCAGAAGGCAATTGACACCAGACCTACCAATCTATGGAGGGGGTATGTCCTATGGTTCAGTCTCTGTTAATGTCATGATGGCCAGAGCGCGCAATGCTAAGCGTTGGAACTCATTCATGTCTACCGGAGAAGGAGGCTACCCTCCGGAGTTGTATGAACTCCAAGAGAACGTCATCACGCAGGTTGCAACTGGATACTTTGGTGTTGAAGAGAAGTCGATTCAGGCAACACCAATTGTCGAATTCAAGTATGCACAGGGAGCAAAACCTGGACTTGGAGGGCACTTACTTGCTGCCAAGGCTGGTGAAGAAGTGGCAAAGATTCGCGGTAGCGTTCCTTTCGTTAGCCTGTTCTCTCCGTTCCCATTCCATTCGACCTACTCAGTCGAGGATCACATGAAACATATCGACTGGATTCAAACAGTGAATCCAGAAGCCCTAATCTCGGTAAAGGTCAGCACTCCACACGATGTAGACATGGTTGCGGTAGGATCGTACTATGCAGGTGCGCATATCATCCATCTAGATGGATCCTATGGGGGTACAGGAGCGGCTCCTGAAATCGCCAAGAAGAATATCGCCATGCCAATCGAGCTGGCAATTCCAAAGGTGCACAAGTTCCTCATCAAGGAAGGGGTGAGGGACAAAGTGACATTGATTGCTAGTGGAGGAATCCGCACCGCCGATGACGTTGCCAAGGCAATAGCCCTTGGTGCCGACGGCGTTGTATTTGGCACCAGTGACCTAGTAGCCATGGGATGTACTCGATGTTCCAATTGTGAAGGTGGACCTAGCGGCAGGGGTTGTCCTTGGGGATTGACAACCACCGATATCGAACTCAAGGAATGGGTGCAAGAAGACTGGGGAGAAGAAAGGCTCTACAATTTCTACAGCGCTGTCCAATGGAGACTACGAGACATCATGCGTAAACTTGGCTTGGATGCCATCGGAGATTTGCGCGGAAGAACCGACCTTCTGAGATATGTTGCAGGAGGTGATGCCTGATGCCAAGAGATGTGCAAGCGGTATTGGATGCTAGAATGCGTCTAACTCGATCACTACCCAAGATTACAATGCAAGAAGAAGATGCTGCTGAAGGCGGTTGCGGTGTTGTAGGACTGGCTTGTGAGGTTCCTGTAGCTGGCAAGCACCTTTTCGATAGTCTAGAACAAATGCGTAACAGAGGCAATGGAAAGGGAGGCGGGGTCGCTATGGTTGGCCTTGATGCTGAACAATTCACTACTGATGTAGAAACCTTGCAGAATTGTTACCTTATCGCCATAGCATACGTCAACGAGGGATTCCGTGATGAAGTCGAAGAGAAATACATCCACCCGGTTTTTGAGGTCGAACACGTTCATGAAATTGCAACCCTAGACAATTGGCAAGATGCACTTCCAGCATTGGAAGTTCGGCCACCTGACGTGGTCTGCTACTTTGTCAAGCCTAAGCCAGAAGGGGTTCAAAAGATGAAAGAAGAAGGTTTGGACATTTCACACTTCGTTGATGAAGATGCATTGCATCAAGAATATGTATACCGAAATACGCACCGACTCAATGTTGAATTCTACGCAACCGATGGTAGGGCTGATGCTTTCGTTCTCTCACACGGCCGAGACATGTTGATCCTCAAGATCGTAGGATATGCTGAAGATGTCATCAAGTACTACTTGCTCGACGATGTCACAGCTCATGTCTGGATTGGACACCACAGATATCCGACTAGAGGTAGAGTCACTCATCCCGGAGGTGCACACCCCTTTGGACAGGGAATCGATGTTGCATTGGTGCACAATGGTGATTTCTCAAACTACGTCTCAGTGACCGATTACCTTGCACAGCGTGGGATGGAACCATTATTCTTCACCGATACCGAAGTTGCTGCTTTGGCCTTCGACCTTCATCACCGCGTATATGGATATCCGATTGAATACCTCATCGAATCCTTAGCTCCAACAAGCGAATTGGATTTCGTCATGCTACCCGATTCAAAGCAGGAAATTTACGAGAAAATCCAGCGTACTCATATTCATGGCTCCCCCGATGGGCCTTGGTTTTTCATCATCGCACAAGCAGCAGCGCCTGGTGTTCACAGGTTGATTGGAATCACCGATACTAGCATGTTACGACCACAGGTGTTCTCGTACCAGAGAGGAGAAGTAGGAATTGCTTTTTGTGGCTCGGAGAAGCAAGTCATCGATGCAGTATTGGATAGTTTGTCTAAAGAAGACAAGAGATTCTGGCGTCGTTGCGACGAATATTGGAACGCGCGCGGTGGTTCCTATACCGACGGAGGTTCATTCCTCTTTGACGTGGCAAAACAAGAAGATGGCAAGTTTGAACTAAAGATGACTAACAAGTTCGGAGACCTCGTAGATACCCATCCTTCCGGTAATCATCTCATCGAAGAAGCGGCGAATAGTTCCGGAGTTGAATGGAGTGATTCGCCTGTACAGAACTTCTCAACTGCTGTAGAAGCTCTGCAGAAGATGGATTGGCCTGAAGCGCGTGCCATGTGCAATGAATTGATTGAAATCGAGCGGAATACCGCTGTGGAAAGTCTACAATTACTACTTGACAGAAGATATCCAACTGGGCAACTGCGCAGAAGCAGGTGGCTAGATTGTGTGGAAGATGCGCTTATGCAGGTGCTGATGTCAACCGCTGTTTCGCCTTGCGAAAATTTCGTCGGATACATGACTCCTGGAAACAGACCTGTGCCTGCAAATGATGAACAGAACATTGTCATCGATGCAAGGCCATATCCAATCGAGGGAACAGAATCGCTAGCTCGAGAACTGGTCGCATTGAAGGATGCTGGCTGGAAGAAATTCCATGTTATCATGTGCCGTGGACACCGCTTCATCGGAAACGGAATGGGTCCCGAAACAAGCAACATCAGCATAGACGTATACGGTAGTTGTGGAGATTACCTTGGTAGTGGAAATGATGGAATGACCATACACATGCATGGAAATGGACAAGATCAAATCGCCCAGATTCACAAGAGAGGAACCACTGTTGTACATGGGGATGTTGGCCAATGCTATGGATATGGAGCCAAAGGAGGAAATCTGTTCATATTGGCCAATGCTGCTGGCAGACCGATGATCAATAGTGTGGGTTCTCCAAAACTCGTCATCAATGGAACTGCTCTGGACTATCTTGCGGAGTCATTCATGGCGGGAGACCCTCTAGAAGGAGGTGGCTTCGTGGTCATCAATGGAATTCGATTCAATGACAAAGGAGAAATCGAATCTCTAGAAACCCCATACCCTGGGGGAAATCTGTTCAGTCTTTCGAGCGGAGGAGCAATCTACGTCAGAGACCCCCATCAAAGGTTGTCAGGGAGTCAACTGAATGGAGGGGATTTCACCGAATTAACCGATGCCGACTGGCAAGTTATCGAACCATTACTGATGGAAAATGAAGAACACTTTGGAATACCACTTGCCGGATTGTTGAGCGTTGATGGAGAAATCAGAGCTCCATCTGAAGTCTATCGCAAAATCATCCCGCTAAGGAACAAAGCACTCTCAGTAGAAGATGCCTGGGCTGCCAAGCACGATTAGACGTTCTATCTGAATACTATCGACTGTTGACGACCAAAGAGTTGCCGTCAAAATTGGCCTTCAAACCCATTCCCGAGGAATTGATGCGGTTAACCAAGTCTTGCTGTTCACGAAATACCGCAGTTAACTTGTGCCCTGTACTTTCAAGGAATTCCTGCCCAATTTTCGCATAATTCATTTGTCCACTGAACTGTGATTTTCCCTTGAATAAACTGGTTAGGCGAGTCAGTAGAGTAGGCGTCTTCCAATTCTCTGGCAATCCAATAATTTGCAAAACATGCATCATCGCCTCGCTTTCCGCCATTTTCTTAGATGATTTACCGGCTTTGGAACTCTTGACCTTTCGCTTTATTCTTCGAACTTCTTTGAGTTCATTCTGGCCTCTGAATTCCAGATTTCCTTTGCCGTAAAGACTCTTCAGCATCTCTTCCATGTTCTTACCCGAAGCCCCCATCTCCTTGAGAACGAGTTTCGGTTTGCGGCCCCCAGTTCGCTGGCTGAATTTATTTCCTAATCCAGATAAACGAATCCAATCAGCCATTTGTTGCAATAACCAACCTTTGTGGTTGTCCTCAACAGGATTTGCTGGGGTGTAAGTACATCGAACGTTCTGACCTTTACCCGAAAAACTGACCTCATCCTTGAACAATCGCTCCAAAATTTTCGTCATCGAAGGTGAGGAGGGAAGACCCACGTGTTTGCGAATCTCCTTACTGGATGAAAATGAAGTCTTCCATTCTGAATTACACCATCCGACAAGGTCCGTGCCCAATGAATGGACCTGGAATTGAGAACCCATATTCTTCGCTAGAACCTGCTTGAAATCATCTTCAGACCTCTTTTTCGATTTTCCAGTTGGACTGCTTTTTGCAGACTTCTCCTTCTTCTCTGAACCTTTTTTCGCAGGAGGGTCAGGCATCTTGAAATTAGGGTTAGGCATGAACTGATCCATTGCGAACATGTATTCGCAACGATGCGTAGCACGCCATTTCATGAACGCGTCCTTTTCTTTACCCTGTAGTCTATTCTCATGATCCTTCAATCCATCCTGAGTAATCAATACTGCAGAATTCTTGATGCAATAATCGATGAAGAACGAATCGTCATCTGAACGCGCTGGAACAACCGCCATCGCCTTTTTCGGAATTCCCTTATACAAATCATCGAGGTTCCTGAGCATCTGCTTAGGATTCTTCTCATTCATCCTGAATTGTTTGACAAAAGCAACTACTTCATGCCCTAAATCTGCAAAGTGGCGATAGGCCTTGACAATGCCAACTGCATCTCCTGGGACATCATGCCCCATGAATGCACAAGCGATGTTTGCTCCGTCCAATGCTATAACAGGTAATGCTTCCTTGTTTTTCTCCAATCACTCCCCCTCCGGGGACCCGTCCGAGTATTGGCATACCACCGCAAAAGGAGGTAGCCAGTATCAGATGGCAACGCGGGCTCGTTGCCCACCTCTATTGAACCATTCGACCATAGGGAACCATGGTGAAATTGAAGAAAGAGGCCCTGTACGAGGGGCCAATGTCGGAGCAGGAAGAGGGCACTGCACCGACTGATGAAGAGGTGGAAATTGCTTCCGAAGAGGAGTCGGAAGAGGTTCCAGAGCCTACAATGGAAGAATTACTAGCCCTAGCCGAGGCGAAAGCGGAGGCGGCTGAGAAAGAGATATCCTACCGCGACGCCGAGATTCAGAATATACAGCGACGCATGGCCAAAGAAAAATCAGAGTTGATTCAATATTCGAGCATGAACTTGTCCAGAAGGTTCCTCTCTGTTCTAGATGATGTAGACCGCGCTTTGAAGGCCATACCTGAAGACATGGTTGAACAGAATTCTTCCGTTGTGGAAGGACTGACCTTGATGCGTGATCGTATCTGGTCTGAATTAGAAGGGGTTGGTGTCAAATCTCTCGACTGTAAAGGTAAGGAGTTCGATCCAAATCTTCACGAAGCATTGACTACTGTTCCTGCAGACGATGATAATCCAACGGGCAAAATCATCGATGTAATCGAAGAAGGGTACATGTTCAAAGAGAAACTCTTGAGGGCAGCAAAGGTAGTTGTGACTTCCTAGATTTATCCAACTCTCTCTACTGGAGGCCCCAAAAATGCCAATCTCCTGATTCTTGCAGAATCAGTGAACAACCAATCTACAACCACTTCCTCTAAAGATTCGCTAAGTATACTGCGAATCGCTTCTTCGTCACCTATGGTTGATACCATCTTCATTGTCTCTCTAACTCGCCAACCCTGCAAATCTTCCCGATCCAACAAAGGGATCATCTCTACCTGCCAACCTGCTTGTGAATATAGTTGAGCAGTATCTTCATTGGAAGTAGCAATTATTCCCGCATCTCCATGCCAATTACTGGCATGTTTCACCCACCTCTGAGCATCTCCAATATCTGGAACTGCCAATACCTCATGATTCGAAACCCCCTCATTTGTCAACCAAGATTGCACCATCTCTTCTCTTTCTTGCCAATCCCAAGGGTTCTCAGGGGATTGCTCAACATTTGAGGATCCTAGCATTATTCTGAGTTTCATATCAGGATGACTGTTGTTGCGGAATTCTACTGCTGCACGCAAGAGTGATGCGTGTCCGCGGTGCAATGGTTGGAAGCGTCCCAAGACTACGATTGCAGGTTCAGGCTTTTCGCTTGGCGCAGATGGAATCATCTCCATATCATCACCCCTGGAAGAATCCCTGTACATCTATTTCTTCGGAAATAGGCAGCCCTGATTCTCTGAAACAAGTCAACATACGGCGACACCCTTCAATCATCTCTTCCTTACTGGTTTCACCCATCGAACCGATTCGGAACATCTTGCCCTTCAGGTGGTCTTGCGCCCCGATAACAAAGGTCTGGTAATCGCTTTGAAGTCTACTTCGCCAAGCATCATCGATTCCATCTGGATACATTAACGCAGTCACGGTATTCGACCTTTGATTCTCATCTGCTAAGAATTGGAAACCAAGACTTGCGAAGAGAGAGCGAACGCCTTCGGCTAAATCTCGGCATCTCTTCCACCTCTCTTCCAACCCTTCCTCAGCAAGAGTTCGCAACGAAGCCGACCAACCCATACACAGATTGATTGCAGGCGTCCAAGGAGTCTGATCATCATCGCCTTTTTTCAGCGCTGCTACAGCATCGAGATAGTAGGTCGGATTAGCCGAACCTTGTTGTCTTCGGCTATCGACCTGTGCAACCCATTCCTCGCTAACCGCAAGGGCTGCAATCCCAGAAGGTCCAGCAGTGCATTTCTGAGCGCCCACTACTACTGCCTCTACCCCCCACTTCTCAGGGTGAACCGGTAGGCCACCAACACTAGTTATCGCGTCCAACAAGAAGGAAACATTGTGTTGCTTGCACAGTTCAGACAATGCTTCTGCATCTTGAGTAATCCCTGTACTGGTTTCGTTGTGACAAATAATCAATGCCTCGAAATCTCCCGATTGCAGGTATTCTCCCACCTCATCCAAGTTGAATGCCTTGCCCCAATCATATCTCAAATGAGTACAATCACAATAGCGTGAGGCAATCTCTGCGACCCTTTCACCGAACTTTCCGTTACTTGGAACCAATACCTTGTCATGCTGAGAAAAGCGGTTTGCAATTGCCATTTCAGTTGCTGCTGTTCCACTTCCTGAAACCACGATTACCTTGTAACCGTCTTCACCAGTCCATGACTCCTCGCCCCTTTGTGCAGTCGAAGGCGAGAGATTGAAGGCCAATCTCAACAGACTGTTCAATTCTGCCATGACGTCTCGGAACTCTGGGCCCCTAGCCGTCATCACTGGCTTCGACATGGCTGAGAGAACTGAATCATTCATTCTTACAGGGCCGGGAACCAAGAAACAGACTCCATCCTCAAGGCGCCCTGCCATGATGCTGCGCTTGTCAATCAAGTCCTTGAATACACCCATCTGTGAACAAGAGGATTGATGTTGTACAGCGTCTGCGCCGCAACATGGTGCTTCGCATCGGCATTGCAATGCTACAAGGTGCTAGAGAAGAACATGCAAGTGCCATAGATTCAGCCGCCAAAGAAATGGCACTGGATGTAGACATAGTCGAGTTGAGAAATTCTCACGATATATCCAATCTTGATGCGCTGGTACTACCAGGTGGTGAATCGACTACTATGCGCTTAGCAAGCAAGTATAGAGGTCTGCTTGAAGGCATATTCGAATGGATCGAAAGTAACCCAGAATCGCCAGTCATGGGTACTTGCGCTGGTGCGATTCTACTTTGCCAACCGGGAGATGGTAGGGAACCATTTCTGAATGCTGAGATCTCACGCAATTCCTTTGGCAGGCAAGTTGATTCATTTCAAGCAGCATTGAATGTCGAATTGGACGGTGAAAGTAGCGATTACCCTGGAGTTTTCATTCGCGCACCAAGGTTCGAATCAAATGAAGAACAGGCCGTCGCATATCTCAATGAGGAAGTGGTTGGATTGACAAAAGGCAACAGGATGGCGTTGACCTTCCACCCGGAACTTACCGAAGATTTGAGATTCCACCGATGGTTGTTGAAACGTGCAAAAGAAGGGGTGATGAACTGATGCGTCTGAAGATGGCTTCTGCAGTCGATTCGCCCGAAGAAAACGAGGCCATAGGTTGTGTCCAATGCCAAAAAGGTAGCAAATTGGTACTCTTCGTCACAGGTCATTGCCATTGGATGTGCGATTATTGCCCTTTATCCGAAAACCGTAGAGAAGTGGATGTCATGTTTGCCAATGAACGTCCATGTACTAGTCTGGACGAGGTAATTGAAGAAGCCCGAGCAATGAACGCAACCGGAACGGGAATCACCGGAGGTGATCCACTGATGGCTCGCGAACAAAGCCTAGAGGCTATTCGTAGATTAAAGCAGGAATTTGGCGAAGCGCATCACATTCACATGTACACCAGCATACCATTCCCTGAGCATCAAGCGAGGGATTTTGCTGAAGCAGGCCTAGATGAAATCCGATTTCACCTGTTGAATCTTGAATTGACCAAGTATCTTGCAATCATCAAAGCCTGTGAAGTAGCAGGTATTGAGGTGGGAATAGAGTTACCAGCAGATCCGGATGAGGAAGAAAGATTGTTTGAGTTGTTGGAAGAACTACGTCATACCGAAGTGACCTTTCTGAATCTCAATGAACTGGAAATAACAACTGGAAATCAGGCAGAGATGGAACTAAGAGGATTCAATCTATCTTCTGAGATGACTGCAGGAGCAGAAGGTTCGAGGGAGTTAGCGATTCAACTCAAGAGCAGAGTCGAAGCCGCAGAACATGGACTTCCTGACCCCATCGATAGTTCGATGAGAGAAAAATATGGCTACCATCTGAAATTTTGCACCGCTTCATACAAGGATGCTGGACAACTAAGGGCGCGCTTCAGACGTAGAGCAGGCCAAACATTGGCACCACATGAACAACTCACCGAAGATGATACCATCATGTTTGGAGCACTTTATTCCTCCCAAACATTGTGCGAGAATGACCAACAAGAGCTCATTGAGGTTACGGGAATTTCTCCGGATTGGTTACATATTGACCTTGATAATGAGAGAATCGAAATGCCGGTGGATTTGGCTGAAGAACTATCGGATATGGTCAATGCACCAGTAGCAATCGTGGAAGTACATCCTACTCATGAAAGATTGGAAGTCTCACTGGTCTGGTTGAATGATCATAGACCATGAGCAAGGATATGCGCAAGGTTGAACTCGTCAAGGCCCCATTTGTCAGAGTTCATGTGCTCCCTCCCCAACAATAGGAAGATTCCTTCTTGCTGTGCCGTAACAAGAGCGTGGTGCAAAAGGCGAGAGCTTCGTTGATGAGCATCCATGGTCGGCAAGATATGTGGGTCGGCATTCTCATCCAACGTGGCTTCCAATTCCTCCCTCCTACGCATCCAATCTAGAATTACAGATTCAGAATATTCGTTTTCATTCAATTTGAGTACGGCTGAACTAGCATCCCTCCATACTTGGCTGGAATACAATTCGTTCACATCATCTACGTTCCTTTCAATCAATGTTTCAAGATAAATGAAAGAACGTCCTTCCCAGACTTCCCAATGTCCAAGACTTGCCCATTGCGCACAAAGAAGTAGGCAATCACATGCCTCGGAAGGTGTTATTCCTTGCAGAGACGAATGAAGCGAGGCATCTTTGTCTACCTCATTATCATCAAACCAATCCAACAATTCAGCAGAGACATCAATATCGAATGGTCGTTCAAGCCTTGAGTCCGCTGCAATCCGAGGCAAACTATTGGACTCAAGCGCAGAAATCAAGTCGCTGACCTGCATCTGTAGCAGTTCACTTAATCCCCCGCGGGCGACTAGATTCAGAACCATGTCAATGCCCATGAGCGGGCGAGTGCAGTTTCATGTTTCACCTCATCGGATGACGCCGTTGTAGACATAATGCATGAAACAGCGCTGAAAATAATCTCTAACCACCCCTAATATAGCCTCGTCTTCATCAGTAAAACCGAGGCATGATTTGCCAATTCTTGCATATTCTAATTCTCCAGCAAGACTAGGATCTTCGTATAATGGCATAGAATATATTCCAACATGCTTCTTCTGAACTACCAATGAAACAAACGGTCGACCAGTACTTGTCGCAAGACTGTAGTATCCTGGTTCATCCTTGACTATCACCATGTCTGCTTCAAATTTCCCGAGGAGAGTTCGAAGGCTCGACCACAATGGTGCCAATTCGGGATTCTTCACGCACCACCGACAAAGGCGACAGCCTTCAAGTGCATCCTCTGACCCGAGGCGGCTGAGGGTTCTGTATGGCGACCATCGAGGAGCAGATCAAAGCCATTCAGGCTGAGATTGATAAGACTCAGAAGAACAAAGCCACTGAACATCATATCGGGCGCCTCAAAGCAAAGATTGCCAAACTCAAGATTACCCGCGAAAAAGCACAGGCCCATGCCAAGGCCAGTGGAGGAGGGAAGGGGTTTGAAGTCAAAAAAAGTGGAGACGCTAGTGTCGCTCTCGTGGGCTTTCCCTCAGTAGGTAAGTCGACTCTCATCTCACAAGTGACCGATGCAAAATCAGAAACCGCAGGATACGCATTCACCACCCTGACTTGCATACCCGGAGTAATGGAACATCGAGGTGCTAAGATTCAGATTCTCGACCTTCCAGGATTGATCAAAGGTGCTGCGGATGGCAAAGGAAGGGGTAGAGAAATTCTCAATGTCATCCGTTCTTCTGATATGGTTCTGTACATCGTCGACCCCTTTCAAGATGCACATTTCAGAGTATTACACAGGGAACTCGAACTCGCAGGTATGCGATTGAATCAGGCCAAACCTGCCGTATTCATCTCTAGAACCGAACGTGGTGGAATAGATGTTAGAAGTACCGTTGAGCAGACGCACCTAACAGATGAACAGATTGGAGACATCATTCGAGACTTCGGTTATACCTCTGCAATCGTCACTCTCAGAGTTGATGTTACGGCAGACCAAATCGTCGATGTGCTAGCAGGAAATCGTGTCTATTCCAAAGCAGTGGTGGCGATAAATAAGATCGATATCGCAACTGAAAATGAAATCACACGCGCTGAGAAATCCTTGCCGCAAGGCTGGCCCCTTATGCGCATCTCTGCATTCAAAGGAACTGGATTGGAAGACCTGAAAGATTTCATCTACGACAATCTTGGATTCATGAGAGTATTCCTCAAACCGCAAGGGCAAGAAGCCGACATGGTTGAACCACTTATCGTCAAAGACACCAGCACCGTTCAGGAAGTATGCAACAGTCTACACCGAGACTTTGTGCGCAAATTCAGATTTGCAAGAGTCAAGGGCCCTTCGGCTAAATTCGATTGGCAACGAGTTGGTCTGGACCATCTCCTGAAGGATGGAGACCTATTGACAATAATTACAAGAAAATCTTGAACTCTTCTAATTTACTTCATCATCTGTAAATCGCAGAAAGTACCTACAAATGCACTGAAGAAATGATGTATTTTGATGAACCTATCTTTGTCTGCAAAATAGTAGAACTAAGTATCAAGCCGAGTCATTGAAAAGGTGGAACAAAGTCGCCAACTCGATGACCTCAGGATATCTCTTCACTTCAGAATCGGTAGCAGCAGGACACCCTGACAAAGTATGCGACAACATCTCAGACGCAATACTTGATGCGTGCATCAAAGCAGACCCTAGAGCAAGAGTTGCTTTGGAGACATTTGTCAAGGGAATGGACGATGGTTCTTACATTGTTTTAGGTGGAGAAATTACCATTAATGTAGACCATCGAATCGATTATGAAGGAATTGCAAGGAAGACTGCTGCTGAGATTGGATATACAAATCATGATTACGGCATGGCTGCAAATGATTCCAACAGTTGCAAAGTACAAGTTTTGGTTAGTCAGCAATCTGGAGATATTTCGCAAGGAGTGACCGAAGGAGAAGGTATGTTCAGTGCCCAAGGCGCTGGAGACCAAGGCCTGATGTTTGGCTTTGCAACCGATGAGAGTGAATCATGGGATTCTCTGAAAGGACATTATATGCCCCTACCGGCATTGTTGTCGCAACAATTGACGCTCGCATTGAGCGCTGCTGGACTCGATGGCACATTAGATTGGGCAAGGCCAGACGCCAAGAGTCAAGTCACTATTGAATACGCAGAGGAAGGTGTCCCTACAAGGGCAGAAACTGTGGTCATCGCAATTCAGCACGATGACCTGAGAGGCATGTTTGATGGAGATGAAGTTGAAGAGCAGAAGTACATCCAACAACAGGTCACTGAGAACATCATCAACAAGGTGATCCCAGCAGAACTCCTAGATTCAAAGACCAATATCATCGTCAATGGAACTGGACGTTTTGAGAAGGGCGGACCTCACGCTGATGCCGGACTTACTGGACGCAAGATCATCGTTGACACCTACGGCGGCATGGGCCGTCATGGAGGAGGTGCATTCAGTGGTAAAGACCCGAGCAAGGTGGATCGTTCCGCTGCATATGCTTCGCGATGGGCTGCAAAACACGTTGTTGCTTCAGGATTGGCTAAGCGCTGCGAGATTCAATTGGCTTATGCTATCGGCGTTGCAGAACCGGTAAGTGTCAGAGTAGACACATTTGGAACTGGTACGATTTCTGAAGATGAAATCAGTGCTAGGGTCTCTAAGGCCTTTGACTTCCGTCCTGCAGCAATCATTTCCGAATTGGGCTTATTGCGACCTATTTTCCGAAGAACTGCAGCGGGAGGACACTTTGGAAGAACTCCTGAAGAGGATGGCGGATTCAGTTGGGAAGCCATCGACAATTCGCGAATTGAGATTCTGCGCAATGGGTGAGTTGAAACATATGCTGATGAAGGAGAAGGCGGAGGACGACAATATGGACTACATGGTAGCGGACATGTCTTTGGCAGATTGGGGACGCAAGGAGATTGACATTGCTGAGCAGGAGATGCCGGGATTGATGTCGGTACGGGAGAAATATTCCGCCGAGAAACCATTGTCTGGAGTAAGAGTCACAGGTTCTCTCCATATGACCATTCAAACTGCGGTTCTTATCGAAACTCTTGTGGAATTAGGAGCTTCTGTAAGATGGGCTAGTTGCAACATATTCTCTACTCAAGATCACGCTGCAGCAGCAATCGCAGCAACTGGAGTACCAGTTTTCGCATGGAAAGGAGAAACTCTAGAGGAATATTGGGACTGCACCTTCAGGGCATTGGATCATGGTCTCGAAGCAGGGCCTCAATTGATTGTCGACGATGGAGGGGATGCGACACTATTGATTCACAAAGGCTACCAACTTGAACAAGGTAGTGATTGGGTAAACGAGCCTACTTCTAATCATGAGGAACAGTGCATCAAGGACGTTTTGAAGAGGGTTCACGCAGAGCGACCTAACTATTGGACCAAAGTGGTGGAACAGTGCAAAGGGGTTTCCGAAGAGACTACTACCGGAGTTCATCGCTTGTACCAATGGGTCAAGACGAACTCACTATTATTCCCAGCAATCAACGTCAACGACTCAGTGACCAAGTCGAAATTCGACAATCTATACGGTTGCAGGGAATCTCTAATCGATGGAATCAAGCGCGCTACTGATGTCATGATTGCAGGTAAAACCGCTGTAGTCTGCGGATATGGAGATGTAGGCAAGGGTTCAGCACAAGCCCTCAAGGCCATGGGCGCCAAGGTTGTAGTGACAGAAATCGACCCAATCTGCGCCCTACAGGCTGCGATGGAAGGTTTTGAAGTTCAGACCGTTGAAGATTCTCTAGGAACTGCTGACATCTACGTCACTACAACTGGAAACAAGGATGTCATTCGCGTTGAACACATGGAAGCGATGAAGGATCAAGCAATAGTTTGTAACATCGGCCACTTTGATAATGAGATTCAAGTCGACGCTCTAGAGTCTAGAGAAGATGTTGATAAACTGAACATCAAAGACCAAGTTGACAAATTCACATTCCCTAGTGGAAACAGTATCTTCCTTCTTGCATCAGGTAGATTGGTGAATCTAGGATGTGCTACCGGACACCCAAGCTTTGTCATGTCCAACAGTTTCACCAACCAAACTTTGGCCCAAATTGATTTGTGGAAGAACAAGGATGTCTATGAAAATCAGGTATACATTCTACCCAAGCACCTAGATGAAGAAGTTGCACGACTGCATCTAGAGAAGATCGGCTGCAAGTTAACAACCATGACTGAAGAACAAGCGGAATACATCAGCACCCCAATCGAGGGACCATACAAACCCGAGCATTACCGATACTGAAGGTTCTCACCAAATGCCCATTTCCATTAGCGCGTCTTCACTAGCGTGAGTCTTTGGATCCCATCTTGGAGACCAAACCAGATTGATATGCACGCTATCCACTCCTTCAGTTGATAGTGCTGCTCGGTGAGCCGCCGCCATTATCTCAGCCGCAGCGGGGCAACCAGGGGATGTTAGCGTCATGTCCACCTCAGCATGCACATTTCCCTCTTTATCCTCGAACCTGACTTCATAGACAAGGCCAAGATCGACTATTGATATGTCCAGTTCCGGGTCTACAACACTCTGTAATGCCTGCCTGACATGTTCCTCATCTGCCATCTTCACTCCCCCAGTAATGCTGCTTCACTCTGCACCTTCTTGAACATATTCAGAAAACCATTGGCCCTACTTGGAGAAAGCGCATTGGCCAGACCCATCTCCTCAACAAAGGCCGGTGAAAATGAAACTACTTCATCGATACTCAATCCCTCCAATGCTGTTGCAGTAATTGCAATCAATCCCTGAACAATTCTCGAATCGGCGCCACCTCTCAAATGGAAGGTTCCTTCAGAATTCAACTCCCCACGCACATGTGCTTCTGATTGACAACCGTGAACTCTAGTTACTTCAGTCCATTCAGAAGTAGGCAATTCGTCGACTGATTCTGCCATCTCATACAGCATCTCATAGCGTTCACTGGCGTCGAAAGCCTGAGTAAAATCCTCAATAATATCTACCAAGGCAGAAGGCCAATCCCCAGAAGTTGAATTATCATCTTGGGACATCAATTCACCTCAAGCAAAGCGCTGACAAATATCCTTCACCGCATCCACGAAATCCTCTGCTTCCTGCTGGTTATTGTACAACCAGAATGAAGCCCTATTGGTTGCTGCTATATCGAAACGACGCAAGAGTGGTTGAGCGCAATGATGTCCTGTACGTACAGCAAAACCCTTCGCATCTAGCATCATTCCCAAATCATTTGCATGAATGCTATCATGGAGAAACGAAACCACGGCTCCATCTCCTTCCGCCTGTCTACCAAACACCCTCATTCCTGGGATGGCACGTATTTCATCAGCGACAAACCTCGCTAAAGATAACGAATGACTGTGAATACTATCCGTATCCCATTGTGCAAGCCAATCCAAAGCAGCACCCCAACCAATTGCTTCCGCTATACGTGGAGTACCCGCTTCGAAACGATGTTCATTCTCCTGAAATGTGGAATGATCGAAATGAACCTCTCTGATCATGTCGCCTCCTCCCATGAATGGTTGCATCTCAGTGAATGCATCCTCCGCTATCAACAAGGCACCTATTGCAGTTGGACCGCCCATCTTATGTGCTGAAACAGCAAGAAAATCAGCCCCTAATTCATCGAAACCCAGACGATCATGTGGCGCCGCCTGTGCAGCATCGAGTAGAATTCTAGCACCAGCAGCATGGGCCGATTTCACCATCTGTTCGATTGGATTACGAACTCCTAACACATTTGAGGTATGAACAACACCAACCAGACTCGCTCCTTCTACAGCCACATCGAATGCTCCCATATCGAGTTCAAAGGTCTCTAAATCGAAGGGGACCCAACGCAATTCAACTCCTCTTTCTTCTGCCAACATCTGCCAAGGAACAATATCAGCATTGTGTTCCATCTCAGTTAGCACGACCACATCACCGCGTTGGAGATTTGCCCGGCCCCATGAATGGGCAACCAAATTAATCGCCTCTGTAGTACCTGAAGTGAAAACCACTCTGGATTTTTGTGCCGAAAACCAATGCCTCAACTTTTCTCTTGCATCCTCATAGGATTGGGTTGCCTCTGCAGCAAGAGTGTGAGCAGCCCTGTGCACATTGCTGTTTGAATTCTCATAATATTGTGACATTGCGGCAATAACCTGCTGCGGTTTTTGGGTCGTTGCTGAATTGTCAAGATAGACCAATGGTTTACCAGATGGCAAGGTTCTAGCGAGAATCGGGAAATCAATTCTTGCTGCGCTGACATCCAGTTGAGATGGAGTAGGCCAGCGTTCAGGAGTCCATGCCATCATTTACCCGCGGAAGGCCGGCCTTAATCATCACTTGTACTGAATTATCACTCAAGCAATGCACAGTCTAGATGGATGGTTAGTCTAGTTCTCAGCCAATCGATTACACTAGATGAATCAAGACCCTGCATAGCATCGATAAGGAATCCTTCGACTACAAGATGTTCAGCCTCCTGTAGCTCCAAACCTCGACTCTGTAGGTAGAACATCTGGTCTGGATCTATTGGAGCACTGGCCGCACCGTGTGCAGCACTAACATCATCTGCCAAGACCTCAAGTTCGGGAATCGACTCTGCTTTAGCCCCCGAAGAAAGTAGCAAGTTTCTGAATATCTGAGAAGCATCGGAACCATCAGCGCCCTTGGCAATTGTCAACATCCCTGTGGAGATACTTCTACTCTTATCGTCACAGGCACTGTGGAGGACAACCTCACTGTTGTTGTTTCCAACAGGGTGTTCTACTTCGAGATGGTGATCATCCACCCTCTCACCTTTGCCATGTGAAGCAATCATCTTCTTGATGCTGGAACCTTGTTCGATATTGGAACGAAGATCCGAGCGCACCAAGGAACCTCCAAGAGATAACAAACCACAAAACATGTTAGCATCCTTTGCCAAAGCCCAATGTTCACCTCGCAACAAGATGGTAGAGGAACTCAATGCTTGCTCCATTGCTTCACGATAGTGCGCACCTGTTGCAATTTCTCCAGATCTTCTGAAACCAAACCAAGAGGCTTCTCCATTAATACTCCAAAGGGCCTCTACCTCAGCAAAGGCACCAACTTCCACAGATACGTGTGTTGCAGCAACGTGTCCTCCCGCCTTGACTTCAATTAACAAAGGCGAAGACAAAACCAAGCCTTCGCCGATAGTGATCTTCCAATACTCTGGACAGATAGCCCGGTGAAATGCTTCAGCGATGTCGGCCGAGTCTTGCCATTCTTGTTTACTGGAATCCGAACACTTCAAGCTGATTCCTTCTGGGACATCAGTGCCATCAAACATGGAAATAGAAACTGAAGCCGGCACTACATCTGTAGGAATTTCATTCACATCTCCAGTTGGATGCACCTTTCTCCAAGGGGTATATCTCCACGAATGAATGGAACGTGAAGGAATTGGAATAGAACGGTATTTCTCAACTTCGGTGGTCATCATCCAAGCACCACCTCAACCGATGCTTCCTTCCATCTCCATCTCCAGAAGACGATTCAATTCCACCGCATATTCCATTGGTAATTCCCTTGTGAAGGGTTCAAAGAAGCCATTGACAATCATTCCCAAAGCCTCCTCTTCA
>CAXRJJ010000066.1:0-3690 GCA_964230945.1 Yoonia sp.
GATAATCCCACTAGGCCATTCCCTATTCCATTGCATGACTCTCTTTACCTTGTTCCTCTCTACATCCAATAGTTGGCGGGCAGCGGTTGCATCCTCGGGACTTGGACTCTCACCATCTAACCACGAGTGCATCAGGTTCCATGCCAAACGATGTCTTCCCAACCTTGCAGCGGTTCCAGTCGCTTGTGCCAACCAAGGTCCGTGCCCTGCACCATCTAGACCAAGCAAGCGAAGCAGTCGCATGCGCTTGATGGCTGGTATGCGATTCAGAATTGAAGGTGGCAAAGGATCGGTGTCTCTAGACCAAGGGGCGTGCCAAGAAACAATTCGGCGTTTGCCCTTTCTTCTCGTCAACCATAATGCAGCCATTCCTCTGATATCGAGCGGTAGTTCTAGTTCCATCCCATCCCCGACCCTCTGATTATCGGGGGGTGGTAGACACTTTCCCACAGGGTGAATGTCGAAAGTGAAAGTGTTCATTCTTCCTCAAGAAGTGGTAACGGCTTAGGCTTACACCATTCAGGCCACTTATTTCGGCCTTGTGAAAGTGAAGAAATGTCAACGCTACGCAAAGCCATCAATACCGATTCTCGATCAATTGTCAGAGAAAATAATGAGACAAGACCCTCCATGGGTAACGGCTGTGCAGGGTCCTGCCATGGGTCCCAATTCCAGCCATGAGGCATCTGCCACACCAAACTCAAGAAATCTGTACCTTCTATGCTGATGCCGCTGAGAATCAATCTTCCCTGTCCGCCCAATCTCAACTCTCCTATTTCCGCAGGTGCCCACATCGAATGGTGCTGAAGCCAAGTCCATCCGGCCTTCTCAAGAATATCTCTTGACAAAGGAGTCTGCCTATCTACCGGCAATAACCAACGTCCTGAGGCAGCGGCCAAGGCCTGAGAGGCTCGCGCCGTCCACCATAACCACGAACCAAGAGAGAGGAAGAAGAAAATGAACCAGAAAGGATCTGAAGGGTCCAACTTGGAATCCCAACACCACCAGATAGACATCAGCATGAATGAAGTTATTCCTATGTTCCAGTAATCGGTAAAGCTCTTCCAAACAAATGCTGTACTGTTACTGACAAGACTTCCAGATGTCAAGAAGAATGCTGTCAAGAATACTAGAAATGGAGCAGAGAGGGAAAATGCAGCACCAATCCATGGAGACCAACCCCTATTTTCATCAAAGATGGTGAACAACAAACCCAACGCTAGAAACATGATTGACCATGCTACAGGAAAAAGAAATCTGATTAATACAGGGTGCTCACGCTGGCGTTTCCAACCTTTCCAAGAAGAGGGAGGGTCAAGGTCGTATGCACTACGGATGGCGAAGCCCTTGTGCATTCTCTCAATGCGTGCCCTCTCACTGTCTTCACCTTCATTCTTGGTCGGTTTTGCAGTCCACCAAGTGGGGTCACCATCTAGGAATTGCCCCTTTTGTCGACCCATTGGACCTGCGCCGGCCATACCTCTCGCTCATGGCTACTCGTCTTCAGTCCTGCTGAAGAGCCTCATGCTGCAGATGGAAAGCCATACATGCAAGCGCATCAGCCGCTTACCATGCGACAATTGCGAGGCATAGCATGGATGATGCTTGCCCTACTGCTGTTGCCGCAGGCCAGCGCTTGCCTCGATACTGAGCCACAAAGAATCTGGGAGAACCAAGCACCACCAGCCGCCGAAGGCTTGTCTCCAGACAAGGATGGGGCGATACGAGAAACTGTAGATATCGCCGGAATCGGCCAACACACCGCTCGCTTCATGCTATGGAGAGCGATGATGGGAGAGAACCTTTCAGAAGCCCAAATCAAGGAAGAGATTGACCGAGCCATGATTGAAAATGGTTCGAATCCCGATTGGCCTTCTTTTGATACGATCGTTGCAAGTGGACCCAATGGAGCCATACCTCATGGAGACCCCGAGAATCATGGTGCTGGCCCAAGAATAGTCACTGCAGGGGATGTCGTGGTAGTTGACCTTGGGGCAAGGGTCGATGACTGGGTATCTGATATCACGCGCACCTATGTTCTGGGCGAGCCAACCGAAACTGAACTGGACGCATATATGACGGTCTATGATGCACAAAACCTGACCTTCCCAATAATCGAAGCTGGAACACAAGCATGGACTCTAGATAACCTAGCAAGAGAACACATCAAGTCCAAGGGATATGGAGAATATTTCATCCACAGTCTAGGGCATGGATTCGGAGTTTGCGTACACGAAAGACCACTGCTCTCCTCTGGGACAGATGACCCCCTGTTTGGCATGACGTACAATCAGGATTTTCTGACCAATATTGATGCGATTACCATTGAACCTGGAATCTACATCACTGAATTGGAATTTGGCATTCGAATCGAGGATGACTTCTTGGTCAACAATGGAGGCTCTGAATTCCTTAGTGAAAACATCCCTCGGGATGCTGATTGGTTCATCATTTCAGAAGATGATTACGATGCTCTCGAAGAAGGTGTTCCTTGGTTAGCACAAGACGCGGATAATGAAGACCCTGAGAACAAGTCAATGCCGTGGTATGGTGCACCGTTGGAGATGTTAATGGCGATCTCATTGGCAGCCATCTTGTTGCGCAGGAACGAATGAATTCACTCGCTCTTGTGCCTTAGCCAGAGGTTACGCGCTGCATGGACCTCATCCACCCTGCCAACAGGAGTAGAGACCGGAGCATTATGCAAAGTATCTGGGTCTTCCTGAATGACCTTGATGAAATTCTCAGCGAATGCATCCAAGGTATCTTTTGATTCAGTCTCGGTGGGCTCGATCATCAAACACTCTGGCACAACTAGAGGGAAGTAGACTGTCGGAGCCATGTAACCATGATCGAGAAGACCCTTGGCAATATCCATGGCACCTACGCCTTTTACATCCTTGAGAGATGAAAGTGAAATAGTGAATTCGTGTTTCACCACATCTGCCGGAGCGCCATCGTTGAACCTGTTGGAAACACCTGCAGAGTCTGCCTCCTGCTGAATTCTATGGCGCAAGTAGTTGGCATTGAGAACTGCGTGTTCGCTCATTGTCTCCAACTCATTGCCATAGCGACGGTAGAATGCCCATGAACGAATTACTGCTCCGGAGTTACCATGCCACTGTTGTACCTTGCCAATGCTCTGTGGCGGCTGCCACCATTGATACCACCAATTATCTGAAGCACCAGTTGCAGGCTCATCGATAGCCAGAGTTCTGCGCTTGACTATTGGCCCAGGCAGGTAGTTCAACAAGTGCTTCTTGACACCGATTGGTCCCGAACCAGGACCGCCTCCTCCATGTGGTTGGCTGAAGGTCTTGTGTAGGTTGTAATGTACAGCATCAAAGCCCATCAAACCGGGACTGGTCTTGCCAAGAATAGCATTGAAGTTAGCACCATCATAGTACATCTGACCGCCAGCCTCATGCACGATTTTAGCGGCTTCAGCGATTTCAGGCTCAAAGATTCCCAAAGTGTTTGGATTGGTTATCATCATGGCCGCTGTATCTTCTCCAACCGCATTACGCAAAGCGGCAAGATCGATTCTACCATCTTCTGTACTAGGAATCTCTACGATTTCATATCCGGCCATGGCCGCACTCGCTGGATTTGTTCCATGTGCTGAATCAGGCACGATGACCTTGTTGCGATAATCTTCACCAATTGGGCGATGATATTCCTGAATGCAAC
>CAXRJJ010000067.1:0-4446 GCA_964230945.1 Yoonia sp.
CTCTGGGTTTTCTAGTGCGGAATCCAACCAACAACTGAGAGTGTTTGTTCGTTCTTCAGTGGACAAGGAAAGCCCAGTTGGATTGGGAGCAGGATCGTTCAACCATCCGAGAATCCTGTTTTGTTTCAAGGCTAATTCAGAGAGTGAAGCGCGTAGTTCTAAGTTGGAGTCCCATAGAGGGTATGAGTGGATATTCAGGTCATTTTCTGACAATATTGTCTTGTACGGACCCCAATGCTTGTCTCTCAGCAGAACTTTATCTCCAGGGTCAGCGAAATTACATGCTGAAGCGTATAAGGCTCCGCATCCTCCAGGTGTTGCAATTGCGGAAACAACAGCTGGGATGTGGGATCTATATTGTCCAAGGGCAAGGTCGATCGCCAATTCTCTGAAGGCAGGCATCCCCCTCAAGGGAGAATATCCGGCCATATCATGCCCAACTTGATTCCTCAATGAATCGATTACCGTTTCGTTCAGAGCGAGTTCTCCCGAGTCATCAATCAATGAACCTAGAGTTCCATTGACAGCATCCCTTCCATTTTCTTTCGCTTGCAGATAGCGCGAGAACCATCTGAAGATAGGGTCATCCCCGCTCTTTTTTCGTGCTAGAGGGTTGAGCATTGAGGAGAAATATTCCTTCTCGCGAAGGTTGAATTCCTCTTCACTCGCACTCTGCATGCTTAGGCGATACTGTTCGATAACTTGAGGGTTCTCTTTGCTGAATTTGCGCGAGACACATACATGATGTGAAACACACCCATTTTGTAATTCTACAAAATTGATTTTCAAGTTCAACGGTTGTTGAAGTAGTGGTCAGCATAGGCTCTTGCAGATGCAGCATCATATCCTGAGGCGATTAACTGCTGCTCATATGCCATAGCTTCAGGTGAACGCCCTTGCGCTGCTCCAGCATATGGGTCCATGGCTCCACTCATTACTCCGGCATTGAATGCTTGATTGACAGCGAAATCATCGTCATTTCCACCACCTCTACCTCTTAGAATAAGCACCAGTAAGAGTATGATTACCAGTGCAGCACCGGCTAACATTCCATATTCCATGGTTTCATCATCTGTTAGTCCCAGCACGTTATCATCGACATTCTGGTCGTCTCCATTAGCACCGGTATCTGAGGAATCATCGTTGTTATCGTTTGGATCGTTTCCACTATCTCCTGGATCGTTTCCTCCATCGTTGGAATCTCCTCCACCGTTGTTGTTAGTTTGGTTTGAGGTATCGTCGACAACAGTGCAGCCATCAGCGTCTACAAAGTCGCCAATAGGTGTGTCAGGACACTGGTCGATATCGTCAATCACACCATCCTCATCGCTGTCGAGCGCTACTGCCAATGGGCATCCTTGTCCGCCTTCCCCATTGTAGACTCCAGCTTCATTGGGACACTGGTCTCCATCGGTTCCGTCTGGATTGTCTCCGTAGCCGTCTCCATCGCTGTCTACCCACTGACTCTCATCCATTGGCATGATGTCATTTCCATTTGACCATCCATCTTCGTCGATATCAGGGCATCCGTAAACATCCTCTGTCGACTCACCATAAGTCTCTGGACATGCATCTACGATACCATCTCCATTATCGGTAGTGTTGTATCCATCTTGGTCCAAATCATTGGCCCAAAGGTCCCAATAGTTGGTTATCTCGAACTGCTCGCCAACAACGATATTGTTGGATTCATTATCTTCTTCAATGAGCATTTCCGGGTCTATTTCCAATTGACAAGTGTAGGTTCCACTGAGGGATTCTTCAGGTATTATCACAACACCGCTGCCCGAGTCCATATTGCTATTGGAGGCATCGAGAATGACTGTACTGTTGTAGAGATTCAGAACGCTATCTCCCATCGAATCAATCAAGTCAATCGAGAATGCAACCGCTTCCAAGTGGTCTCCTCTAATATTGCTGAATTCCCACCCGAACGAGGCTTCATCTCCACTTATCAGGTCTATTGGACAGGATACTGATGCTGCTTCAAAGTCAGGTAGAGCGGCTGCGGTAGTAGTAACGCTGAGGTTGTAGTAGCCTTCGAAGCCATTTGCGCCTATTACAATACGATAATCCGAATTCGTACCTTCTCTTTCGGTTCCTAGTGTTTGCCAGTTGACTTCAGATGTGGTGTTGTCCCAACTATCGATGAAGTTGTTACCTTCGTAAAGTGAAATCATGAAGTTGGTGTTGGAATCCTGAGTGAAAGAGATGATGACATTTTGTTGATCTGTTAGTGCAAAGCCATAGGCATCAGCAACATCTTCTGCATCCATACATCCCATTCCAGATTGCATTGGATTATCTCCAAGGGCGGTTGGATTGGTACTTGCGTCGCTGGCATCCCCTGCTAGGCCAAGGTCCATCTGTTCTCCGCAGTTGAAGGCGGGAGTAATGATGTCATTTGCATCGTTGATAATCAATCTGTATTCACCAGCCCCCTCATATGCTTGTACATGAAGGTAGTATGTTCCTCCAGCACCATCATCGGTTGCGACTTCCTCGTCATTGCTGCCGAGATTATATCCAAAGTCGATGCTCTGTCCAAGTGAATTCTTCAACAAGATGTCGTAGTCGGCTCCAGGTGCAGTAATCAGTATAGCCTCAAGATCCATCCCTGAACTCATTGTGACTTTGTAGTAATCATCTTCATCACTTGCATCCATACATCCAATGACTTCAACAGAAGGATCGGTGCCAAGGTCATATGCGCTATTGGCATCATTTCCTGCATCTCCTCCCGAAAGGGCATCATTTTGGCCGGTACAGGAGGTTGGATAATTGCCCACCATAAGCAGGTCTTCTGCGGACATCTCGTTGTCCTCCTCGTTCTTCTCGTCGAGCAACTCTTCATGATCGACCAACATGATAAGCGAGTAATTTCCTTCGATGATGAAGCTTGGAACAGTGCCGGTTACCTGAACATTCTGAGTTTGATTGACAGAAAGACTGGAGATAGTAGTATTACCTATTTCATGGTCCAAGTTGGTCCAGTCATTACTAACTGATAACCAAGCGGAAACGGTCACTGATTGGTTCAGGTCGATGTTTCCATCGTTACCCATAATTCCAGAAACGGTGATTGAATCTCCTGGGTTGGATGAGGTTGGCCCGCTTACTTCTTCGAAATACATGTTGGCTTTTGGAACGCTGTAGTTGGTCCAGACGTCAATGGTGTAGTTACCGGCTCCTTCATCGTGTGTCACGTTGAGATAGAAGGTTCCACCGGTTGCATCGTAATTATCCGTCCCTTCTGTTGATACATCCTTCACCGTGGTGTTGAATGACCAATCAAAGTCAGCATAAGATCCATTGGAACTCATTAATCCTAGATTGGTTCGGTGGTCACCGGTTGTAGTGACGGTTGCAAACAAGTTGTAGTTGTAAGGCACATCGAAGCGTAGCAAATCATTTCCATCAATCCCATCCATGCAACCTGAGACAGTTCCAGTATAGTTGTCACCAGTAACGACGGTGACATTCGACCAATTGTCGGGTGCATCGCCTCCCAAGCCAGCATCGTTTTGTCCATTGGTATGTAGGTCTTCACAAGTAAGGCCAACAATCATCTTGTTTTGACTTGCCAGGTAGTTATTGCTTTCATTCTTCTCAGTCACGTTGCCATATCCATCAGGCCAAATTATCCAGTGATATGCCCCATCTGACAGACTTGAGGGAAGAGTGACATTAGCAGTGTGGGTCAGGCTACCATTTGAGGCAATTCCTGAATGGGTCTCAGAATGAGAGAGAAGAGTGTCGCCCCAACTATATGTCTCATCATCAGAGAGGATGAATGCTACATCGAAAGATGAGGAGTTTCCATCGCCTGTGTTTTCAATTGTATAGGTAACACTGACTGTGTCGCTTGCATTTCCTTTGGCTGGAGCCACTACCGAGGTGGTCTCAAAATCAGGAGTGGGTGGTGTGTTGTTGGTCCAGGTTCTCAGGGTGTAAGTTCCATCTCCTGTCCACTGATGAACGCGTAGGTAGTAGGTTCCCGCAGTTCCAGAAATTGAAGTTCCGATACTGGTAATCTTTTCCAGTGGGTCATTGTACTCCGAAGAATCCAAAATTGCTTGAGATGTATAGACCCAAAGGTAGAGGTCGAAGTCCATGCTGGCAGGTACGGTTAACTCTACCTCGATATCCTTGCCCGATGTCATTGAGAATGAATACCAATCCTGTCGATCATTAGCATCTATACAACCAGTCTTGGTGGTCGAAGGATTCTGTCCTAGTGATCTTGAGGTTGCGGAGGGGTTTCCGGCATCTCCAGCCACTCCAGCGTCAGATTGCACCTGCGGGCAAGGGGCTCTACCACCTGCGTTATCGACAGTCCTAACGCCGGGTAATTCGGTTATTGGTACCTCGAATTCTTGGTTTTCTTCAGAGTTCAGACTCTCGACGATCGACGGTGCGACGTCATTTGGTACAAACGGGGTCAAC
>CAXRJJ010000068.1:0-5325 GCA_964230945.1 Yoonia sp.
TACGAGTATTGATGTCCTCGGCAAGAATCTCTACTTCCATCATATTGTCCATCGGTAATGCAATCGCTTCCTGCAGTGGGTCGAAAGGATCGCTTCCATCCGGGTCCAATCTACTCAGTGGGAAAGAAGTGACACGCAGTCCACATTTTCCATGCAAAGAGGTCGGGTATCTGATGACTCGGTGGCAATCGACAGTAACTACTTCATCAGTCTCACCAGCATTGCCCAAAATTACGGCAGCATCGCTTCGTAATATATCGATAAATGCATCACGATGGAAATTAGAATCACCTTTTCGCCCACCCAGTGCATTGAGATTTCCTTCTTCTAGACTTTCCCTTCTAACTGGGTGCTTAACAAGTTCCGCTAGGTCCTTCACAACCTTTTCACCGCGCGTTCTTTTCAATCCCCTGATTTTAGCAGATCTTTTGAGTGAATCAACGTAATTTGCAATTAATTCTTTGGAATGTACATCGTTTGATTCTCTAATAGTATCGAGTTTTCTTAGGGTGTCCCTAAGTCCATTCTTCAGTCGTCCAGCCCATCCCGAAGCATCTCTTTCCATCGATCTTGGCAATAATGAGATGACATCTACTCCATCGCCCCTTATGTGCGAAACCAATTCCCTGCGAGCCTCACCATCGAGATGTGCTAATCCAGGATCTCTATAGTGAAGGTGAAATCCTCTATGTCCGGAGAAAGTCAAGTGCAGATATCTTTCGTCAAAGCCAAATTCAGGCTCGAGAAAGTCATTCCATAATTTCCACGCCTGCTCACGAATCGAAGTCAACATTCCAGTAAAATCGGTATCTACTACTCCGGGTAAGTGGTCTCCATCAAGATCGAAGATTAAATCCGCCCCTAGCCATCCTTTGTCCTTCATTTTGTATTCGCGAGGATCTCTCCAGTATGCAGTGCTGTAGAACACAGAATGAGGAGTTCTTTCGATTAGATTCCGTTTGATACTCGATAGGTCGTCAAAGCCCAGATGTCTGAGGGGCCTGCCCCCTCCAAACGGAATAAACATCCACTCTCTAGTACGTAAGCGAGGGGGAATCCAGCCATCGAAAGATCGGTAATATTGCTCAAATCTATGAGCAAAAAGCGACCATCCCTTGACCATCTAGGTGCCTCCGCCTTGGTCCTGTAGCCGAGGGATGATGAATGACGCGGTCATTTACCGGTAGAATGGGCGCTCTGTATCTTTGCCAGCAGTTGCTGAAGAAGCCCCAGTTATTTCTTGATAGCATTTCCAACAAGCATAGTGCTCATCGATGGGAATTGACTGGCCAAAAGTCAATCTCTTGCCACATCCGTGGCATAGAGGTCCAAGCTCTCCATTAGGGGCTGCAGCCAATGGAACATGGTCGTGGGGCATGCGTCTCAACTACCCGTTGGGGCGCAGGTCTTTCAATGTGAGCATCGTTCATTTATTCATTCATCGTTTGGTGATGATTTAGCAAATCCAGTGCAACTTCACAGGATTCAGCAACTTCAATAGACGGATCATTTAGAAAACGATTGAGGATTTCTAGACTATTTCGGTTACCTATTGCTCCCATCGCTTCTGCGGCCTCATGTCTAACCATAACATGTTCATCAAGATCTTCTAGTCTGCGATTCAGTGCTGGTAATGCTCTCGAGTCCTGCATCTGTCCCAATACGTATGCCAATTCATGTCTCAATAGTGCTGAAGCACTAGAAAATCCACTGCACAAGGCTTCAACCGCTTCTTTTCCACCAATATTTCGCAGAGCAAAAACTGATCTCATTCGCACAAACATCCTCTCAGTTTCATCATTCAATACTTGCTTCAGAGTTTCTACATCCTTTTCGTTGGACGGAGGAGCAGGGTCTACTGAGCCAAATTCACTGACTTCGGGAATATTTCCATCATCCATACTAAGATGTCCTCCCGATGAATTCGATTGAATCGGGCTCAAATTCTGTATCGATCATACCGATTTCTTGCCCTTTCTTGAGGAATCTACGAATTGCTTCTCTTCCTTCATCTCCATAGTCAATAGTGCGTTCATTGACATACATTTTAACGAATTTTTCATTTGTTTGATCATCGATACCTCTGCCCCATGCCTTAGCAAATTCTAGTGCCTGCTCTGGGTTCTCTAGTGCATGAATAATGCTCATTCTAGTCCACTTGGTAATATTCTCAATCGTTTCACGACCGAGATCCTTGCGAACAATGTTACCGCCCAACGGCAATGGCAATCCTTCATTATGTTCTGACCACCAAACTCCAAGATCAAGATGAACATCGAGTTCGTGCTCAACATAGGTCAATTGTCCTTCATGGATGATTAGGCCAGCATCAACTTCTCCGGAATTAACAGCCTCGATAATCTCGTCGAACGCGATAACTTTGATTGCAACATCACCCCAAGCCATTCGCAAACCAAGATAGGCACTAGTCTTCAACCCTGGAATTGCAATCAATCCATTCTTGATTTCTTCTGTATCTCTGCCGGTTTTTGCTACTATCATCGGTCCATATCCCTCTCCCATGCTGGCGCCACAATTCATCAAAGCATAATCCTCGGCAACCTCGGGATACGAGTGTATACTGATTGCACTAACTTCCAATTCTTTGTTCATTGCGCGTTGATTCAAAGTTTCTATATCCTGCAATTCATGAACGAAATGATACCCGGGAGTGGATATCAATCCTGAAGTCAAAGCATGGAACATGAAAGCATCATCAGGATCAGGTGAATGACCTATTCTTACAACTTTGAGAGATTCCGAATTCAAGTCATTCTGTTCATCCATGCTGCGCCGAAATGGGGCCCTCATTTCAAGATAGTCTGATGCCGCTAAGAAGTAATTTGACAAATATTGAGAATTATGATAATCGTTGATTTTTGCTGTGTGCCGACAAAGATTCTATTTCTAATGGGGTGATGCAGCAGCGAGGATAGTCATGCGGATACGTGGGGGCCCACTGGTCGCTTTGTTGCTAACTTCACTTTCAGTAATAGCACTTGTACAAGCTGCAACACCTAGTGGTATGGGCTTTGTTGGTGTGCATACAGCGGGTCAGGAGAGTTTCGATGAAACGCTTAGCGTTGCTATTTCTCCAGACGGTTTTCTTCTTGCAACGGGGACCGAAGGATATGTTGTTATTTCACGCATGTTAGACCGTTCTGTAATTGAAACAATATCAGTAGGAGACCATGTAACTGCTCTAGAATTTTCTCCAGATGGAGAATATCTTGCTTTGGGGCTTAGGTCTGATTCCCTTTCCGGCGATGCACTGAAGGTACTGATTACCGAAGATTGGAGTGAGTATGAAAAATCATTCGCCAATGGTAAAAACCCGCGCGATATTTCATTCTCCGATGCTGGAGACAAGATGCTTCTGCAGGGGCAAGATGGTGATGTGTTTGAATTGTCATTCCCGGAATTCTCCATATTGGGTCACATGACGGGACACCATTTGGATGATATTACGTGTACAGATTATGGGTATGGTGGATTGATTGCAGTATCTGGCGGATTGGACGGTAAAATCGCTTTCTGGGATCTTTCAGATTACTCACTTTCCTCATCACTTGATTTCGAGGATTCTGAAATCATTGATTGTTTGTTCAATCCATCATCTTCTCAAGTTGCCATCTTGACTGATGACGGGAAAGTTAGATCATATTGGTTGAATGGCACTTTGGTTGAAGATTCAGAAATAGATTTCATACAAGCCAAGCAACTTAAGTGGGGCCTAGATGGAAACCATCTATATGTTTTAGAGACCAATATTTTGCCTTCTTTGCAGCGAGTGAGAGTGAATGATTGGATAGTCGATGAGTTCACTTACATAGGTCACAATGTGAATGGATTTGATTTATCGGATGATGATGAGACATTAGTGACTAGTACTGGAACTATACATACGGGTGTATATCAGTCTACATACTTCCAGCAAGGTTTTGGTGAGGCGGGAGATGATTTTGATCAAGATGGAGTTCCAGATGCAATCGATGTTGATGATGATGGTGACGGAATTTTGGATATTTACGACCGCAACTGTTCTAGTTCGGATTGTACCAAGGACCCTGACCCCAATTACATGCGCAATATTGAGTTTAAAGTATCTAATGAGGAGTTAATCATAAGTGACAGCGTATCTTTTGATAGATACGATTCTAACGCATTGAGAAATTTGACTACAAGTCTACTTTCTGATGATAACAAAATTAGTGTCGACGAATTAACTTGGATGTCAACTGCGATGTGCGATAATGTTAGACATAGGGATGTTATTGATCAATGGTATTCCATGATTGAAGTTGAGGGTTCCCAACTGAGCAATGGGACACTATCTTGCGAACCCGTATCTGGGATTTCTTCCAATGATTTCGGCGATTTGAGTTTGAGAGCAACTTTTACTTGGGTCACAACATTTGATTTATCCAGTTCTCCAATCGCACCCTACAATATTACAGTGAAGGGAATTATACTCGCTCCTACTGGCTCTTCCGCAATCATTGCTCCGCAGTTCCCGGCTTCGATCGAATTTGTCGATTTGAATTCGGAAGATAATCAAATTGACTTGTGGAATCGGAACGAAACGACTAGAATTGTTTTGATGGAAGAATTGGAGGAAGAAGGACCAGGGTTGACTGGCTTAGTGGGTTCGTTCATTTCAGACAATTTTTGGATTCCAATAAGCAGTTTCATTGGAATTCTTGCTGGCTTCGGACTAATTCTCAAACAAAACAAGGATATTGCTAATGCATTAATCCGTGGAGAGAGAGATGAAGAGGAGGAAGATGAAGAGGATGATTCTGATGATGAATCATATGATGACTCATATCTAGACGAATCTGAATATGAAGAGGAAGATTATGATGACGATTCAACATGGAGTAGTGAATCAGAGTCTCTACCACCTCGGCCAAAAAGGGGTCCTCCTCGAAAATCCACGAGAAGAGTGGCGCATGAAGAGTATCCAATCGATGATACCCCTCCAGTCAAGGCTAGGAGAAAGCGCGTTAGTAGTAAACAACCAATTGGTTCTAAGCGCCGCACTCTTTCTGAATCTGTAGAATTGGATTATGATTATGGTCAAGACGGAGTATATCATGATGGAGATTGGGATACTGAGTATGACGTTTACGAACCGCCCCAAACCAAAGTCCGAAAAGTGCGTAAAGTGGAAAATGTTCCTGAAATAGAAGAGGAAGAGCCCAAGCAGGATCAAAAGAAGGGTAGGAGGAAGGTTAAGCGGCGCAATAACAAGGAAAAAACCTCCAGTAAAACAGCAGTTGATGATTCAGTCGTTGCAAAGAAAGTCGTTGCCACCAAGAAGCG
>CAXRJJ010000069.1:0-4568 GCA_964230945.1 Yoonia sp.
TAGAAATGAATCCGGTATCTCTACTATCTCTGCATCATCATGTATGCCCCCTCCCTGCAACCTTCTGAGCAGGACTTTAGGAGGTTCAGAAACTTCTGATGGACGGATGCCGGGACGTATGTGAATATGCCCATGTAGGCCATCATATCGGTGGATTACGCCCTTGAATCGAGAAAGAAAGCCGTCATCCAAATCCGTTCTCCAATGATTTGGCAAGAGCGCATGTGTCGCATTTTTGAGAGCAATTCCATGGGCGACGTGATTAACTTCAGTATCGCTGATGTACCAGCGTTCTGGGATTCCTGCTTTACGCGCTGCCCATAATTCAATGGCCGCTCCAATGACTACTACGCGTTGAATCGAAGTTCCCTTGAGGGCCTTGGTGGAAGCCAATAACCTGCTTCCTGCTTTCATCCTCTTTCCCTTACCCACTGGTCTGTTCACCCAAAGGGTCTGTCTGCGTGGGAGGATACCCTCTGACAATTCAAACAATGAACGAACTTCGGGCCTGTCACTAAGAATGAGAATGTCAGATGTACTACCACCACGAATGAATCCTGCCAGAATCTGCATGTGTGCAGGATGGTCCAAAACCCAGCAGGTCGGCACCGCCATGCACCCTCGAGTAGCCTCTCCAATGTCAAGAGAACGGCAATTAACCCCCTACCGCTTGAGTTGTTTCATGACGGACAAGAGGAAGATTGAGGTTGAAGGCGGCAAGGTGTACGGACCATACAGTCCCGGAGTTGAATCGAATGGAATCATCTGGCTCTCAGGACAGATTTCCCCCGAGGCGGGTGACGATACGGCGACGCAGACAAAAGCGAGCCTTGCTAAAATCGATGAACTGTTGGCTGCAACAGGAGTGACCAGAGATGCAATTTGTTTCGCACAAGTTTTGCTCGATGATATCAACGATTTTTCAGCGATGAATGAAGTCTATTCAGAATGGTTAGGGGATATGGAAGTGCCTCCCGCACGTGCAGCCTTTGAGGCCGCAGCCTTACCGCGTGGGGCAAAGGTGGAGATAGTGGTTCAAGCGATCAAAGGATAGTTGGAATATGCCCGGCTCGCCCTATTTGGAAAAGCCCCCAAAGGGGTTGCTTACTTGGCCTAGAATGATATTGATTGCATTGCCAACTTTCACTGCAATCACAGCAGTAGCGATTTGGAATGGGCTGTTATTGGAATGGCTCGGTACTTTCACCGCAGCGGTGTTCATCTCGGCATTCATCAGGCGTTGATACCAAGGCATTGAAACCATATTGCTGGTGGCGAGAGCGATGAATTGGCCCCTACACTGCTTCAAGGCCTACGATATTCGTGGCTTAGCAGACAAGGAATTGAACGAAGAATTTGCTGAGCGATTAGGCCGTGCATTGGCCACTTACCTTGACCTTCAGTCCTTTTCTGTGGCACGGGATATTCGCGACTCTTCACCTGGGTTGGCAAAAGCCTTGATCAAAGGGCTAAGCGAATCCGGAGTCAAAGTTCTCGACCTTGGAATTCTTCCAACCGGTGGCCTATACCATTCAGTATGGAACTTGCCCGTTGATGGAGGATGCATGGTCACTGCTAGCCACTTGCCAATGCCTACACATAATGGGTTCAAAATTTGCAAAGGTCGCCTACCTTTGGCCGGAGAAGGAATTCAAGAACTAAAGGAAGTCTTCCTTGCAGGAAATTTCCGCCATGGAGAAGGGGAAGTCATCGACTCTCCGCACGATGATGTGTGGATAGAAGACATATTGAAATCCGCTGGAAAACCAAGTCGTCAAGTTGAGGTGGTTGTCGATTGTGGTAACGCTGTCACTGGCCCCTTCATGGAGAGATTGTTGATTGAATTGGGGCTCAATGCAACGACTCTGTACACCGACTGGCAACCGAGCGAGCCTAACCACCCTGCTGATCCAACTCGTCCCGCAAACATGGTTGACCTTGCGGCTAAGGTGATTGAAACCGGGGCAGAATTAGGCATCGGAATCGATGGAGATGGCGACAGAGTTGGAGTTGTTGATGAAAAAGGGCGATTCATACATCCGGATCGATTGATTCCTCCTTTGGCTGAAGAGATATTGAATGAAATGAACACGGATTCTGAAGAAGCTAGGTCAATCGTTTACGATGTCAAGTGTTCTATGGCCGTAGAGAAAGCCATCGTTGAATGTGGAGGAATCCCCGTCATGGCCAGAACCGGCCACTCATTCATGAAAGCACATCTAGCCGAGCACCCAGAGACCATGATGGCTGCTGAAATGAGTGGACACATCTTCCTAGCAGACAAAAACTGGTATGGTTTCGATGACTCCTTGTACAACTCAGCAAGAATCCTGCGCATGGTTTCTGAACTAAAAGGCGAAACTTTTGGTGAAATGCTAGATCGAATGGTTCCAAGTCTACCAACAACGGGTGAAGTCAAGGTTCCATGCCCAGAATCAGACAAAGATGGAGTTGTTGCTGCCGTAACCAAAACTTTGCTTGAAGCAGGCTTACAATGCTCAACTGTTGATGGGGTAAGAGCGAGGTTCCTTTCGGATGATGGAGAATACATCGGCTGGTATCTATGCAGAAGATCGAATACAGAGGAGGTCTTGGTCATGCGGGTAGAAGCAATAGATGAACAATCACTAGAATTTGTAATGCAGCAAGTTCATTCCTTAGTCAGTCCACATATTGGACTCGATAAATTGCAAGATAGCATCGAATAGGGCGTCTATCGAGCAATTTATGCTCATCCATTTTCTAAATTAAGGAGCGAGAAACTCAAGAACGGTTTGATAATGAGCGTAGCATGGCAGAAGGCGGTTCAGGTCAATCAACAGATACTGGAACCACACAAGTTGAATCATTTCTTTCCGACAACTGTCCCCCAATGGGAATTTACGAGACTCTCTACGCCTTCAGAGATACGTTTGGAAAATTCATGGGCACTGAAGGAACGCACCCTTGGTCCCAAGGATTCCCGCTCACCACTCCTCTAGAGAAATTCGGAGGCCCATCTCTACCTGCAAGTGTTGAAGTGACTTGGGAAGACCGATTCTACCCAAAGGCTTGGGGGCACCCTGAGTTGCGAGAAGCCATTGCCGAATACTACAATTCACAATATGGTTCTACGATTACTCCAGAGAATGTCATGGTCTTTGCTGGAGGAAGGCCAGGGATATACACGATTATGGCATTCCTCAAGAAACACGTTAAGGTCACAATTGGTAACATCGAATGGCCAGCATATCTTGACATTTTGACGCAAACCGAAACCGAATACAAAATCGTCCCATTCACCAAAGAAAACAACTTCCACCCTTCCAATGAAGAATACTATGACCGCTCTGGCTTCGATGAGGGCGACTGTATCATGCCTGTAATTTCCAACCCTCAGAATCCTTCTGGACAAACTCGTTCAGGAGATGAACTTCGAGCATTGATGGAAATCGCAGAACGGCCCGGAAATGGAATCCTGCTCGACGAAGCATACGAGATGTTCCACTCTCCTTCAGTCAGTGGAATCGAATACGTCAAGGATCTCGATAACAGCAACGTATTCCTTGCAGGTGCCTGTACTAAAGGACTGCAATCTCCGGGAATTCGCATAGGTTGGGTCATCGCTAGCAAGACGAACATAGAGACCATGGCGAACTACTCCAGTTTCGGTATGGGTGGTGTAAGCCATCCATCTCAGCACTATGCAGTAAAACTGCTAGAGCCAAGTCGCGTCAAACAGGCGAGAAAAGCAGTAGAAGAACACTACAATTGGCAGAGAGAAAGATATGGTGAAGCATTCAAGGAAATGGGATTAGGAGTGTACACTGGCAACGGTGGATTCTACCATTGGCTCGAACTTCCTGAGGGAATGAACAGCAAGGAACTCAATCAACGTCTGTTCAAACATGGTGCTGCGATTCTATGCGCTTCAGATTGTGACATGGCTCGCCCACACTCCAAAGATCCAAGTTACCAGACTCCATATGACAGATTCTTCAGATTCTCCTTTGGACCATTATTGCCTGAAACCTTTGAATCAGATATCCAATTGTTCCGTGGAGTGTATGAAGAATACAAGCGCGATGTAGGAATCGATTGAGCGAGAAACTCGCCCTAAGCAGCCTGATAGATTCCAAAGCCCTTCAAAGGTGGGCAATAGATATGCAAATTGATTAGATTTCCATCGGTATCATTTGAGATTCGATGTATGTCTGGTTCTGAGGCAGCGCAAACAGTACCGGGTAGGTAAATTCGTTGTTCAACTGGCACAGCTAGGCCTGAATCATTCAACTCATACACTGTTTCAGTAGATTCTCCTTCGATAATGTGGAATGCACAGTCACTACCCGTATGGTCATGGATAGGGGTATCTTGGCCAGCCTTCCAAGCGATCAAAACCATCTCATAATTCTCGGTCTTCTTGATGATATTACGCCTGTAGCCCGCTTCAGCATATCCGATATGATTCCTTACTGAATCCGGATGAATCTGAATGCTCTCCAGTTTCTGGGCTAAGTCTTTGAGTCCAGGTCTTGAATCAAGGGCATCCAACCAAGTCAACAATTCATTGACCTCTCCGCAGCCTG
>CAXRJJ010000070.1:0-7223 GCA_964230945.1 Yoonia sp.
AGGCGCCCCCGTATGGGTTATTTGGGGCGATAAATGTCGGGTGCGATGGAAAGCGATTGATCGACGGTATTGGCAAAGAAGAGGGGTTGCTTGCTGTACCTGGTTGTATGTTCCACAAGTACCTTGAAAATTGGATAAGAATTGCCTGGTCATCGGATTCAAGAACCTTCGCCAAAGACCTACTGGTTCTTGACAAGGTTCTATCAAGGCGTAAAGAAGTGTGAGTTAGCATGACGAAGCAATTTGTGGTCGCCATTACCGGTGCATCTGGAGCAATTTATGGAGCAAGATTGACTCGCTACCTAACTACTGCTGGACACGAAGTTAGATTGGTAGTCAGCGATGCTGGGCGCTTGACATTAGCTCATGAATGTTCTACTACTCCTGAAGTTCTAGCAAGTGAAACAGGAGCGCATCTAGAAGATAATTCCGACATTGCAGCGCGTTCAGCAAGCGGTTCAGCGAAGATAGATGCAGTCATCGTTTGCCCCTGTTCTGGCACAACCATTGGAAAATTAGCAAATGGAATTTCAGATAATCTAGTGACCCGTTCTGCAGTAGTAGCAATGAAAGAAAGGAGAAAATTGATCATTGTCCCAAGGGAGTCGCCATATGCAACTGTACACCTAGAAATGATGACTCGCTTATCTGGCTATGGAGTAATAGTTTTGCCTGCCAGTCCAGCCTTCTATAATCATCCTAACAGTATCGATGACATGGTTGATTTCATTGTTTCCCGAATCCTCGACCACCTTGGAATTGAGAATGAATTGACCTCTCGATGGAGTGGCGAGGAACTGAACTGAAGACCCATCGTTTGATGAGTGTCGGACTACTGCCATTAATCGATGGACGCGCTGAATTCGCTGAGCGTTGCCGATTTGAAGGAGGAATTGAAGGCCCGTGGGCTTCCTGTTTCTGGACGCAAGGCTGAACTAATCGAGAGATTGCAACAAACATCTCCGAATCTTGATTCCGTCGAGCAGTTAACTTTGGATGCTGAGATGGTAGTCATGCCTCCTGAAGAAACTGCATTAAGGAGAGGGGTAGAATCATTGCTTAGTCTCCCATTACCTGTGATTATTGTCGTGGGACTTGTGGTAACAGGATCACTTGGTTATGCTGGATACGAATTAGTATCCGCCTTCTTAGACGATGAAGTAGAATATCCAGAACTTATCGATTTTGACCCTACTAGAACCCGAGGCTATGCTGAGACACTCCTCAGTTACGGACATGCCCAATGGGAGGGAAGAATGTCAGGTAGTCAAGAAGAATTGAATGCAGCGCAGTATATTCGTGACACATTCGAATCTCTCGGCTATGAAGCGACTCTAGAGAACTTGACTGTGCCTATGTTTTCAGTGGTTTCCGCACCTACTCTACGCCTATGTATTCCGGGAGGAACTCCTTTCGTTCCACCCTGCAGTCCTCTGGACACCGGGCAACAAATCATCGAATATGAACATCGAACAGAAGTAGTTCTACAGGGATTCTCAGGAACCAGAACCATCAACTTCGGACAAGCCGACGTAGTAGATCTTGGAGAGGGTGGTGAAGAAGAGAATTGGCAAGGAGCAAGCGGAAATATAGGTGTGGTTTTTTGGGGTAATGCAGGTGTATCAGGAAATACACAAATCTACAGCCTAGCCGCACAACATGACGTTGCAGCACTTATCGTGATCAATACAGAACTAAACTGCGGCAAAGTGGAAGCCGACAATTGTGTTCCTATCTTCAAGAGCATAAATGTAGATGATGTGGTTGAAGCGAATGGCGGAACCATGCCGGATGACATCCCATTTGTCATGATATCCAGCAATGCAGGGGCTGAAATTATGGATGCTGTCAACAATGAATCCGGTCTATTGTCGATTAGTACCAATGTACAGAACACAGGACAATTGGATGTCAGAGTTCCATGCGGTAGGTGGCAAGGTATCACAGATGATTTGCTGATAGTAGGAGGCCATCACGATACGGTATATCACGGACCAGGAGCGGTTGATGATACTTCAGGAACAGCATCTGTCATGGAGCTGGCAACTGTTTTCAGCGAGATTCTTACAGATGGAGAATTGCCTTACTACACCATGATGTTCTGCACATGGGGCGGTGAAGAAGAGGGGCTTTGGGGTTCTAAAGCATGGGTAGAAAAACACCAGGATGAATTACAGGAACACCTACGACTTTATGTCAATCTTGATATGAACCATGTCGATATAGACATGGACACTAGAGGAAATGGAGTATACCTGTTCAGCAATTCGAAAGAGGACCTAGATCATATCAAGGAGATTGCTAAGATTTACGAAAATGAGAGATCTTCTGTTGCCTCCAAATATCAAATCAGTTTCAGTCTTCTAGATGGTGAAAAGAATGGAGCGAATGCGATGCCTTACAATTCCGACCATGGACCCTTCGTCTACGATTTAGGGGAAGAGAATGGAAAAGCAATTGTTTGCTATGGAAGTGGATCATGGGAATATCATACCTACGCTGATGACATGAGCAGATTCAATGAAGAAAGTCTATCCGTTTCGGGCACCATCTATGGCACATATCTGCGCTTCTTGGCAGAAGTGTGAACAGCGTAGCATTGACAAAGGCCGGGCCTAGACGCTCAATCATGGCGAAGAAGGCACACGCGAGTCATATCCTAGTACCATCCAAGGCTGATGCGCTGAACATCATGCGCAATATTACGAATCTCAAAGAATTCCAAAGGTATGCAACAAAGGCAAGCAAGTGCCCAAGTGGCAGGAAAGGTGGAGACCTAGGTTCATTCAAGTCAGGACAGATGGTTCCAGCATTTGAGAAGGCTGTATGGGATACTGATATCGGCACCTGTAGTGAACCTGTTAGAACACAATTCGGTTTTCACTTGATTTGGGTTCACTCACGCGATGAGTGATTGTATGTCCTTACGTGTTGGACTGGAGAATTACCACCTCGAGGCTTGCCATGGAGCCTATGATTGGGAAAGAGAACAACCTCAACCATTCGTGATTTCTTTGTGGGCAACCTTGGCCAAAGAAGTGCGCGGTGATGACTTAGAGGCGACGATTGACTATGGTGATCTGCAAAGATGGGTGGACGAAGCATTTCTAGAAATGGCAGCCGCTCATCTTCTTGAAGAATTGGCGGCGAGAGTTATCGATTTAGCAAAAAGCAACGAGATAATCTCCGAATTAGAGATTCGTATAGAAAAACCAGAGGCACCATTGCCTCACCCCGGCGGCCTTGCGGTAATAGAGCGCCATTGGAAGCGCTGAAACAGGGGCAAGTTCATTCTCTGTATGCCCGTCAAAGCCCTCATGGAGGAGCCTAGGGTCGACGAGGTATTCGTCCCCACCGTCGAAGAAGAAGGTGGAAATATCATCGGTTTAGGCGTATTCTCCAGTGAAAAAATCGCCACTAATGTTCTGAAAGATTATTTCAGACACTCTTGGAAAGGTAGCATCATTTCCGCCAATCTCGCTAGATGGGAAGTGGATATCATCGGACACGATGGACTGACATTGTTAGCAAAATGGTCATGCCAAATATGCCCAATGTGCGATAGACCGACATTTTGGATAGATCTGGATAGTTTCAGTGCACTTTGTTATGGTACAGCCTGTGGAGCATGGATGGAAGACAACATCCACGATTCTGAAGTCATAGATATCGGAGTTCCTACGATTCGTTGGTTGCATCAATCACGTTCAATCAAGCAAGCAATGATTGAATTCCGTAAGAAGAAGGCCGAGATGAAGGCCGCTGCTGGAGATTATGATGATGACATGGTCAACGCCTCTATGGAAGATGCCAAAACAAGAATGGAGAGGTTGATGCGCAAAGAGGGCCTAACCTCTCTTGGTGATGCACTGGGCACATATGTCGACGAAGAAGAGTGATTACATCTCCTCGATAGGTACTATCCCCAAGGCAGAACAACCACTGGCCAAGTGTGAGCGACAGACCTCAGTCAACAATAGATCCAAGAGGCTGACTTCACCATCTTTAACGACTGGTCTATCTCTATAGAAGCCATTGAAGGATGATGCCAACAGCAATAGATGCTTAGCAAACAAGTGTGGACTGTGCGACAGAATTGATTTCTCCAATACCTCTAGATGACGCCCTAGAACCCTTACCAATGAAATCAATGATTCTGAATCAGGAATCTCCGTCCATACCTCTTCTTCGATAGCCTGTTCTACCAACTTCTCAACATCATGCCCCTCGGAGGTAACCTTGCGTATGATCGAACAAGTTCGTGTGTGAGAATACATCAGGAAGGGGGCAGAATCACCCTCGAAACTCAGGGCATCTTCCCAACGGAACGTGAATCCTTTTTCAGGTGCAACTTTGATTATGTTGAATCGGACTGCGCTGGATCCTACTGCGGTTGCTATGCTGCGCATGCGTTCATCATCCAGTTCATCTCCACGTAACTCCTTGACTGCGATGAATGCACGTTCTTCCGCTTCATCAAGAAGGTCATCCATGAAAACAACATTCGCTTTACGCGTTGACATCTTACCCTCGGGCAATTTGATGAATGCATAGAACGCCACTTCAGGTGATTTTGAACCAAGTTCCTCAAGAGCGATTGAAACCTGCTTAGACTGTAGTTTGTGGTCTTCCCCAAGAACATTGATGAGACGGTCGCATTGTTTCCATTTCCATTGATGATATGCGACATCTCTAGTTGCATATAGGCTTGAACCATCGCCTCGGCGAAAGAAGAACTTGGTACTCTTTCCCTTAATTCCTCGAGTTTCTAATTCCAGGAAATGGGCGCCATTATCTGCTAGACCATGCAATTCACTACTCTCTAGCTCCTTCATCACTTGCAATACACTACCATCTATGACGAATTTCGATTCGCGCGTAAAAGTATCATATTCTATAGCCAAACGCGATAGTGTATCCAACATCCCATCTAGAACTGGCTGATATGCGCGGTTGAATGAATCTAGAACCTCCTCGTCCCCTTCCTCACTCAACCTAACTAATTCTCCAACCTGTGAGTCGATATCCGGATCATTGTCCTTGAGTAGATTAGCCGCCTGATACCATCGTACACTCTTGTGATCGGCTTTGTCAGCCCACCTTGGGTCAGCCTTATCTCTACCTGCTGAAGAGAGAATATCCTCTACCTCTTCGGCACTCCAATTATCCCAAGCCCATGACAAAATGCCTACCTGCTTACCCATATCATCGACATAATATTCGGCATTCACCTGATTTCCATGCAATTTGTGTAATCTGACCAGAGTATCGCCTAGTATTGCATTACGCGCTCTTCCGACATGGAATGGGCCGTTTGGATTGGCCGAAGTATGTTCGATCAATACCTTGTGTCCGGTATCTTCTCCTCTGCCGAATCTTCGGCTAGAGTTTGACTTCAATACAAGTCCTGCAACCCAAGCGGGCTTAGCCATGAAATTGAGGTAGCCATTAATCGCTTTGACAAACAGTAATGATTCTGCTAAGTTAGTATTCTGTGACTTAATGTCCTCAAACTGTGTCGCCAATTGCTCAGCGATTTCAACAGGTGGCTTCTGCAGAATCTTTGCGAAGGGAAAGCAAGGTAGAGCAAGATCTCCTTGATCAGATTCTCTTGCATTTGTCAACATATCCTTCCAAGGTAATGAATCACAGCCCAATTCAACGAGTAAAGCCTCGATATGTGGCTCTAAGATTCGTTTCAATTCACGCATCTAATCACCTATGAAATTGGATACCTCAGAATTGCCGCTAGGCCACCAAATCCCTGATACAATTGCAGTCCCTCTTCAGTATCGGTTGAAATGAATGAAACTGTCGCCGAAGAACGCATCGCCATTTCGCTTAACTCATCGATCAAATCTCGCTCTGCAACCTCTTTGGTCGCTTCATCAGTCTTACACTTGGAACAAGGTGGTATTGCTTGCACACGTCCAAGACTTACCGTCCAATCAGCTCCGCAGATACTACAATGTAGGTCTACCATCCTTTTTCGCAATGATTCAGAAACCAAGAGATTTGAAACTGCACCCTGATCAAGTGCCTGGCGAATCATCATCTCACCATAAGTTGCCTTAGGGTATGTCTGCATCACTTCTTTGAGGAATGAATTCATCAATTGGCGCTCAGAATCAAGTTCAATCTCGCCCATCAATGCTCCTGCATTCTCCACCAATTCCCTAACTCCGCTCTCATTGGAGTATCCAACGTCGAAGTGGGTACCGGCAATCTTCTTCTGTACCTCATGATGGAAGTATTCATTTTTCACGACATAATCCTTGGTTGCCCCTGGCCCACCGATGATTATCGCTTGAATATCTTGGATATTGGGCAACCAGTAATCGCTGGCATGCTCGGTTGCTCGCTTGAAAAACTTGTGAGCAGCCTCTTCAATTAGGCGTTCGAATCTCTGTGCGGACTGACCTCCTTGGCGGTGTTTACCCATGATGTTAGAGACAAGATGCTCCTGAACATGAATCCTCTTTCCAGTGGCGATTCCATAGGCTGCTTCGGATCGGTCAATGACGAACAAACCGTATGAGTTGCGATCGATCAACATCTCCTGCAGTTGAGTTAACTCGAATACTGAATCGCAACGATATCTGAAGGACTGGAAGGCTTCTGGAGGGTCATCGACCACTACGTTTACCATACGGGTTTTGTTGTTTCCAACGATTACAGCACCCACGAAAAGGGCAATTCCTTTCTCTCCGGCATCCTTGAATCTGCCAAGTGAAGATATGGCCGATTCAATGGCTCCTTGCACATTTTTACGGGTTGATTTCGATTTGATATTTGCAGCCTGACCGTGTTCATTTTGCAGTAGAGAACGTGCATCGTGAACCTGCCTATCAGGTGGAATGATAACGGTCACAAGTTCGGTACCGAAACCTTTCATCTCTTGAAGGTCTTCAAGCGCCATCTTCAGACGCAAGCGACGGGCCTGCTGCTCAACATCTTCAGCCATTCTGACCCCTCACTCTACTGGCCATTGCTGGGGCTTATCAGCCTGCCGCGTTGCAAAGCAGTAACTGCCGACAGCATCAAGGCGGGTTGCAAGGTGGCAGCAGCGTGGCTGAAGTACAGGTCATCGCTCTAGGAGGCAGTCTTCTTCGTCCCGAAGAGGAAGAAGGAAGACAGATATGGTTCTCTCGCCTCAAACAGATGATTGTTCATCTGGAGGGAATGGAGTATAAAATCGGCATTGTGGTTGGAGGAGGAGCACC
>CAXRJJ010000071.1:0-38139 GCA_964230945.1 Yoonia sp.
TCGATTCAGGGACTCTGTATGAAAGCAGTTCAAATGGAGGAATTTGGACATACACTGTATTTTTCGCTATATGGGAACCTGCAAATGGTTGGACACATTACCAGAATTTGCCTCTTTACTTTGAATATCCAATCGATATTGTAATCGATAGTAACGATGATGTCTTCGTTAGTGGTTATTGTTCAGGTGGGTATTATATCGGAACTGTGTATACATACAATAGACCATGTATCAGTAAAATGGACAGTGGAGGGGACTGGTCTTCAGTATCTCAGCCCAGTTCGAGTTGTTACTTTGGTGGCTTGGGTGCCCATCCACTCGGTGGTGTAGTAGCAGGTGTCTGGAGAGGCGATACCTGTAATTTCGGTTCTGAATATGTTCCTTATGGAGGGGCCATCCAAATGCATAGTAATGGAACATGGGGCACTAGTTGGGAGATTACTTCTTCAAGCGGATACAATTACTACGAGCCAAGGACTGTGAAAGTAGATGTTCAAGGGAATGTATACATCGGCGGATATTTCACCCAAAGTGTCACCCTCGACTCAAATGTTGCAATCGTCTCTGGAGGTAGTGAAGATGGATTCTTAATCAAGGGTAATTCCACCGGTGCCTGGCAATGGGGAATCACAGTTGGCGGAAGTAGTAGAGATATTGTCATCGATACAGTTCTACTTGCTAACAATACCATCGGTGTTGTTGGAATGAAGTCAGGAACTGTCAGCGTTGGATTGAACACTTTAGGATCCAATGGTAGGGCCTTTGTTGCAGTAGCAACTTCAGCGGGAGGCTGGGCTTGGGCTGTTCAACTTTCTAATTCCAACAATAATCCCGTTGACTCATATGCTCGCTCCATAGATTCTACAGGTTCTGGAGACTTGATGGTCGCAGGAGACATCCAAGAGGACTCAAGTTTGGGACTTGATGAGTTGACACATTCGGGAGGCAGTGACATCTTTGTTGCAAAGATGAGTGCTGACCAGGACCGCGATGAAGTCACCGATAATCGAGATAATTGCCCCAGTGTATTCAATTTGAATCAAGCCGACCTCGATGGCGATGGTTCAGGAGATTTGTGTGATAATGACGACGATGGTGATACGATTGTTGATGCTTCGGATTCTTGTCCAATGGGTTCGATATCTTGGTTGAGTAATTCCACTACTGATCATGATGGCGATGGTTGCAAGGATGCCGATGAGGATAGTGATGATGATGAAGATGGTTTGGTTGACACTGCTGATTCATGCCCTAGAGGCTATCTGAATTGGTTGTCAAACAGTAGCACTGATCATGATAGCGATGGATGTTGGGACTTGGTCGAAGACCATGACGATGACTCGGATTCGGTCACCGATACTTTTGATTCCTGTCCTCTAGGAATGCTTGGTTGGACCAGTAACAATGATACTGACCGAGATGGAGATGGTTGTAGAGATATGGATGAGGATCTAGACGATGATGCTGATTCGGTTTTGGATGTTGATGATAGATGCGCTGCGGGAGAGATGGGTTGGTCTTCTACAGGTATGACTGACAATGATGGTGACGGTTGTCAAGATTCTTCAGAAGATATCAATGATGACGATGATGATTACTTTGATCATGAGGACTTCTGTGTTGCAGGGATGGTTGATTGGCCATCGGGTAGCGTGACAGATTGGGATTCAGACGGTTGTAGAGATGCAGATGAAGATCTTGATGATGACAACGATGGCGTCCTCGATGTCGATGATCAATGTCCAAAGAGCCCGCTTGGTTGGTTGACCAATCCATCGGTTGATTTCGATCAAGATGGTTGTCATGACATGAATGAGGATTGGGATGATGATGGAGATGGAGTCAGCGATCTATACGATCGTTGTGGCTTGACAGCTGCTGGTATGGTAGTGGATAGCAATGGTTGCGCCTCAGGAGACATACCCACTACCGGAGGAGGTGGAGGTGGAAACACTACGGTAATCAATAACGAGAATCATTACCACAACAATACCACTTGGGTGAACAATACTTTCGTCAATGACACGGATGAATTTACTAACAATACCTACACGAATAACACCTACAGCAACGAAACTTTTGCCAATCAGACCTTCACTAACAATACTTACACGAATGAGACTTTTGAAAACCAGACTTTCACCAACAACACCTTCATGAATGAAACAGAAGGTGATGACAACGACGCTGAAAGTGGCACCTTGGATGATAATCTAGAGGCCAGTTCCATGACTCCTGAATGGCAAATCTATGCATTTGCTGGAATAGGATTCCTGTTATTGGTCCTAGTCTTCACGATGATAAGAAAAGGCGGTAAAGGACCCAATTGGCGTAAAGAAGATCAATTTGCAGCAGTAATTTCTTCACAAAGTGATTCAGAATTTGATGAATTGATGGGTGAAAGTGGAGTCGTAATGGATTCTATGCCTCACCAAGAGACTGCTTCATCACATCCTCCTCCTGATATTCAAGGAAAGACCGATGAGGCAGGTTATGAATGGGTGGAATGGCCATCTGGAAGTGGCATCAATTACTATCGCCCACCCGGTGGAACATGGGCTCCTTGGCAGGGTTGATCATTCGTCTTCCAAGGCTTTGAGTGCTGCATCTGCTTCATTCTCAAAACCTGTTGATTCACCTTGTCCGAAGCGTTCCATCAGGGCTTTGCGCAAATCGAGATCTGGAAGGTTAATCTCTGGCATCAAATGCCATGGAGTCAACTTGGATAGGGTCCCAAGAAGTAGCCAACTTCCAGGGATAGCGAAAACTCTGAGAGGTGGAATCAACAAACCGATTTCACCGAGTTGTTCAGCGGTATCCTTCATTTCTCGAGCAGAGACATTTCTTGCAAGTGCAATCTTAGCAAGTATAACGATTGCATCTTTGGTCTCTCCAGCCTCGATTAGGGTCCAATCCCATGCATCGGAAATCTTCTCGCCCCATGTTTTCGGGTCTTTGACAACCTCCATGAATTCCTCGCGATTCTCGGGTTTGACCATCTTAGCGCCTTTCCACATCAGTCCAGCGGCCAACACGGCCTTGGCGACCATTCCTTTCTTGTCGCCCTTGTCTTCTGTCATGGACCTTGATGAGGCATCATGGGTTTGATGCTGTCGCAAGACGGTTCAGCCGAGTAGAGCCTTGAGTTCGGACTCAAGAACTGGTAGTGCATCTTCCCAAGTAGAGACAATTCCGTAATCTGCGTGCTTGAAGATAGGTGCTTCAGGATCTTTGTTGATGGCTACGATATACTTCGAGGTGCGCATTCCAGCAAGGTGTTGGATGGCACCGCTGATACCAACCGCGATGTATAGGCTTGGATTGACGGTCTTACCGGTCTGTCCTACTTGCATGCTGTGAGGGATTTCTTCCCAAGTATCGACAGCTGCTCTACTTGCACCGACTGCTGCTCCTAGGGTATCTGCCAAGCGCTCAAGGTTGGCGAAGTTGGCAGGGTCCTGCATTCCGCGTCCACCTGAGATGATGATATCTGCTTCCGCAACATCCAATCTTTCACTGGCTTTGGCGATCATCTCTCTTACCGCAGTTGCAACATCTGCAGACTGGTTCATGACTGAGACGTCTGCGCTTCCGCCATCTCCTGCTGCTGCAAAGGTATTGGCTCGCACGCTGATTGCTGCATCTCCGTTCAGGGAGAGGTTCTGCATCGCTTTACCAGAATAGATTGGTTGCGTCAATGTGCCTCCATCGATTCCAACAACATCTTGGACTACAGAGATGGATCGACGTGCCGCTAGTCTACTGGCCAAGTCCTTACCGTTCTGGCTGGCAGCACAGACAATGACTCCCGAAGGAGCGCACGAATCGATTGCTTCAGCCCAAGAAGCGGCATCGTAAGCGGCAAAACAGTCGCCTACACAGGCGATGACTTTGCTTACTCCAGCGATACTTGAAGCGGAATTCGCTGCTGTATCGTTGGTACTTGGAACAACTATGGTGGTTGTATCACCAAGATTGTTTGCTGCACTGACTAATTCTGCGGTCACTGGGTGAAGTTCTCCATCTCTGGTTTCTGCTATGACTATCGTTTCGCTCATTTTCTCACCTCAGATCACATTGGCGTCGTTTCGCAATGCTGCCACCACGCGAGGCACTTCAGACGCACCCTCAAAGGTTTGACCGGGGGCCTTCTTTGGAGGAGGGGAATGGGAGATGATATTGACACTGGATGAAGGAATATCCGATGACATAACTTCTACTTGTGCTCTTTTTGCCATCATGATTCCCTTGACATTAGGCTTGCGAGGTTTGCAGAACCCTTTGTCGCATGAAATCACTGCTGGTAGGGAAATTCCTGTACGAGCATTGCCAGTAGCAGCTGGGACCATCGCCTCAACTCCAGCATCTTCGAATTCAAGTCCAATGATATTGCTTGCACTGGCCCACCCCAAGCGCTCTGCAACTCCGGGACCAGTAGAACCGGCACCAGTATCTGCTGCGGATTTGCCACAGTATACGATGTTGATTCCCAAATCTCGAATGACATTGGCTAAGGCAGACTGTGCTTGATTAGAATCTAGTTCGGACCATGAATCGTCCCATACGCGAATGATTCGGTCTACTCCAACGGCTTTGGCATCCTTGAGGACCTTGTCGCAGTCGGCATTTCCTAGAGTGATCGCAGTAACATTGCCACCCTTAGCCTCTTTGTGCAACATTGCTGCCTCGAGTGCGAATTCATCGTATGGGCTCATGACCCATTTAACTGCGGATAGATCTACTCTGTCACCCGAAACTAGAATCTGCGCATTGGTATCTGGGACTCTCTTCACAAGTACGGCAATTTCAGTCATTTTGTCACCTGTTCCACGTAGTGGACAGTCTTTGGACTGGAAGCCCATTGATGAATATTGCCAGCCGACCACAGGCTTAGACAGTACGGGTGAATGCTTGGATTCCTGTTATCCATCGCCCTATGATTAGATTGTGGATGTCGTGGGTTCCTTCGTAAGTTTTCACCGATTCAAGGTTGGCCATGTGGCGCATTATTGGGTATTCGTCAAGGATACCATTGGCACCGTGGATATCTCTGGCCATTCTAGCGATTTCTAGAGCCATGTCGACGTTGTTCATCTTGGCAAGACTAATTTGCTCGGGGAACCAACTACCGTCATCCTTCTTGCGTCCGAGGTGCAAAGCGAGCAACTGCCCCTTTGTTATCTCTCTAAGCATCCAAGCCAACTTGTTCTGTACTAGTTGATACGAAGCAATAGGATGTTCAAATTGAATTCTAGATAATGCGTATTCCTTGGCGGAGTGGAAACAGGCTTGTGCTGAACCTATTGCTCCCCAAGAGATTCCATACCTAGCATTGTTCAAACATGAGAATGGCCCCTTCAAGCCTTTGACATTTGGTAGGATTCTATCCTTAGGAATTCTACAGTCTTGGAATACTAATTCGCTGGTGACACTTGCCTTCAGCGAGTGTTTTCCAGTCATCTCTGGAGCGCTGAACCCGACATCGTCCTTTTCGACAATAAATCCGCGAATGACTCCATCCAACTTAGCCCACACGATTGCAACATCAGCAACCGTTCCGTTAGTAATCCACATCTTGGCGCCATTGAGAATGTACTCATCTCCATCTTCTACTGCCCTAGTGATCATGTCCCCAGGGTTAGAGCCATAATCTGGTTCTGTAAGTCCGAAACAGCCAATCCATTCGCCGCTGGCCATTCGAGGCAAATAGTGCATCTTCTGTTCTTCGGAACCGAATGCAGAAATTGGGAACATTGCCAATGAACCTTGAACACTGGCAAAGGAACGTAAGCCACTGTCGCCTCTTTCTAGTTCTTGACAAACCAGTCCATAGGCAACATATGACATTCCTGCGCAGCCGTATTTTTCATCGATGGTCATCCCTAGTACGCCCATCTCGCCCAATGCCTTCCCCCATTCTTCAGGGAAGCGACCATCTCTACAGGCTTCTTCGATATTCGGTATGACCTCTTCATCCACCCAATCACGGACCATGTCACGTACCATCACTTCCTCTTCGCTGAGTTGTGATTCTATATCGTAGAAATCGAGTCCTTCGTAAGCCACTCCTATTCCTCCTGTTTCCTTGGCGCTGGAAGGCGTTCATGAACCTTGTTAGGTGTAAAGTCTTCATTTCTCGGAGTTGTTCTTCAATTCCTTGCGTTTTCTTCGCTTCTTAGCCATATTGTGCCACCATCTTTGCATGGTCGAGGAATTCATGTATAACATCCCCAAGAATACTCCCGGAACACTGATTGCTACTAGAGTGACCACGGCAATTGTCATCAAATCATCCTTCTCTTCCTCCTCTAGCAATGGTTTCATCTCTGCAAGGGCTCCACTACTGGAGATGATGAATCCAGTATCATCCTGTGTCCCCCAAATATGAACCATGGACGACCCTCTAATGCTTCCAAGGTCTTCAATATCGGTGGCGGAAACTACGGACCAAGGAATTATTTCTTCTACAGTAAGTTTGCAGGCTGCTAGAGAGTATGGTGCTACATGTAAGGCGACGTTTCCATCTCCCATTAACGAAGCACCGGTCAATTCTCCATTCAGTCTGCTAAGAACTATCGAATTGCTGACAGTGCTTGATTTTGGATCCTCTGCGTCTAGATTAAGCATGGTTAAACGCTTACCACTGCCTACTAAGATACATGTTTTGCGCGCAACATCAGGACAAATGACATCTACCCATGTATCGGAGTTTGTGTTGGAAATCCAATGCACTTCATTGTAGGAATCGATAACAGCGACCCCATCTCCAGCTGTAGTCAACATACACATTCGAGTTTCTGGAGCGGGGTGACATTCCAATCCAGTTACCGGACTGTTGGTTTGCGTCAATTTGTTGAACCCTTCAGCAGACGAGTAACTGTAGATGCTACCGTTGTCTCCTCCAAGATAGGCGGTATCTCCATTCCTATTCCATTTGATACTGTTCTGCTTTTCACCTTCGAGAATACCTCTGCCGTCAACCGTTTCTAGAGCGTAGTTGTCCATCATGAACCTGAGTACCATGCCATTCTCGCCGACGATAAGGGCACTTTGTCCCCCAGGATGCCAAGATAAGGCGTTGAGGTCTTCCTGTTTTCCAGATGTCAATGAGATGTCTTTACTCCTGTCTTCTGGGTTCGATGAATCGATTAGGTGTGCATATCCATCGTCTCCAACTAATAGCAGTAGATCTCCTTGTGGTCTCAATTCCGCTTCAGAGATCCCAAGTGCCAGTTCTTCTATTGAACCGATTTCATCAAGTGTTGCAATAGAGTGGTCTTCTCCTTCTCCAGTAACCTGTATTGGTAGCAATATTAAGGCGATAAAAATCGCAAGGAGGTGTAGCCTCCGGTCGTGCATAGATACCGGCAGGTGATTCCCCACTTCAGCCATTCCCAACCAAAAAGTCATTTCAGTAGTGCCGCTGGACCCCTAACATGGAGCGATTTGAAGTTAAGCGAGGAGTCATCAAACAATGCGGTGGAAATGCTGGTCTAGCAAAGTTAGGGGGGGAGTTCTTTGAGAATGTTTCAAGTGGAGTTGATGGAGGATTTACCGCCTCATTTGGGATTCTTTCCAAGGTCAGCGCACATTATTCTGACGATGGCAAATTAATTGTTGATGTAGAACAGTTGAAGGGATCAGATTTGGATGCTGTTCTGAATAGTGATGGAGGAAGAGAGAAAGCGATGGAATCACGTAAGCGATGGTCAGGATTCCTTGACCAAGCTACAGGATATAATTCCAAACAGAGAGGTGATAAAGCCAAAGAAGCCGGCAAGAAGATTTCCAAATCCAAGAGTAACATCAAGTTAGCACTGAAACTGATGGAGATGTCGACTTCCATGGATGATGCAACTAAGGAGCAAGCACACGCATTAATCGCTGAGATTGAAGAGAAACTTGAGGAAGGAAATGGCACAAGAGCACTATCTTTGTCGGAGAAACTCAGCAAATTGGTTGAGGGATGAATATGATGGATATGGCTGAGATGGATGCTACAAGCATCGATGCTGTTCTCAGCCCTCATCTTGAGAATTGTCCGCGAATCTCAGAATTAGATGAAGCACAGAGTCGTCGTTTGGCATGGATGCTAGGGGCGGCTGAAGAGATTGTCGGAATCGATCATCTTGTTGAAATCATTCTTGGCGGCGAGAGCGCCGGAGGCGATGATGTCATCCGTTGTTATGTTGGATTTGAGCCCAGTGGAAAGGCACATATTGGTTGGAAAGTGGTTGCAATAACTCTCAAACGAATGTTGGATGCTGGAGCCAACGTATTGATTTTCATGGCGGATTGGCATGCTTGGGTGAACGATAAGTTTGGAGGAGACATGCAAAAGATTCACACTACTGCAACTTACATGGAAGATACATTCAGAGTTCTGTTGGGCAATCCACCTGAAGGAGAAGGTGCAGGAGAGTTGCGCTTCTTGTATGCTAGTTCAATAATGGACAGTGGAGATTACTGGGCTAGAGTATTGCGATGTTCAAAGAATATGAGTCTCTCAAAGGTTCGCAAGACTTTCACGATAATGGGAAGAGATGAAGACGCTGCAGATGATGATTTGTCCAAGTTCTTCTATCCAGCCATGCAGGCAGCAGACATCTTCGAGATGAATATCGATATCGCTCTGGGAGGGATGGACCAGCGCAAGGCGCATATGTACATGCGGAGAGTTGCAGACAAATGGAAATGGCACAAGGCTACTTGTGTGCATACGCCGATAATCTCCAGTCTCAAGGCAGGTGCTAGAATGGAGACTGCTGTAGTAGAGAAAACTGGTGGAATAATGGTCGGAGGTCCTGATGACAAAATGAGTAAATCAGACCCTAGTAGTGCTATTCTCTTGCACGATGAGGCTGGCAAGGTCCGTAAGAAGATGAAGAAGCATGCATATCTCGATCCGAGCGATGAACATTCCACGGTTTACGAATTGCTCGAACACATCATTTTGCCTGAAATGGGTGAATTAAATGTGGTACCTAACCCCAAGTTTGGAGAACCGAGTAAATGGCATGAGCTAGATGCGATTCGCACTGCCCTTGGTTCTGGTGAATTACATCCATTGGACGTTAAGTTCGCAGTAGCTGATGCTTTGTCTGCTGGTCTTGCTAGGCTTGCAGAACATTTCGAGTTGCATCCAGAGAAGTTGGCTGCGGTCACTGAGATAACAGGTTGATCACAGTTCAGCCAAGGCTTCGACGTACTCATCCGGCTCGAGGAATATTTCCATGTCTAGATGATGTGGTTCAATGATGATTAGCCAGCCGAGGTCATAGGCGCTTTCATTGACCAAATCAGGATTGATTTCAACTTCGCCGTTCACTTCTGAAACTACACCACTGAATGGTGCCCTAAAAGACAATTTTTCATCGGCAGTCCAGATGCTGAACATTTCATCATCCTCGTCAAATTCATCTTCTGCATGAGGGAGAATCACTCTTAGTACCTCACCGATGTCTTTGGCAAGGAAGTCTGACAAGCCTACTGTGACCTTGTCATCCTTCTCCTGATACCAGAGATGTTCAATCGAGTATTTTCGGCGGTGTGCGATTGTGAATTCCAAGATGTCTTCATCGACCATTTCAGTTCACCTTCTTTCGCGGCGACCAAGATTAATTATTTGAATCCAACGAAATGTTAAGTTGACACAGAACTCCTATTGCATGGGCTTAAACGAAACATCTTTTTCGCAGTCTCGAGGACCATGGATTTCACTGAGAACGAAGAACATCAGATGATTCGCGAGTTGGTTAGGGACTTTGCAGAGAACACCTTGACGCCGACAATTGAGCACCGCGATAAAACCCAAACACCACCAATTGAGGAATGGCAGGAATTTGTCGAGTTGGGGCTACAGGGAATAACTCTCGAAGAGCAGTATGGCGGCAATCCTTTGGATGATATTTCTGAGGCAATAATCATTGAAGAATTGGCAAGAGTAGATCCTTCATTTGCAGTATTCTACGCTGTCCATGTGGGGCTGTGTTGCAAGACCTTGACTCTTCATGGAACCGATGAACAGAAACAGCGCTATGCCCCGCGTCTAGCAGGAAATGAAGTGGGAGCATATTCCTTGTCGGAAGCGGGTGCAGGAACTGATGCTGCTGCTTTGTCCTGCAAAGCCAAATTGTCCGATGATGGTCAGCACTACATCCTGAATGGACTAAAGATGTGGGTGACTAATGGCGCCAGTGCAGACATTTACGTCCTATTCGCCAAAGTGGTTGACCACCCTGATTATGGAAATAAGAAGCATGGTGGCACTACAGCCTTCATTGTCGAGAAGTCATTTGATGGTTTCAGTGTAGGCAAGAAAGAGGACAAATTGGGAATCCGTTCATCTGATACTTGTACCCTTGAATTGAACGACTGTAAAGTTCCTGTTGACAATGTGCTGGGTGAAGTCGGAAAGGGATTCGGCATTGCAATGAACGCACTAGACAACAGTCGAATCGGAATTGCTGCTCAGGCTCTGGGAATTGCACAGGGAGCCTTTGAGGCCGCACATAAGTACGCATACGAGCGTGAGACCTTTGGCAAACCGATTGCACACCACCAGATGATTACAGCCTATCTTTCGGATATGGCGACTCAGGTTGAGGCTGCTAGATTGTTGGTATACAGGGCTGCTTTTGCCAAGCAGATGCATTACGAACAGGGAGCCCCACGTCATTCCAAAGAGGCTAGCATGGCTAAGTTATTCGCTGGAGATACCGCTATGTGGGTGGCTGAAAGAGCCGTTCAGATTCTTGGTGGATACGGATATGTTACCGAATTCCCAGTTGAGAGGTTCTTCCGTGATGCAAAGATTACTCAGATTTACGAAGGAACTCAGGAAGTGCAACGTCTAGTAATTGCACGACATCTTTGAATCATCCAACGTGGTCTAGATCGAGTCGCTTTCTCAGGCTGTTCCAATCACTAACAGATGCCACAACATCGACGACAGTTCCTTCGCCGATAGAATCCATCTCATCGTTGCGAGAGGATGGCATCCTGACGCTGACATCTATATCGTCTCCTTCTATGTTACCGGATAATGAACGGCCATTTCTCAGATACTCGGCCAATCCGATTCCTAAGCTTCTCTCAACTCTGTCAACCTTGATAGCGAATGAATATGTTGAACCTTTGACAGAATCGATGATTGAACTTCTCTCGCTGGCGAAGCGTGCTTCTGATAATTGCACAACCAAGTCATGTAAATCGATACCTGAGGAGATATCTTCTACCACCGTTTCGACGACTTCTACTTCTTCAACTACCTCTTCCACAATCGGAGTTTCTTCCACATCGGCTTCTGCCTTGCTATCCGCTTCGAGTTCTTCCACGGCTTTACCTGCTTCTTCTACAGCCTTCCTTGCTGCATCTTCTGCTTCCTTGGTTATTCTCGCTGCTTCTTCTGCTGCCTGCTTTGCCGCTTCTTCTGCTGCTGCTTTTGCTTCCTCTGCCTGTTTCATCGCCTCTTCAACCGCAGCCTTCGTTTCATCAGCAGCCTGAGCAATCTCGTCCTTTTCTTGTGCAACCGCCTCCTCAACTTCTTCGGCAACCTTTCCAGTTTGTTCCATCGCTTGAGCGGTGACTCCGGCAACAACTCCTGCAGTTGCTAATCCCGCAGTAATTCCAGCGGCAGCCTTGGCTTTCTTGGCATCAACATCGAATTTCAGAGCCTCGAGTTTCTTGTATATTCCAGATTCGACCTTAGTCTTGACAGGGTCTGGTAATGCACTGAGTTCGCTGCTCAATGACTGAGTAGTCAGTTGTTGTAACTGCTCAATGTCTAGATCGGATTCATCCACGACTTTCTGTAGTGTACCAGAATACTCCTCGACCATCTGCTCGATCTTCTCTTCATCGAAATCTGTGATTTGCTCAGAAATATTTCCTGGTATTCCAATCGGTGAATCTCCTACGACGAAATCAACTTCCGCGACCTGCTCAGCGACTTCGGGATCGTCGGCATCGTGCAATCTGATAGACCAATTTCCTATACCAGGAGAGGGGAATGTCAACTTTCCACTAGTGTGTCCTTGCAGGTAGAGGAAACTAACTGTCGCCTCGTCGTTGCGTGCTTCGCTTCCACTCTCTACATCTGCTGGCACAATGCCCACCCATGCCTTGGTTGAAACGGGCCATGGTGGTGCTTTGAATCTCAGAGCGATCTCTTCACCCTCGCTCCAATGTTCCTTTTCTATGGTCAGGCTGACAGAATTATCGATTGTCTTTGAGATAACGGGTGCCTGTGCTGGCACCGAACCTGGAGCAATAACTTGTAGGGGATTTTGGATACCGTGTTGAGCGGCTTCTTTCGCTGCTGCTGCTGAAGCGCTGGCTACCGAACCTCCAACTACCAAGAAAATCATGCTCAGACAACAGGCAATGCTACTCATTGCCTCCAAGGGGCCCCCGTGGCCTCCGTCAACAATCCCCCAAATGAAAGACAGGAAGAAAGCAAACCCAGCCAATCCAAACCAAGGATTTTTTTTCTTGGATTGAGCCTCTTGGGCTTGAATAAGCATGCTGGATGCAGACATGAACCGCGCACTCAGCCAATGGACTTGAACACTTTCCTTTTACGGCCAATCTGCAGTCGGCCATCCTTCGACTTCTCCGTGTTGCCAAGGAATACTACAGAGCACTTCCTCAATTTGTTCTAGATTATCGAGGTCACGTTCGAGTTGAATTCGGTGTAGCCATGCCTTGAGGCGCCCAACTCTCTTGCCTTGCTGTAGTCCGGTATGTTGCATCAGCCATAGCCCATCTGCAATCGGTTCCGTACATTTGTTGGCTGGCAGTTCACGTAATCTTTGTCGCAATTCAGCAAATGCCTGTGGTTGAATATTTGCACATTCTTTCTGCCAAGATTCATCCATATTGAGAAAACCCTTCATTTTCTTGTCTACAGAATGTCTGAACAGGCGAATGAGCCCTTCATCTGAATCGATAGGTGAGGTTCCAAGCCAAGAGTGATAATCGATGCAAGAAGAGATGAATGCATTCGGTGCCTTGATTCTTTTCAAGGATGCTTTGACGGCATCCCCGTCTCTATCTTTGAGCAATACCGCCATGCATAGACTGGCCTCTTTCTTGCCTGCAACTGAGCGAAGTGCCCTGATTCTACGGTCATCTTCAGGAGTCTTGCCCCCTAGAATTCTATCAAGAACGGAATCTCTTGCCATTCTAGCCAATACGCGCCCCGCATCTCTACCCCCTAAAATCCTCAACATTTCTTGCCAGATTCTCTCTTCAGCAACACCTTCCAGCATATCCTGTCTTTCGATTAAAGCCAGTTCAAGTTCCATATCGGTACGCCAATCATCCCCATCATCTTGATCGAGGAATCGATATGCTCGCATCACCCTTAGTCCATCCTCAGAAAGACGCAGACTGGCCGAACCTACCGCTCTCAATCTCTTTGCCGTCAAATCGCTCATTCCATTGTGCGGGTCATACAATTCTCTTCTCGCTATATCGACAGCCATCGCGTTGATGGTGAAGTCCCTTCTTTCCAAATCTAGATCTAATGATGATGTCAACTGAACTTTGTCAGGGCGCCTACCATCTCTGTATCCACTCTCGCAGCGCAATGTCGTGACTTCGTATTCGACTTTATCGATAATCACGGTTATGGTGCCGAATTGCTTTCCGGTAGGAACTGTATGTTCGAACAAACTCTCTACGTCATCAGGAGTAAGGCTGGTAGCCAAATCATGGTCCTTGGGCTTTCTTCCACGCATGGCTTCTCTAACCGCTCCTCCCACCAACCAGATGCCACCTCCAGAACTAGCAATTGTGTTGTGGATTGTCTTCACAGCTTCTGGTAAATCATCGATCCAAGATAGTTGGCCTACGTTGAGTGGAGCAGCGTGGATGTCGCTGATCATCCCCTCCACTAGTTGGGCCATGCTTACGCCTGAGTAGTTCCGATGATGAAATCTTGCCCAACTTACAAGCGAAAGAATGTTGTTCAGAACCAATTCCGCAAGCCATGGAATACGGGGACGAGCGAATCCGTCGATGGGATACTGGTGACCCAGCAGTCTATCTTGTTCCTGTTGATTGGCTCAAGCCACATGAGGAGATTCTTGCGAAGAATGCTGACAAATTACAGGATATGACCATGCGTTGGGGAGGATATACCAAGCCCCTGTTGGTCGATTCGCTCAGCGGATGTATTCTCGATGGCCATCACCGATATCACGTCGCCATTGAATTAGAACTTCAGAGAGTACCAGCAATACTGTATGATTATCTGGTTGATGATACGATAAAGGTGGAGGCTTGGCCGGCTTCTGGTAGAACTGAATTGAGCAAGCAGGAAGTAATCGATATGGCTCAATCCTCGCAGTTGTTCTCACCGAAGACAAGTCGTCATATTGTAGAGGGAGAGGTTCCACCTATTCTAGTTCCATTGGATGTTCTTCGTCAAGAATCTTGATCGCTCTTAATCAACGACTTCCAAAGTTTATTTCCATCGCCTTTCAATGAGGTCGCAAGGTTTGGTTCAGTACCAGTTTGAACTTCGATACAAGTTAGTGCTCCATGTCTAGAGATGGTTAGAGAGATGAGGTCCCCTCGTCTTCCGACAAGCAGGGTGTCGAGTTGAGATTTATTCCTGACTCGTAAGCCATCGATGGCTACCAATTCATCATCGGGTAAGAGTATGTCTCGAAGAGGAGATTCCGGCAAGAATCCCCTAACATAGAGGCCGTTTTCTGTTGCTAACCTCAGGCCCAACCATGCTTTTTCCTTCTTGTCATCATCGCTGGAAGAGAATTCCAAGCCCAACTTTGCCATGGCCGCTTCTACATCAGGACGCACTTCTTCCTGTACTAGTTCATCGAGCATGCTTCCAAGTCGTGCACCACCTTTCAAGGAAACAAGTCCTTTTCGGATGTCAGAATACTTGAGCCCCAACTTTTCTAAATTCGGCGAATCAAGTCCATGTCTCTTCCATAGCAGTGCGAATAGTTGTTCTAGGCCATATTCTCCTTTGTTCCTGCGCCGCATTTCTGCATCTAGACAAATCATTACCATCTCACCTTCAAGATAGTAGGAAATCGTACTCTCTCTGGAATATGTATGAGGCATGTACAGGTGAATCCAAGCCTCTTGACTTGAAGTTTCCAAGGACTGATGCTCGTTTCCAGTTCCGGCTAGGAATCTCTTCATCTTGCGTTCCATATCCTTGCGCCAATCTTCCTCGCTCCAGACTCCACTCTTGAGGCAGATGACGTCTCCTAGCCACGATGTTCCACCTTCGAACCACCAAAGCAGATTACTACGTACTTCCTTGGACAAGTTGTATTCTAGATATTCTACAGGGCGCAGTCTCTTGATATTCCATAAGTGCAGATACTCATGCGACAACAGACTAACGAGATCTCTCCATCCATCTTCTTGACCTACTTGGATAGCAGTTCTAGGAACCATGCTGGTCTGGGAACGCAAATGTTCCAATCCTCCTCGGGCACCTCCAGTAAGGTGCAAGATGGTCCAGTACTCATCAAACGGTAGTGGCCCGAATAGAGCAACATATTCAGCCACCAGTGCCTCCATACAATTCTGTATTCTTGTAATGGCTTCCTGTGGAATGTCGTATGAACCAGCATCCCAGATTCTTAGATGATGCATTGCACCAGACATCATCCGACTATCATCTGTGTTGGAATTGGCTTCGATGACTCCATCGTATAATTCGTCAACGTTGGGGGGTAACCAAGTTTTCTCATTGCCCTTGCCCCACGATTTGTGTTTAGGGCCATCGCCAGCGTGGCAGTTCAATTGCGTAGCAGCAGTCCAATGTTCGGGCATGGCCAAGGTTACTGTACAGTCCAAACTACCTTGCCAACCGCGGCTAGGCATCATCCAAGTGAACGTGGGTACCAAGTGAAGATGACTGGCATCCATGTGGTTGCTTCTTACTGTTAGATCTGGGCATAGAATCTGATATTCGATCAAGAGGTCTTTGCAACCGTTGCGAGGTGGCTTGATTCGGTATCCGCATTCGCCGTGTCGCGCAATGCTTGCACCGTTGTTTACAGAAATATCTCTTACGTGTTTCAAAGGCTCTCTAATCATGTATGATCCTGGTACCCAACGCGGCATATCAATGTCGATACTGGAGTCGAATTCTCCTTGAAGCAGTAACTGGACATCCAATAGTCGGCTGGCAGGATTGAGGCACGAGGCACGATGGTGAATCTTGGCCTGCATCATCTCTCTCACCCGCTATGATGACAAGACAGACCTTAGAACATCGCCTCAGGGAATCAGGTCTTCGTGCCCTCCGGAGAAATTACCCTCGTCCGTTTCGTCTTCGGGCGCTCCGGGCCTTTGCAAGCGCACATTGAACATCTGGGAAAGTAAGGGCCAGAGTCCCATTAACCAGTCCTTTGCATCATCCAACATCTCTAGTAGAGGGTGTTCTTCAATTTCGGAATCATCATAGTTTTCAGGAATCACAAATTCTGGCGGAGCGAGGTCGGGAGGCAAAGTTCTCAAGTCAGCAGCTAGATCATCTAAATTATTGATCATTTCATCTTCCAACACTCCATACATACGAGCAAAGGAAGCGGCTTCCTCTAGCATATCAGCAAGTGTATCGGGACTTGGGATACCTGGTTCACTATCCTTGATATCAACTGGTCCGAACACAACACTACCCAATTCAGTATCATACATTTCTTCGCCCTGCTTTTCTCTCTTGATTAAGCGTTGATTCACATCACCTCCTAGGGGAGCGATGATGAATCCACCTTCGACCAATGCTTCTTCTAGCCATATTGGTATCTTTTTCAGAGAACCGCTGATTAGTACTCTATTCAAGGAATCTGGTAGATCTTCTGGGGCTTTAGATAAGGAAGTCAAGACTCTGGTGCTGCAATTCTCTAGGTCATGTAATCGGTTGTCCACATGCTCAATTACCGCGCTGGAAGGATCGTAGACAACGACATTTCCGGTTTCACCAACCACTGCACTAATCAGGGCTGCGAAATATCCTCCTTTAGCACCGATGAGAACAACATCTTGTCCCTCAGATAATTCTAGATGAGTCAGAAGTGTTGCTACCATGTGTGGAGCAGAAATGGTCTTGACACCACCTGCCACAGTTTCGAGAAAAACTAGAGGGCGGTCATGGAAAAAAGGAGTTGGATCAAAGTCGCTGAAGGATCTTACATCGACCTGCATCATGGCTTCTTCAATCACTTGGTCCATTGGAATCCCTGCTTCTTGCAACCTCTGAAGCAATGAGATCATCGGGTCCATGCAAGTTGACAAAGGACCGACCCCTTTGAACGCTGGCATCAACAACCGAATTATCGACTGTGAGTAATCAACAACCATGTTAGAAATAGACCAGCAGCCGCTCCTACAGTTCCGCTCAATGTATTGGCTTGTGCAAGGTCCATGAATCCCAAGGCACCCATGCCTGCTAGTGGTGCACCTAAAGCCGTCATCTTGAGTATCATCTCACGTCTAGGAAGCGGTGGCCTGCGTGGCCTTAGTGTGATGGTACTTCTCTTTTTCCAGAGATGAAAATCTCTGATGATTTCAGGTTGTGATAGCATGCTAAGAATCAGTGTGCGCAGGCGGGGCATTCTACTGGTGGCATCTCCTCTGCCACTGATGAATGTCATTCGACCAACCTTGTGTCGCACACTGATACAAATCTGCATTGCAGCCTTAGCATTCTCAAGCTCCATGTCATGCAAATCGATACCAACGCCTAGTCCTCTATCACTGATGTGAGTGTTTACATTCCAATTTCTATTTCCTGTGGTAATGTCATCCTTCACTTTTGCTTCCATTGGGGCCAAGGTTTGTCTCAAGAAGGCTAAACCTTGTTCGACTGGAACCTCCATTCGAATGCGCCTACCAAATATGCTGTAAGCGAAGAAACTGCTTCCAAAGATGATGCCCCATGCCCCACCTGCGATTTTGAATCCAAGGATGAATCCACCTGTGAATGCATGCGCGTAGATGACTACGATGTATGTCAGAACCCCTGTATATGTAGCAAGGATGAAAGCGGTTGCGAAAGCCTGACTAACACTCAATTTTCGCCGTTCCCAAGTAGGACCGACGACTTGTTGTGAAGTGGCGGCTTGCATGAGGTTCATTCTTCCTTCACCCCTTTGCTACATGATATCATTCCCTTGGCAATGGCGATTGGGCGATAATTCAATCATCTCTGTGTAGTGCCAAGTGTCATGGACAGCGAACCCGATCGCTGGAGGGCAGCCAAGGTTGGAACCTGGGTTATGTCCATTTCTCTGTTCTTCTTGATATCCTTCTTTTTGGCTCCGATGACTCTTGAGGAGGGCAGTGTTCCTAGATTGTCAGGTAGAGCCAACGTTTTCGATTATTATCAATACGAAGGTTGGGGAAGTTGGGGAAACGGTAACCATAGCGGCGATGTGGGCCATGATCAACCATCTGAGGGTTTATTCTCATGGACAGATATCAACTTCTATGCCGCATTTATCTATGGATTTGGAGATTTGAATTGTCATCAGAAATATGAGCGAAGTTGGGTCATTAATGGTAATCAGATGCCAATGTGTGCAAGGGATGTTGGCATCTTTCTTGGTCTTGCAATCGGCGGCTGGGTATTCTCCAGATATGGAAAGAATCGATGGACAGTTACCGATAGCTTCCTCTCTGTTTTCGGCGATTCGAGACTCCATTCGGTCTATGCATCTGGATATCGAAAAAGGGCGGCTTGGGGAATTGGTCTTCTCGCCATGGCGCCAATAGGAATTGATGGCTTCACCCAAATGTTGACCGAATATGAATCGACCAATCCAGTACGTTTGGTGACTGGATTAATCTTCGGGGCAATGCTAGCAGTTCTCCTTTCAGCGATGCTTTCGGCACGTCCTTCTGACCATCAAGGGCGTCCCGAATTGGTATCACTTCCGGCTGGCGCAAAATTCGCTAGAACTCTGGATAATGAATCAGAGTGAAAATCATACAGGTTCGGCACTCCACCAGATGAGGAATTCATCTTTACTTTCAGGAACAGGACAACCAACATAACCTGAAGTCAGCATTTCTAATCTCGCCGTTGTAGAGGCTAGAAGTGTAGCGATTTCTGAGTCAGTCAACCTTTCTTCAGAAAGGATCCACTGCATCGCCGTCGATGTCTCAGCATCTGGGTTCTTGCGTCTCCATTCCGCTAGATGAGTTTGTAGTGGCCAAAGAGCAAGGAACAAACGACCTAAGCCAACCCATTCGGCACTTATCTTGAAAGTAGGTGCATCATTGAATGGTACATGCGCTTGTTGCCTATGGGTCCACCCGATGGAATCAAACCATTTCACCATCCTCTGTGAATGTCTTTGTGTGACGGCTCTGACTGGACCAAGAGTTCTCCGTAGACTGGGGATATCAGTTGTGGACATGAACGAAAGTGTACCTAGCAATGACCATACCGAGTGATGAATACACGAGCCAGCGACATCTGCCTGCCTCGCATCCTTGCTCGACCATGATTCCTCGGCTTTGGATAACCAGTTAGCGGGAGTTCTCTTAGCCAGCCAATCTTCTACCAATGAAGTAGACTCGATAGGGGAACCTGGTAATCTCTGTTGGCTTGCAAGCCCCCTTACTAATCTCTTGAGATGGTGTCTATCGACCACTTGCGGGTCCACATTTAGCGGCGGAGGCCGGCGATTCAAGAAGCCGCGCAGAGCACTTGCTAATTCCTTGCGTAGTTGCTTCTTACTTCCTTCGTTAAGTATAGGTCCAGCGATGACGCAACTATCGAAGGGAGCGGGTGTTGACACATTGCCGGATAACAATTCATGAAAACCTGCTCGAATCTGAGTTTGTAATTCGTCTGTCTCGAAGTATTCTTTCTTCTGTGAACTCTTACGTAGCGTTCCGCTGTTGATCCGTTTCATGGCGACCTCTGGGTCGCAGTCAACCCAAATTACAAGGTCTGGAATCGCGGCACTGGAATTCATTTGTGCGACTTTTTCATAACCGAGTTCACCGACTTTACCTTGGTAGATCAAAGAGGAATGCACATTCCTATCGCTGATGACCAATTCACCTTTCTGGAGACGAGGTAGTATCCATGTGTGACTATGATCGAGCCTATCTGCTGCGAAGAGTGCAGCTTCTTGGAGCGGAGTCTGACCCCCTTCTTTGACAGCCTCCAAAGCCAATTTACCGATTGGGCTAGTTCGCCTAGGCTCATGAGTCAAACAGACTGCTGGAAATGGAAACTCTTCCGCAATCTCCTTGAGGATTCTGACCGCTTCCCCTTTGCCTGAGCCATCGCCCCCCTCGACGGCAACCAAATACATCAGGTACCATCTCCCGCAGAGGATTTCTCATCGACGACGAAATCTGCGAATTGACGCCGAGTCATGCTCAGCAGTACCATTCCCATCAGAATCAAGATTGGACCAAAGAAAATCAGTCCGCGACTACAGAGTGAAATACCCGCAAGATACTGAGTTCTTCGGTAGCGTCTACCCTTCTTTGCTTCATGAGCCGCATATAGGCCTACAAAGGCGGTCAATATTGTGAATACCGCAACTAAGGTGCTGACGGTAACTGCACCGGCTAGGATGGAACCGACCTCTTCACGTTCTTCCTTGATGATTCCACTACCAACATGCATGACAAGTGGGTCTGAACCTCCTTGGTCCGGAGTAAAGGTTCTCTGTATGCTGATGAAACCATCCTTATCCGCAGTCAGTAACAGTCGTTTGACCGAAATATCAGTGAACCGATAGAACCCATTGGAATCAGTTGTCGTATTCACCATTCTAGCCTCGGTATCTGCGTCGTAGAGAACCAGTTCAACTCCTTCAACACCTTCCCCCGTCTCATTTTCGAGAGCATAACCGCTGACATCGACGGTTTCACTGACTTTGAACATCGAGGAGCTGATCAAATCAGAAGGATTGTTTGACAATAGCATGAATCCAGTTAGTAGGCCGAGTATACTTCCTGCTACAATGAGCACAGCCGCCGTGCTTCTGGTCAATGCTCTAGTTGAGTATTCCTCGCGAATTTCCATCAATCTGTCAATTCTTTTTTCTCTCTCATTTCGACGCTTCCAGACGCTCAGGAGACCCTTCTTGGAGCCATCATCATTCGTCATCGTCAAACACATTCCCTTGAGAGAGCGGCTTCTTCTCGTTGCTTGGCAGAGCGCGCCAGAACTTGAATATTCCAATTGCCGCGCATGAGAAAGCAGTAAACAAAACCACTCCATACATCACATAAACGCCGAATGGAGCATCCTCTTCACAGTCATCTCCAGTGCATGACTGCGAGCCTGTTTCATGGTTTGTTGGCTGATTGGGTTCTGTAGTTTCTTGAGCATTATCAGTAGGTTCTGCCACTAAGTCCACGTCGCCCTCGAAAATCTTAGGCCAGTTCTTCCCTGTCAACCACATATCGCCATCTGAATCAAAGGCAATTCCATTGAGGTATCCGCCATTATCCTCGCCGCCTAAGGAACCAGCGTTTATGACCTGATCAACCTCTCCTGTCGAGGAGTTGATTCGTACTATTTCATCGGTTTGAAAGACATTTGCCCATATGTGGGTCGAATCGCATTCTAGTTCATTCAATTGGTCGAGTTCTTCTCCGTCAAGAGTCACATTGATACTTCTGGTTATTGAGAAATCAGCGGGGTTTCTGAAATCGATTTGTGAAGTACCATCGGACATGACCAAGGACGTGCCATCATTGCATAATCCCCATCCTTCTCCATCGTAAGAGAAACTGCCAACTAAAGTGAAATCAGAAAGATTCCAAATCAAAGCAGTGTTTTCTTTCCATGTCAATTGTATCAGTTGCTCGCCTACAATAGACAATCCTTCGCCAAATTGATCACTGGCAAGTTCTACAGAACGATTGACTGTACCATTCGGAAACACTTCTCGTAGAGTTGATTCACCATAAAGCCCTGTACTCTCATACATCATGCCTTGATGCCATAGGAGACCTTGTGTGAAAGCATCATTCTGGTGAGTTGCATTCTCGATGACTTTGACAACCATCTGAACCGCAGCATCGCCTTGCGAATCACTCTCCGCCGAGGTGATTTGTGCTGCTGACAATAGCAAAAAAGCACAGATTAGAATCACCGACTTGCGGTGAATAGCCTTGAGCATGTCTGATGCCTGCTCCACCGAGCCTTAAATACCTCATTCAAGGTGGTCCATCACGTGACGCGTAGCGTCACTTGAGGAGGTTTCCCGATGAACAAGAATGATGGCAGATATAGCATTCCCCTCGGACTGATTCTAGTCATGGTGCTAAGTCTATGGGCACCTCTAGCCACAGCGGGTGGAACAGAGGCCCCTGAAGAGAGAAATAGGCACGTTCCGGGCAGTGGAATGACGATATCATTGGACGGGTTTGTACCAAATACCGGAAAGCCGTACATTCTCTTCGAGGACGATCAGGCCGTATATTCTGCAACAGGCTTCCTGAAGCGCTCGTGGTGGGAGGATGGTAGTCCCGGAGCACAGGATTCCGAAGACTCACAAGTTTCCGCAAGAAATGCCAGATCCTGCACTCGTATTCAGGAAGGAGATACCTCAACCGTTCCAGGATATGGTGGCGGAACTGTGGGAGTGACTGCAGAACGCGTCACCAATTCAGTAGCATTCATGGTTCAGGATGGATATACGCTTTCTTCCACTGTTCTGTCCAATTGGGCTTCAGATTGGGACAACACGATTTATCCAATACTAACGACTTACTTCGGCAAGGACTACGGAAATGGACCTGAGGCACCAGATGTCGATGGAAACTGCCAGATCGAGGTTGCCATCATCAATATGGATGGGCAGTACAGTATCGGGGGATATTTCGCCCCAAGTCTATCTTCATCAAGAGAGATTGTATTCGTTGATTATGCCGATGCATCTCTGGGTTGGAGCAAGGTCATTTTGGCTCACGAACTTCAGCACCTATTGCACAACGCTGCCGATTCTCAGGAAAATCTGTGGATTGATGAAGGGGCTGCAGACATGGCCGCCTATCTCTGCTTTGGAGCCAGCTCCACCTTGACTGGGCACTCTAATGCATGGACCGAGAGCAGTGGCGACAGCATCCGTTGGTGGAATCAGCGCATCTCAGATTATGGAGGTGGTTTCCTCTTCCTTCTGTGGATGGCTGACCATTTAGGTGGAGGTCCTGCGATAAGGCAATTAGTAGCAAATACCCAGACTGGCGGCGCTGCGATTGCATCCTTGGGACAAACTCCTCCAAATAATGTTGGAATGATTCTTGGAAGCACGTTTGAGGAGATTTTTGCTAACTTCAGTATAGCTGCTACTTTGGATGCTTCAAGTGGAATCCATGGTCTATCCAATGTCGATATGACGGATTTGTGTTCTAGTTCAGCATTCTGTAAGATTCAACCTGCTGACTCCAACAGTGACTGGACACAGGCATGGGAGTCCAAGGGCAATACTATCGAAGGTTGGGGCGTTCGGGTATTCAAGTTAGAGCCAGGCTCATCGCCTCCAGCACCATTGACTATCAGGTTGACTGCCGATGCATCGGGAATGGAAGGACGTTTGGTCAGTAGAGCCTCTGCAGATGGGCAGTATACCGTCGAGGAATTAGAATTCAACAACATGGTTTCAACTGCTATGATTCCAGGATTTGGAAACATTACTGATCAGGCTCACGTAATTGTTTGGTATGGTAGCAGCATTGGAGATTGTGACTACACTTCGTGTGGACCCACTTATCCTTCAGCCCAATTGGATATCGAGGCTGCCCGTATTACTTCTCCAGCAAGTCTAGCACTCAGTACAGTAACCATGGCAGATAGAGATAGTGATGGTGATGACGATACTTTGGCCCTGCCATTCGCTGTGACTTCCAATGCTTTCTTTGAAGACCTCAACATCGAGGTAAGTGCTATCAACTCAGATGGTGATGTGGTAGATACCATGACAACTGGTATTGAAGCGGGTGGAGGTGTTCCTGCTCCAGGTGCAATCTATTGGACACCTCATACCACTGACGATTACACGCTCTCTCTAGAGATGAAAGATTTGTTAGGAGATACAGTTGACAGCGCAGTCACCAGCAGTCAAATGGTTCACAACATGCAACCACTACCAAACGCTAGTTTGAACACCAATGTGACCTTGACATGGCTACCCATTCAATTCACAGGAAACGGAATCGATTACTGGGGCTTATCAGATAATGCCAGCACTTTGCCTCACGCAGATGAGCCTACAGCATATCTCTGGGATTTCGGAGATGGAAACACCTCTACTCTACGTTCCCCATTACGCGGATATAGAGATGAAGGCGCCTATATTGCCAACTTGACAGTTCAAGATCAGGGTGGAGCTTGGAGTTTAGTTTACCCCAATCTAGTGATTGTCGCAGACATCCTAACTCCAATCATTAGGGTCCACGATGGTTCAGGGCAAGAAGTGGTTGCAGATGATGTGATAGACATTTACACCAATCAAAGAATCCAGTTCTCGACTCTTCAGACACAGGACAACGTCCCCAATGACAATATCCTATTCACTTGGGACTGGGGCGATGGACAGACCGAAGGAGGAATCGGTAACACGGTAACCAGTCATGAATGGAGCGAAGGTGGAAATGGGGCCGGTAATTCCCATGTGGTGAGGATTACAGCAGATGATGGCAAGAATATTGGCTACTTCAATTTCACAGTGAATGTCAAGAATAGACTACCGCGATTGATATTCGATGATGCTCTAGTGGTGGATACTTACACTTCCCTTCCTATGCCTACATTATTTGTCGACGATGATGGAGACCTATCCAGTATAAGTTGGCAATTCGCTGGAGGTGTAGCGCTCAATGATGCCAACGTAGATCGAAATAGCGATTTCACAAGGACCAGTAGTAATGATTGGCAACCTTTGGTTGCTTGGGAAACTCCTGGAAACAAAACGGTGCAGGTGACGGTGACCGATGATGATGGGGGCCAGACTACAGTATCACTCAATGTATTGGTGAAGAATCAGTTACCAGTCGCTGATGTAAAGGTTAGAGACAGCAATTCTGTAAGCATTGATTTCCGACAAGAAGATGCAATTGTAGACATGGTCTATACTTTTGATGGACGAGATAGTTTTGATCCAGATGGCTCCCTTGCGGACTCCTCTATCTTGTCCTTTGCGTGGTTCTTCGAGGATGGTACTACTTCGAGCAAGACTCAGGTATCGTATTCATTCAGTACCCCGGGGCAGCATCGAGTCACGTTGATTGTGACCGATGAATATGGTCAATCTTCAGCCAACCGAACAGTTGTGATTCAAGTCAGCAACCCAGTGCCGGTGATTACAGTACAGATTCTAGAGGCGTGGAGTTCCGGTGAGTTGGTCAATGTAGATACTCCACGTTCTGAAGATTTCTCGCCAGATAATTATTCTAGAACATTCGATGATGAGGGTAGGACTCATGCATCAGTTGGCACTTTGTTGTATTTTGACTCCAGTGGAACTCGAGATGGAGATGCGATTTTTTCAAGCAAGAACACTCCTTTCAATACCAATTCTTCTGATTGGAACGGTTTGGTCGAGTACATCTGGGATTTCGGAGATGGAAGTCCACATTCAAAGGAGAGTCATCCTTGGCATGCATATTCGATGCCTGGAATATATACGGTCAGTTTGACAGCAAGAGATGCGTTTGAGACTGGAGATACAACCACTCAGGTATTCACTGTGGTAATCGATTCACCTCCTGAAACAGATGGGATAATGGAAGCCACTGAAATCATCGTCGATGAATTGTCGATATTCCGTATCAATGCCAGTGATGCTGAAACTAGCCGTGACTACGTTGTATATCGCGACAACAATGTCAATGATGGTTCAAACAGCGATGTTGATCAGCAGATACCCAACACTCTTCAAGTCTCTTGGGAATTGGATGATACCGTCGATGAAGATGGAGATGGTGTTCTAGACAATGATTGGGAATTCAGTTCAGATGGCTCCGAATCTCTCAGATTTACGCATATCTATGATCACACCGGCGAAGTTACGGTCAGAGTACAGGTCTGCGATGGTATGGGAATCTGTGTCCAAGAGACGATTTTGGTTGAAATCAATGAAGGGCCCGAGAAGACCCCGACTCTTTCGGACTTCAATTGGCAGGATGCAAAGGCATGGTTTTCTGATGCCGGCAGTGAATCAGCATTCGTTTTGGGGTTGATTGTCCTAGTTCTTATTCTTGGATGGCTGGTCATGCGAGCCCCTGCTGATCTAGATGAGGAGGAGGCCGCGGAGGCTGCTCAGGCTTACGATGTTCAGAACGTAGAAGCCGAGGGTGGAGTTTTGGGAATGGATCAACATGAGCCCCCTCCCAAACCAAAGATTCTGTCAAAGGATGATCGCCGTAATTCAGATTCAGGCTATATCAGGCCGGTAAGGGCTAAACGCCGCTAGTCGATTGAATTACAACCTGTTGTGGCCAATCATGATGTGCTGTTGTCCACTTCGCTATGTTAAGGAGGCATACAGGTGACTCGCTTGGCTCAGAGGTCGGTGTTGCTGGTCAGCCTGATTTTATTGCCCTTGCTCGCTTCTAGTAATTGCATCATCCCTTTAGTTGGTCAAGTGGAAGCTGCTGGTTGTAGTGTTTCAAGTGGAGATGAAGCGGAATGGGGTCAGCACCTTCGAAATGTAAGCGTTCAGACTACTACGGTTTTTGGTGGCTATGATGAATTCGAAAGATCTGGTCCAGGGGGACGCAGCGCGCAAGATGACACTATGTTCGAAGATGACCCCATGTTCGAAGATGAACCCATGATTGGATACATTCCTCTTGACCCCCTAGTTTCGGGTTTTCATACCTCATTTTCGGTTGAAAATGGTAGTGGTGCTGGAGTACGCATGAATTTGACAACCGGTATGCGTTATACCTTCTGCTTGAGCATTTCAAACAATGCTAGTGAGCCACTAGAACCGCCAATAGATGCATATCTAATGTTGACTCACGATTATGAAATGTATACTCAACAATACTACGTCTATGGTGATGAATTGGAATGGATGTCCGAATTGGAAGAGATGATTCCTCCAGAGTGGCGAGGTGGCTTATGGAGAGGATACAGAGATGTACACGCTTATGAGAATATCAGGGAGGCAGAGTTCTCAGTCGTCCTCGATAAACTCGAAACATCATCTTCAATGTTCACTGGTGAGAGTCACTATGAGGAATTCGTCTTCATCGTTGACGCAATCAACAATTCACGTACTGATGATGCACCCGAGCCTCATGCAACATCTTTGGTCGATATGACGGTCATGGTTGAAGAAGCGTTCATTTTGCCAACATGGACAGTTCCTTTGACTTGTATGGCTCTGATGCTTCTGTTGGCTGCTGTTCCCGTAGTTATGCATTTCAAACACACCAATGCTGGTATGGAAGGTTACAAGGTGCAACTAGTGCCTAGTCTTGCACAAGAATCAGAAGAAGAGTGACTCTGTTTCGGCACAGTTGAATTCTTAGTATTCCATCAGAATCCAAGCATTTCTCAGGTCTTTGATATTGACCAAACCTCGATCCCCGAGGCGGAAGTCATCTTGTAGAGTAGCGTAAACCAACGATTGATCGAGCACAGGAGCGTGGAGGCGAGTCCAGTCTCCTCCAGGGCCGAGTCCCATCAAGGCGAAATCATGTCCTTCACCTTTCAGACTCCAAGATGCTTCGACCAGTTTCAGACTCTCCTGCTGAGATTCAGTGGTCCAACACATCTTGACAGTATCTCCTTTGTCGGCATTCTGTTCGATTTGACTGACAATATCTTCGACGCTGGGTACTCCTTCTCCGTGTACTGAAGCGATGATCTTGACGTCGGCAGCCTTTGCTGCCTCATGCATCTCTTGTCGCTTCCCCTCTTCGATTGAGAGTTCTAAATCTACATAGGACACGCCGCTGCTGATTGCCGCATCAAGTATTCCGCAACGCTCATCTTCGTCGCCGGGAAAGAATCCGCCTTCTGAAACAGGCCTACAGGTGAAGATTACGGGTAGAGGAATTCCGCCCTTCAATTCTTCAATGACTTCCGCTGTGTTGACATCTGCGACAGCCAATCTCGACCACTCATCCTCTGACGGCATGACTTTCCTAATCTCGCCATCATCCCCTTCAACCTCTTCGGCCTTGGGCCTGACAAGAAACAGGCGATCGAAACGAACCTCGACTAGGTCGGCATTGCCCAGATTAGCCCTTGCCGCCTCGTCGATGACCTCCTTGACTGTACATCCATCGAGGGATACGCACACCAATGGGTCGCTCATCGGCCCGGCGACCTGACTCTCATCCTTAACCATGTCGCGCCTTCAATCATGCATTGCTATCTGTTTTGAATCTACCATTTTACCTGCTATTTGGCCACTTTTGACCGACTTGTCTAACAAGGTTCATTTACTGTTGTTGACACAGTGAATATGTTGGAAGCAGGGTACCCTACGGGTACCCTGAGAATGAGTTGATTTTAATGTCAGATGATTATGGAGCAGACAGCATTCAGGTCCTTGAAGGCCTAGAAGCAGTCAGAAAGAGACCGGGTATGTATCTCGGTGACCCACACGATGGTTCAGCATTACACCATTGCATATGGGAAGTCGTCGACAACGCGGTGGATGAGCATCTTGCAGGGTACAATCCTACCATCGAGGTAAATGTCGAAAAGGACGGCTCGATAACCGTAATAGATCATGGTAGGGGAATTCCTGTTTCACAACACGAAGAAGGTGTTAGTGCCGCCGAGGTCATCATGACCAAACTTCATGCTGGAGGTAAGTTCGATAATGAAGCATACAAGGTAGCAGGAGGACTGCATGGAGTCGGAGTCAGCGCAGTCAATGCAGTTTCCGAATATCTAGAGATGATTATTCATCGAGGTGGTAAAGAATGGTACCAGAAGTATGTCAGAGGTGTGCCAGAAGGGCGCCTAGATTCAATTGCTGATTCTGAAAAGACTGGTACGATAATCCGTTTCAAGCCGGATTTGACTATTTTCAGCGATGTTATTGAATTCGATTTCGATCAAATCAACACCCGTTTGCGAAGGACAGCATTCCTCAATGCCGGCTTAGAAATCATCGTCAGGGATTTGCGTGCTGATGAAGAAGTGCTCATCGAACACAAGTACGATGGTGGGCTGAAGGAATATGTCGGTTGGATGAATGACAAGAAAGAGGTATTGCATGAAGACCCATTGCACATTCTAGGTAGCAAGGAGGGCGACAAAGGAGAAGTGCACGTCGAAGTATCTCTGCAATGGACTGGAGCCTATTCTGAGAATATTCATTGTTTCACAAATATCATCCACAATTCAGATGGGGGAACTCACCTTTCTGGATTGAAGAGTGCATTAACTAGGACAATCAACTCTTATGCTCAATCTCGAAAACTCCTCAAGAATGTCAACAGCCTTTCTGGCGAGGATATCAGAGAAGGAATTTCAGCGGTAGTTTCGATAAAGCACCCCGACCCATCCTTCAATGCGCAAACCAAAGCTAAACTGGTGACTAGCGAGGTTGCCGGAATAGTTGAGAGCGTAGTCAATGATAAATTAGGGGAATTTTTCGAAGAAAACCCTGCCTTCGCCAAGATAATTATCGAAAAGGCGGTCTTGTCAAGTAAGGCCAGAGAAGCAGCGCGAAAAGCTAGAGATTTGACAAGGAGAAAAGGGGTCTTGGAGGGAGGTGGGCTCCCAGGAAAACTCGCAGATTGCCAGTCCCGAGATCCTTCTGAATGTGAAATCTACATTGTGGAGGGAGATTCTGCAGGCGGTTCAGCCAAGACCGGTAGGGACCGGCGCACACAGGCAATTCTTCCATTGCGAGGTAAGATTCTCAATGTTGAGCGGCAACAACGAAACATCGCCAAGGTTTTCCAGAACCAAGAGATTCAAACAATGATCAGGGCTTTGGGCGCTGGTGTTGGCAATCCTCCTGAAGATGAAGAGGAGCAAGAGAACAAGGATGAAGGCCTCTTCAATACGGATAAATTACGTTATGACAAGATTATCCTGATGACGGATGCGGACGTCGACGGTGCTCACATTCGCACTTTGATTCTGACCTTCCTTTGGCGTTTTATGAAGCCAGCGATAATGCAGGGCCATGTATACGTGGCTCAACCTCCATTGTACCAGATAACTAGAGGTCGCAAATCTCACTATGTTTACACAGATGAAGAACGCGACGTGGTAATAGAAGAGTTACGTGGAGAATCTGAGAATGCCAAGATCAATATCCAGCGTTACAAGGGTTTGGGAGAAATGAATCCTGAGCAGTTGTGGGAGACTACAATGGATCCCGCTGTCCGCACATTGCTACAGGTGACGGTGGAAGATGCAAGTGAAGCAGACCGATTGTTTGAGATTTTGATGGGTGAGGATGTTGCTGAAAGGCGTTCATTCATCGAGAAGAATGCATTGGAGGTGACCAATCTCGACGTTTGAGGTTGGAGGTGAGTAAATGGATGAAGAAACAACTCCAAACAGTGGCAAATTATTGCCGCATGGGCTCGATGATGAGATGAAGACCAGTTACATCAATTACGCGATGTCAGTAATTATTGGTAGAGCATTGCCTGATGTTAGAGATGGACTCAAACCAGTTCATCGCCGAGTACTTTACGGAATGTACGAAGGCGGGCACACTTCTGAAAAATCATTCAGTAAGTCGGCGCGTTCGGTCGGAGAAGTGATGGGTAAATACCACCCTCATGGAGACCAGTCGATCTATGATACCATGGTCAGAATGGCCCAGGATTTTAGCCTTCGATATCCATTGATAGATGGGCAAGGGAATTTCGGTTCAATCGATGGAGACCCACCCGCAGCGATGAGGTATACCGAAAGTCGCTTGGATCGCCTCGCAAAACACATGCTGGAGGATATCGACAAGAACACGGTGGAGTTCCAACCTAATTTCGATGATACTGAGATGGAACCAACGGTTCTGCCATCTAGATTGCCAAATCTATTGCTCAATGGAAGCGATGGTATTGCAGTAGGAATGGCTACGAGAATTCCTCCACATAACCTAGGTGAATTAGCTGAAGGTATTCGAATGCATATTGCCAAAATCATAGAGGAAGGCGAGGATTCAGGTAATCCGGAAAAACTGCCAGAGATTTCGGTTGAAGAATACATGACTGTAATCAAAGGCCCCGATTTCCCTACCGGCGCTACAATACATGGAATCGATGGAATACACGACATGTACAGCAAGGGACAAGGGCGTTTCCACATACGTTCTCGTTGCGACGTGCTAGATGATGACAAAGGTAAGCGAATCATTGTCCACGAGATCCCATATCAGGTTCGTAAGGCTGGTATGTTGGAGAGCATCGCAGATATGGTAACCAGAGACCAGATCAAAGGGATTCGAGACATCAGGGATGAATCGAGTAAAGAAGGAATCAGAGTGGTCATTGAGGTCAAGCAGAATGCAGACCCTCATGCTGTGCTTAACCAGTTGTTCAAATCGAGCCGATTGCAGGAATCCTATTCTGCCAATATGATGGGAATCATCAACAATCGACCCGTACGTTTGACACTTGGAATAGTTCTGCATACCCATGTCAGGCACCGTGAACAGGTCATCGAACGCAGAACCCAATTTGAACTGGACAAGGCAGAGGCTCGAGCTCACATTCTTGAGGGTCTTGTCAAGGCACAGGATAGAATCGATGATGTGGTCAAGGTGGGTCGTGCCAGCGAGAGTAGAGACCATTTCGAACGTGTACTCAGAGGCGAAGAGACGATGAAAGGCATCTCTGCCTTCGATTTCACTGAGCCACAAGCCAAGGCTATCGCTGAACGCAGGCTATACCAATTGTCCAGACTCGATGTGAAGAAGGTGCAGGACGAGTTCAATGAATTGCAGAAGTCGATTGAAGCACTCAAGCAGATTCTAGCGAGCAGACGCATGCGATTGGACATACTTGTAGAGGAACTCGATACTTTGGTGGACAAACACGCAGACGACCGCAGGTCGGTGATTGACAATGCACCACTGAGCATGGATAGAGAAGACTTGATCGAGGAGCGAGCGATTGTCATTACACTCTCCGAGGATAATTACCTCAGACACTTGCCGACTGAGGCCTTCCGACTGCAGAACAGAGGTGGAAAGGGACTGAAGGGAGTTACCACCAAGGAAGAGGATCGTCCGAAGTCGATTGTAACTTGCTTCAGCAAGGATAGACTACTGATATTCACAGATCAAGGGCGTGTATACGGTCTCAAGGCATGGGAGGTACCACAGGCGAGTAGACAAGCAAGAGGAACTCATGTGCGAAATCTGCTTGAAGGAATAAGAGATGATGAGAACATCGTTTCCATTCTGGCCCTCTCTCGTGAATTAATCGACGAACCAGAAGGCACCTATCTGATGTTTGCAACAAACCAGGGTTTGATCAAGAAGACCAAGTTGTCTGAATATGTACGAATTAACCGTAACGGAAAGTACGCGTTGCGCTTCAAGAAAGAGGGCGACTCTCTTGTAAATGTCAGATCTGCAACCGATGACCACGACATCGTCATGATTTCCAGCACAGGTTATGCCTCGCGTTTCTCCTGTTCACAGATTCGTGCCTCAGGAAGGGTATCGGGTGGAGTATTTGGAATCAAGACAGGTAATCGTAAAGGTGCAGATGGTGGACATGTTGTTGGTATGATTGCAACTTCCAATCATGAGACACAGATATTGACCATAACAAAGTATGGAATGGCTAAGAGATCTAGACTTGGTACCTCGGATAGGATTCCAGATTTGGATTCAGAGGGAGTTCAGAAGTTGATGAAGGATGGTGAATTGAAATTCATGACCGATGGGTATCGCAGAACCAATCCTGGAGCCAAGGGTGTTAGAACGATGAAGATGAGTGATGACGCTGATTCGATCATCAGCGTAAGAGTAGTTCCAGATCTCGCTGACAATATCTTCCTACTGACTAGCAAGGGAATGATGATCAGAGTTGGGGCTGGACAGACTAAAGAGACTCTAGGACGAGTCAGCAAAGGTACCAGAATCATGGAACTACGGGACCGTGAAAAGGGTGGTTTCCTTGACGAAATCATATTCTCCGCACGTCTGCCTGCCGAGTTAATCGATGCTGATGATCAAATTGAAATTACAGAACCATCTGAAGAAGAATGAGGCTTTACAGCCGGCGAATTGAAGTCTGACCGCTTCTTCTCAGGCTCTGCCGGAGTATGGCAGGTGGTTTCTTCTTGCAGGAAAAAGACTTGATTCATGATTGGAATATAGTTGATTACAAGATTGATCGCAATCCGGATAATCATCCGCATGATGTTTGGTTTGATGATGAGACTCTGCGCGATGGTTTGCAGAGTCCGAGTGCTAGGAACCCGACAATTGAACAGAAGATTGAGTTGTTGGACTATATGGAAAAACTCGGTATGCAGAAGGTCGATTTAGGACTTCCAGGTGCAGGACCATTCCACATCGAACATATCGATGCCATGCTCACTCACATCAGAGAGAATGATTACTCCATCAGGCCTGGTTGTGCGGTTCGTACGGTAGTAGGAGACATCGAACCTTTGGACGAGTTACAGGCCAAGCATGAGATGCAGATTCAGGCCAGTGCCTTCCTTGGTACCAGTCCGATTCGACAATATTCAGAAGGTTGGACTATGGAGAAGTTGCTCTCTACACTCGATAAGGCAGTAGAGTTTGCAGTCTCAAATGATATCCCAGTCATGTTTGTGACCGAGGATACCACGCGTTCGAAGCCCGAGGACATCAAGGCGATCTATACCAGAGCAATTGAGTTGGGTGCTGACAGGATTTGTGTTTGCGATACATGTGGGCACGTTACTCCTAACGGAACTCGTAAACTGCTAGAGTTCGTACAAGAGGAAGTCATACCTGATGCTGGAGTAAAGCGACGAGATATCGAAATCAATTGGCATGGGCATCAAGACAGGGGTCTTGGAGTCGCCAACAATCTTGCAGCAGTTGAAGCTGGGGCAGATGTCATTCATGGTACCGCTCTTGGAGTCGGTGAAAGAGCAGGTAATGCTCCGCTGGATCAGACTTTGGTCAATCTCAGTTTGATGGGAGTCATAGACAACGATTTGAGTCTACTCAATGAATACATGCAGAAGGCACATGAGTATGTCGAGGTCGCTCTACCTCGAAACTATCCCGTATTTGGTGAGGACGCTTTCGAGACTGGAACTGGAGTTCATGCCAGTGCTGTAATCAAGGCGATGAAGAAAGGGGACCACTGGCTTGCAGACCGCGTCTATTCAGGAGTGCCAGCTAACGATTATGGATTGCAACAGAAGATTCGAATCGGCCATATGTCTGGACGTTCAAACATCGTCTGGTGGTTGCAGCAGAACAATATCGAAGCCAGTGATGACTTGGTCGCTCACCTGTTTGAGGTCGCCAAGAGTCAGCGCAGGTTAATGGATGATGACGAGGTTCTCAGTGCAATCTCTTCTTTCCAGAACAGTTGATCAGTTCTTTCCAAGAGGACTCGCTTCACCTGATTCTGCGTCCCCAACGAATGCTCTCTGCCATTCTGCATCAACCGAACCACCAGACCACTCACCCTCCAAGGAGATCTCATCGACTTCTACCTCTTCTCTCCATACTGGCTCATCGGTACTTCCCGATACAACGAACATGTTGTTATCATCGATTTGACTCTTCACCAATTCTGAATGCTTCTCCAATGGCAGGAAGTGTCCTACAGGAGTACCGGCGGTGACGTGTGGATTTGTTGCGGTACAAATCATCAATCCGTCTCCGGGGGCGATGACATCAACGGTTAAGCCGGGTCGAGAAGGGTCTGAGACTGTAGCAACAACTTCACCGGAATCGACCACACTTGAAGGCCCTACGTACATGTCGAGTAACCCCCCTTCTGCCGCTCTCAACCAAGTTGAACCTGATGCCAAGAGACGGAATCTTGGTCTGCTGGGGTTTCCTGGAATCACGTGTAGAGTTCGTAGGATATTCAACACGCCGTGTACGGCTACCTGAACCGATTCATGATCGAGGTTGTCGGCTCCACCCCCTTCGTATGTCATGACTCCAATACCTGAATCAGCCGCGCTTCGACGCAAGGAACCCTTAGGTGGTTTGGAATCCAGTATGACTTCGATTCCGAATGCTTTGGCGATGATGTTCGAAGGAGGATCGGCTAGATCTGCCCTGACTTGAGGCATGTTTGAACGGCCCTTAGCAGCACTATGAAGATCGATTAGATAATCTGTATTTTTGATGATTTCATTCCATAGGCGATGTGCAACTCTAGATGTTGTACTTCCCTTGGCCCTTCCGGGGAATTCACGATTCAAATCTCTACCATCTGGAAAATAACGAGACTTGTTGCGATAACCGGGCAGATTGATAATCGGGATTAATCGAATCGTACCAGCAATATGTTCAGCGTCTAAAGGACGACCAGGGTCGGTCATTGCATTACTCAACAGATGCGTACAGGCGCTAGGGCCAGTCAACTCATCACCATGAATGGCACCTGTAATGGTTACCACCGGCCCCGGCCTTCTCCCATGGATAACAGTCACAGGTATCGGCCATGATTCTCCCATATCCACCTCTAGAAGGTCAATCATGATGGTTCGCATTTGTCCGGGTTTGACCCGCTTGCGAATAATTGAATGGCTTTTTTGACCGGATGATCGGTCCCATTCATCACGTCTTCCAGCGTCGTGTTCTTTCAGCGCCTTTTTGATTTCTTTACGGCGATCTGCAGACATTTCGTGGGCTACTCGTACAGTCTTTTTGACCGACTTTTTCTTTTTGGAGGACTTCTTGTCTTTGGCTGCAGCAGCAGCCTTCTCCTCCTCCTCGCGGTCTGCCACGCTTCGGCGGGGGCCGAATCAGCAATGAATCCTACTCTGTCGTTCTATCGTAGCATTGATGTTGCAGGGCCCTAAGGACTTTCCATGTCAGAGCAAGGCGTCCAGCGAACTTACGCACCTACATCGATATGTTTTGGCTGCGGACCTGCAAATGAAAAGGGATTGCAAATCGATTCTTATCGCATCGAGAATGGCCTTGCCATGAAGTTCGAGACCAGTGAGGAACATCAGGCATTTCCAGGAATGATCAATGGTGGAATTATCGGGACTTTATTGGATTGTCACGGAAATTGGACCGCTGCAATCGCCATAATGGATGAGCAAGAATTGGAAGAGCCCCCATGTACCGTGACTGCTTCATACAGCATCAAATTGCGTAGACCTACGCCTTTGGATAAGACGTTGGAAGTCACCAGTCAGGTTGTTGAGATAGATGGTGACAAGGTGAATGTTGAGATGACTTTGGAAGCAGATGGCAAGGTCTGTGCTACTGGAAAGGGTTTGTTTGTGGCTGTGCAAGAAGGCCACCCAGCTTATCACCGTTGGTCATGAATACGGATATCATTCAATAACCGTGGTCGCTCGATGCCAATTGATGCAGACCACTCTTGCTGATTGGAAGCCCTCCAGTCAAACAGTGGTTCATGATCTCGAAAACCTGTCTTCAACGGTGTTGTCTTGGATGCGTAAACAGCATTTCTTCAGCAACAAAGAGGTAGATGCTTTGAGTCATGTAAAAGTGGGAAAGATGCGTCGAAATGCAACTCAGAAACACGGAGTATGCAGGTATATTCGTGGAACGGATGTAACCTGTCCGGGGCTAGGTCCAAAGGATGTTGAACGTATCGACATTCATCCTTCCCTGCTCTGTAATGACTGGTGGGACTATGCCAAGCAAGTAATGTACCACGAGTACCTTCACGCATTGGGGCATTATGCTCATGATAACGCATTCTTCAGACTAGAGAATGCATGGGAAGATCCTGATAGAAGCCGGGGAAAAGCCTTCACAGAATTGATGCGCAGGGCCAATGCCAAGTGGTTGTGGGTTTGCAGTAACTGCTCCAAGGAGTATCCTCGAAGAAAGAAGAGTAGTGGGAATTACAAATGTCGAAGTTGTAACGTTGTTTTGAAAGATGTGAAGATAAACTGATTCTTTGAATCCTCACCATGGTAGTGCTCTACCATCGTATTGAACAAACCTGCCAGACATGGCTAGCGTCTGTTCTTCAACGCGCTGCAGCATCCCAGCGATGCTATCGTTAGGAGTAACTGTGGCATTCGGTCCACCCATGTCGGTCTGAACCCAACCAGGGTGTAGAATCAGAATGCTGATGTTTGCATCCCGTAATTCATTCTTCATCGCCATACTGAACATGTTCAAAGCTGATTTTGAGGCCCGATATGCATAGGATCTACCGCTGATGCAATCTTCTACCGAACCCATCAGACTACTTACCATGGCGATGGTTGACATCTTTTCTCCGCCCAATTTTGAAAGCAAGGCTTGAGTTACTCGCATTGGTCCAACCGCATTGATATCTAAAACCCGTAATGCTTCTTCATGTTCTATCTCCGATATCGATTGCCAGCGCCCATCTGCTACTCCAGCATTGTTGACTAGGAGGTCTACTCTTTGTGGAATTGAAGATGCGAATTCTTTGACAGATTCATCCGAGGTCACATCGAGCTGTAGGAGATTTGCTTCAGTTTCGGATAAACCCCCTTTGTCAGAACGATATCCAGCGTATACATCCCACCCCTGTTCCAGAAGTTGTTTGACCCATTCAAGACCAATTCCGCGATTCGCTCCAGTCACTACTGCTGTTGGCATGATGGCTTGGTCAAAGTGGTCACTCATAGGTTTGTATATTGAAATGGCAAACAAAGGAATGTGAAATCATGTCAAAGCCTGATGAATGTAGAATATTCCACTCCCAACAATACCTAACATGACCCCTTTTTGGATCCATTCGGATTTCAAAGATTTGAGCCATTTCTTTCCAACTTGCACTCCAATAAGTGCCGCGATAACCAGAACCAGAAGTAACTGCATGTGATCGATGAATTCTTGCGGGCGATAGAAAAGGTAGACGGGAATTCTAGAGAGGTCAACGCAGAGAGCAAGAATACTGGCGGTAGCAGCATAGGCCATCTTGTCAGGTAACCTTCGGGTCAGGAACATTGCTCTAAGTGCGCCTTGGTGGCCCGATAATCCACCCATAAAGCCAGAACCAAATCCACCAATTCTATCG
>CAXRJJ010000072.1:0-6742 GCA_964230945.1 Yoonia sp.
CTTCCAGGAATCATTGACCCTCAAGTACACTTCAGAGATCCGGGACAAGCAGAGAAAGAAGACTTGCACAGCGGCTCTTGTGCTGCTGCTAGTGGAGGAGTCACATCTTTCTTGGATATGCCAAACAATGTGCCGAGTCAAACTACTCTACAATCAATGTACGACAAATTGGAAACTGCAGCAAAACGTTGTGTAACCAATTATGGATTCTTTATCGGAGCTACTGAATCGAATGTTGAAGAATTACAAAAAGCGGTAGGGACCCCTGATTCGCCAATTGTGATTCCCGGAATATGTGGAATCAAGATCTTCATGGGTTCATCAACCGGTGATTTGTTGGTCAATGAATCGAATGCATTGAAAGTCATATTCGACAATACTGCTGGACTGATTGCAGTTCATGCTGAAGATGAAGCAAGGATGATTGAAAGAATGAAGGATATTGAGGGGCGTACAGACATGGCTGCTCATGCAGAATGGAGAGATGACCAAACTGCATTGATTGCGACAAAAAGAGCCGTGAAATATGCGAAGGATAGTGGCCATCGGCTACATATTCTCCACTTGACATCTGGGATTGAAGCGGATTGGTTGAACGGGGTGACTTCCCTTTATGGCAACGAAGGCCAAGCACATGTTACTACGGAAGTGCTGCCGCAACACTTGACATTTGATGAAAGAGATGTTGAGGTTCTTGGAACTAGATTGAAGATGAATCCACCAATTCGATATCAAAAGGACAAGGACATTTTGTGGAAAAGGTTACACGATGGGACCATCAATTGCATAGCAACCGATCATGCGCCTCATACACTTGAATCCAAAGATGCTGGATTTCCAAGCGCACCAAGTGGAATGCCTGGTGTAGAAACCTCACTTCCAGTTATGTTGACTCATGCGGCAAATGGCAAATGTACAATAGAACAAGTTGTTCAATGGATGTCTAGCAATGTTGCAGAGTGTTACCGTATGATTGGCAAGGGTAAACTCGAGCAAGGGTATGATGGAGATATCGTTCTAGTCGACATGGAAAGCAAAATGAAAGTTCGAGACGAAAACACTTGGAGCAGAGTAGGTTGGAATCCGTTTCATGATAAGGAACTCTCCGGCTGGCCAGTCCTTACCGTAATAGCTGGTATTCCCGTATTCAAGCGGGATATTTCCGCCGACCCAAAAGGAAAAATTCTGGTTTCTGCAGGTGAAACTGGTAGTCCATTGCTGTTTGAATAAAGGAAATTTGGCGAATGTGGCTTATTTTAATAACGAAATCTAAATTGATAGAATATAGGGAATACCTATAACATATCAGTATCCTCCATCGTAACGGTGAGAAAACCATGGGAATTGAAGAAACGTTAGGAGATGGATGGAGACAAGTGTTAGGTGGACTGGGTGTATTCCTTGTCGGAGCTATTTGGGGAGGCGTGGCTGATACCTCGATTGAGGGTATGTTTTGGCCATTGGTCATCATGATGCTCGGTGCATTGGGAGCCATTCTTGGAATGAGCCTTGGAGCAGGTGGAGCACATGGAGAAGCCTTTGATCTGAGAACCGCTGTAGATGACATGACAAACATGCTGAACGACCTACAGGCAAAGTTGACTGGAGGCGACGACGGCGGAGATGACGGCGGAGACGATTCCGGCGACGACGGCGGAGACGATTCCGGCGACGACGGCGAGTGAATCAGAATCCGTGAATATATCCGTATTTCCTCTCAACATAATCGAGGAATGGTTCTGGACTGGGGGGCTTGCCCGTAGCACTCTCGATTAGTTCAGACGGTGATAGTAACATTCCTTGTGTGTGAACTTCGCGGCGTAACCAATCCAACATCTCTGTAGTTCTACCAGATTCCACGATTGAATCAATCCCCATATCGAGTTCCTCACAAACTTTCTCAGTTAACTGCGCAGCATACAAGTTACCCAATGTATAGGTTGGGAAGTAGCCAAAGGCTAACATCGACCAATGGATATCCTGTAGACAACCATGAGAATCATCAGGAACTTCAATTCCAAACCATTGCTTGAACAAATCATTCCACATTTCAGGTATCTTTGAAACGGGAAGGTTATCATTGAACAGTGCTTTTTCCACTTCGTATCTCAACATGATGTGGAGATTGTAAGTTATCTCATCAGCCTCGACTCTGATGAAACTCGGCTCAGCCTTATTCACCAGACGATACAACTCTTCATCAGAAAATTCTGGCCCTTCAGGAAATGCATCTCGAAACCAATCCCCTGCCATCTCCCAGAAAGCCTTACTCCGGCCGACCTGATTCTCCCATAACCTGGATTGGCTCTCATGTACTCCAAGAGAAATTGCTCCGCCTCTTGGAGTGAAAGCATGCTCTGAAGGAAGTCCCTGTTCATACAGTCCGTGTCCGGTTTCATGCATGACCGCGCCGATACAAGAAAATGGATCTTTTACATCATATCGAGTGGTAATCCTAGTATCTCCAGTCCATAGTCCTGAACAGAAAGGATGTGCTGCATCATCCAATCGCCCTGCTGAAAAATCAAAGCCGAAATGCTCGGAAATGCGTAGCCCAAGTTCTCTTTGAGATTCAACGTCAAAAACTGCAGAATCAGGAATCACAATATCTTCCAAATCTTTCTTGGAGGCCATGATTTTCTCTAATAATGGCACCAACCTCTCCCTTAACCCCTCGAATAGAGGATCATAATCAGCAACTCCCATACCATGTTCATAATCATCTAACAATACATCATATGGAGTCTGTCCAGGCTTTTGAAGGAAGGAGATTCGCTGTCTGGCGAGTTCTACTAATTCTTCTAATGTTGAAGAAAATATCGAGAAGTCATTTGAGGCTCGCGCCTTTTTCCAAACTTCAAGCGAACTGGAGGTCATCTCTGCGACCTTAATCACATGCTCCTCGGGAAGTAGAATCGCCTTGTCCCTCTCCCTCTTCATCTCTCTAACGTTGCATCTTTGATCATCAGATAATGAATCCAATCTTTGCCATAGGTTCGATAGCAGTTCTCCGAATTCGGAGTCTACCACTCTGTTATGCGCCTGACCTGCAAGCCAAGCCAACATCGAGGCCCTAGCCCCTGCTCCGGCTTCTGGCATCATAGTTTGCTGATCCCAGCCCAAGTGGCTACGTATCCCTCTAAATCTGTAGATATCTTTGACTCTAGATATGAACTCTGCATAGGTCTGTTCCGCTTCCATGTTATGGCGAAGAGGCTAGTGGTCTTGAATCAAGTCCAAGAGCAAAGTGTTGAAGGAGAAGGGCGATGTGTCGAATCGTGGGCCGACGCAAAAAGGGTGAGCAGGAGAAGCCTCCTGATGTCGATGACCCTGATGAAGATGCAGTTTTGGAAGGTCTTCACGAAGAAGAAGAAGAACCGAAAGAAGTTATTGTCGAAGATGATGATTTTTCAATCGAAGAGAGAATGAAGAAAATGGGTGCTGCCGCTAAGATGGTGGTCAAGACATGTATGGATATCCGCAGAGGTGAGAACGTACTGGTTGTTTGTGACCCGACCACTACTGAAATCGGACAGGCGTTGTATGAAGCAGCCTCAAAGATCTCCGATAGAACACTACTGATAATCATGCCAAAGGGGAGGCATCACGGAGAAGAACCTCCTAGGCCAGTAGCCAATCTGATGCGTCAACAGCAAGTCGTTTTGGCTCCGACAAAATTCAGTCTAACCCATACTAGAGCCAGAATCCAAGCCAGTAAAGATGGAGCAAGAATCGCTACCATGCCAGGAATGACTGTCGAATTATTTACTGAAGGTGGTATGTCTGCTGACTTCAGCAAAATGAGGGATTTGATTGCTGACCTAGGGGGCGTTCTAAGACGCAAAAGAGAAGTCCATATCACTAGTTCAGAAGGCACTGATGTAAGATTCGAGGTCGACTGGAAAAAATGGAATCGGGAAGATTCAGGAATCTGTAACAGGCCCCAAATGGTAACCAATCTACCTGCGGGTAAAGTCTTCACAAGTCCGAAGTCCGGAAGCATGAACGGAGTAATTGTCATCGATGGCTCTTGCGATGCTGATATTCTTTCAGAACCTCTGACCCTAACCGTGGAAGAAGGGATAGTTATCGATGTCAAAGGTGGTTCAGCAGCTGCAAATATTAGACAATCCTTTGGAGAAGTTGCCAAAAAACTGCGCAGCCGCGAACAAGATTTGCTCTGGACTGTTGCTGAAGCAGGGTTCGGAGTTAATCCTAATGCAAGGTTACTTGGTAACCTACTGGAAGATGAGAAGGTATTGGGGACATTCTATTTCTCGGTAGGGGAAAGCGCATCACTTCCCTCGCCAGCAACAGGGAAGAGATTGACTGGAGTACTCAGATCTCCAACCGTCACAATCGGTGAAGAAGTCATAATCGATGAAGGGCGTTTCCTATTGTTCGACGAAGAGTGATTCGCTCAAACAGAAGCAGTTCCACAGACTGGACAATGATTCCAAGTAGGGTCTAGGCCGATACCGCAGCCTTGACAATGTACTCCACTACGAATTGTCGGTTGATATGACTGGGCTGCCTGTTGTGCCTGCTGAGCCGCTTGTTGTGCTTGCTGTGCTTGTTGTGCTGCTAGAGCCTGCTGCTGTCTTGCAGCCTCTTGTGCTGCTAGAGCCTGTTGCTGTCTTGCAGCCTCTTGTGCTGCTTGTTGTTGCTGAATAGCTGCTGCTTGTTGGGCATTATACTGAGCAGCAGAGTTGACTTGAGGAGTGTTCGGTTGCGCTTGTTGTGAATTAACTGGCGCTCTAACCGGAGATGCCCTGATTGGTTTGGGAAGACCCGAATCATCCTCCTCATCAACATTAGAAACCTGAATTGGTGCTGATTGAACTTCGACTTGCTCCACATGCTGAGAAATTTCTGATTGTTGCGACGACGGAGACGGTTCATTGAATGCCATTGGCTGTTCTGGTTCCTCTGGTATACTAACTGGTACAACAGTATCTGGTGCAGAAGATGTCGGAGCATCTGATTTCATGACTGAACCACTTGTGGTTATACTGTCTAACATGTTCTGCATAGAGACTCCTTCTAGAGAAGGTGCTTGCTCTTGTTGCGGTTGTAAAGAAGCAGCTGACACTGGACTTGGAATTGCAACCTCCTCTTCAGGGGGTTGTGCAACTACTGATGGTGGCTGACTATCAGTTGAAGTTGAGGGCCCTGGTACCCCAAATGCCCCTGCGAAGGCGTCAAACTCCTTTTGCTCCTCCTTACGATTATCAATCGGTTTTGTAGCAGGCTCCATCACCGGTAATGGAACAAGTTCGGCTTTAGGTTGAAGTACATTCGAAATCGGTTGAGGCGCAACTGTTGAAACTGAATTTTCAGGTTCAGAGGAAGTATCTTGACTTCCTGGAAGAGGAACCGGAGAAACAGGTTGTGATGTAGCAATAGTATTGACCACAGGCTCGACTTGAGCGGCAGACGGAGGACTTGGAACACTGGTTGGTTCTGGACTAGCAACTGGGGCCTTAGGAATGGCGGCTGGAGATTCTGGGGTCGAGGCGCTCTCACTCGATAACGCATCCTGTAGAGTCATTGGAGGTGATTGCGCCAAGCCTGGAATCGGTGCCACTCCACCACCGCCTCTGAATGAATGAAGTACGGCCTCGTGCGTGCTAGTAACCATCTTCATGTCATCTAATCGACCAGCCGGATTGCTGAACATTGCAGCCAAGCCTCCAAGGTATCTCTGAACGGAGTCATTGCCACCATGCATGAAAGCAATAGAAAGAATCTGCAGTAAGGACATCGGATCGCATAGCACCTGTAGGCCCTCTACCACTTCTTCAGGTAATCCGGGATCTGGGCCTCCTGGCTCTCCTTCGCTATCCTCCATTCCCAAATATCTACGCAAAGGATCTGACAATTTCATCATTCCAAGATTTCCAGAGACTAGATAGTAGATTTCTCCACCTTCGCAATTCATCCTTTGACTAGCGGTCTCAAAATCAAAATCTCCGTCTGCCAGATGCAAATCAGAAGTCATCTCCAGGAACAATAGCAAGGCTTCGTTAGGACTCATGTCCAATAAGGTATGAAGAGAAGCACTAGACTCCACTATTCCGAAATATGCCGCTGCTTCATCTACATCGATGCCTTCCGGTAAGGAGGCTCCAGCCAATTCTTCGGCGCTCAACTGAATCCCCTCCTGAGGCGACGCCACCTGCCACCCTCATTTGAGGCTGTTCCCATCACATTCCTGAACATTTCACCACGCCCTTGCTTCTTCTAAAATGGCACGCGACTGTCTAGCGCTCCAACCACTACCTTGTAATCCCATCAAAATGCTGCGGTCATCCTTGCCAAATTGAATCTCATCCCATGCCCAAGCGACTGAATCCTGTCTTGATGCCTCATCGGCAACATCAAACAATGGGCCTTCATCTTCAGGTTGCCAATTCTGCTGTTGAATTTCTTCTTCAACCGGCTCCTCTTCTACATTGACCACCTTCTTCTTGACAGACTTCTTTCTCGGAGTTGCAGGGCTTTGACCGGGTGGCGGTGAACGAACAGGAGCTTTTGGAGCGGGGCCTCCATATCCATACCCTCCAGTTGTTGGAGGCGGAGAACCATATCCTCCACCAGCATATGGATCGAAGGAACGCTGACTAGGTGGACCACCTGATGGAACTCGTGGTGGACCACCTACAGGTCCTCCCGGTCCCGGTCCCGCTCTAGCCGGTGTCCTCGCAGGCGAACGTTGTGGACTGCTACGTTGTAATGGAGC
>CAXRJJ010000073.1:0-33412 GCA_964230945.1 Yoonia sp.
TGCCGTGTTGCCCAAAGTTTTCTACGGTTTGGTAGTTTTCAAATTCACACCAATTCCGGAGACATTACAACGCTAAAAAATCTAGTAGAGCATACGGTCAAACACCATTTTGCAAACCATTCGGTAGATGGTGATGAAGGGCGTATTTCATGGTTGAAACACGTAGCCGAACAAACAGCGAACATGATTTCTCATTGGATGCGAGTAGGGTTTGTTCACGGAGTTATGAATACGGATAACATGTCTATCCATGGACTGACTATTGACTATGGCCCATATGGTTGGATAGAAGATTTCAACCCGAGATGGACACCAAACACAACAGACGCCACCACCCGCCGCTATCAGTATGGGCAGCAGCCACAGATTGGGGCGTGGAATGTAGCGCGATTGCTTGAAGCGATCGGCCCCTTGATGGATGAAAAGGAAAGATTGTATGAGGTCCTTGATACATATTATGACACCTTTGAACAAAAAAACAAATCCATGTGGACGGCGAAACTGGGGCTCTCCGAATATTTAGAATCGGATGAATCCCTCATTAGCGAATTGATTGCATTGTTGCAAGAAGTAGAAACGGATATGACAATATTTTTCCACAAACTTTCTTTTATCGAATCGCCAAATATCGAATCTATGGAAGAAGCATTTTACGACTCATCAACAATTCCAGTAGAGGGTTGGAATAAATGGCTGGAGAAATGGTGGGATAGGACCAATACCTCACCAAATCAAGAAGAAATGCGAAAGGCTAACCCGAAGTATGTGCTAAGAAATTGGATGGCTCAATTAGCGATCGATGCCGCCGAGAAAGGAGATTATTCAATAGCAGAGGAATTGTATGAGTTGCTGAAAAACCCATATGATGAGCAATCGGAATATGAAGAAAAATGGTACCAGAAAAGACCTGAATGGGCCCGGAACCGCGTAGGATGCTCTATGCTATCTTGCTCAAGTTGAAACTATTTTTCAACCCAAATCGTGAAGGAATCAATCCAGCCCCCCGCAATTGTGCAAACAGAGATTTCCACGCGCCGCCGAGCAGCAATCTGGCTGTTGTTCGTGACATTGATTTGGGGAGGAACATTCGTATGGATGAAGAAAGCTCTCGATTCCGCAGCAACTCATCTTGAGGTGTGGGATCTTGCTTGCGTAGTTGGCTTCATGGTTTTGATTCGTTTTTTGGTGGCAGCAATCACATTACCGATCTTTAGCACACGTGCACGAATTGCGCTAGCCGATAGGAGCGCATGGAAAGGGGGCACAATTCTCGGTTTGCTTATGTTTGGAGGTTTCTTAACTCAAATGCTCGCATTAAACGAGATAACCCCCGCGGTTTCAGCATTCTTGACTAGCCTATATGTTGTATTTACTGCATTAATTGGATTGAAGATGAAAAGCCACCCTCTGACTACGGTACTGGTGTCGGGGGTAATTCTTGCTACATTCGGTGCCGGCTTTATTGATGGCCCCCCGCACTTAACATGGGGTTGGGCGGAATTACTCACGGTTTTCAGCGCCCTTCTATTCGCATTCCACATCATATTCACCGATTCCGTAACCAAACAATTTGATCCATTAGCAGTTACTCAAACATCCTTTTTGGTAGTTGTAATCGCCTCCACTCTAACTCTTATTTTTGCGTTAATTTTCACAACAGTAGAAATCAATATTCTCGATTTGTTAGGTTTGTTGATTGAATTTGATGTTCTCATATGGTTACTGTTACTCGGCGTACTCGGCTCGTTTGTCGCCATCATGATTCTAAATTTGTATCAACGCCACCTTCACCCAGTTCATGCCGCTATCATCTATGCATTTGAACCGGTTTGGGCAACGATTTACGCCCTAGCCGAGGGATTGAATGAAGCCACATTTTGGCTATTCATTGGTGGGGGAGCACTATTGATCGGAAATATTCTGGTAGAGTCTGGTAAGCGCGCAGACGAAAATCAAGAATCGGAATAGACTTTGGCAATGATGAAATCCATCCACGTTCAGCGATGCCCATGGACCTACCAAGGGGAGCGTACAACGATGTTGTTTCCGCAATCGGGGAAACGCCACTTATACGATTGAATCGTGTCACATCTCACCTTACTTCTTCCGAGATATGGGTCAAATTGGAAAGGTGCAATCCTGGCGGTTCAATCAAGGATCGAATCGGCCTTCATATGGTTTTAGACGCGGAAAGAAATGGCCTTCTTCAACCAGGGGGAACTATTGTCGAAGCAACTAGTGGAAATACCGGCATAGGTCTAGCCATGGTTGCGGCACAAAGGGGCTACAATTGCATCTTCACAATGCCCGATAAAATGGCCCAAGAAAAAATCGACTTGTTGCGCGCAATTGGTGCAGAGGTCCATATTTGTCCTACAGCCGTCGAAAAGGAAGACCCACGTTCGTATTACGAAGTTGCAGCAAGGCTGGCAAGAGAAATTCCAGGAGCTTGGTATCCGGATCAATATTCACATCAAGCAAATCCTCAGGCCCATATTGAATCAACAGGGCCTGAAATATGGCGGCAATCTGCGGGAAGAGTAACCCATTTCGTTGCTACCATGGGCACGGGGGGGACGATTACGGGCTGTGGAAAGTCTCTGAAAGCACAGGCCGAAGCAGAAGGAAAACCGACCCCAAAGGTTGTGGGCGTAGATCCGGTTGGGTCGATATTGAAGGAATATTTTGAGAAGGGAACACTTGGAACTCCTCATACATACATGGTTGAAGGGTTTGGAGAAGACTTCATCCCTCCAGCAACAGATTTCTCCGTTATTGATGAAATAAGGCAAGTCGATGATGAGATTTGTTTCAAGGCAACAAGAAGATTGGCCAAGGTTGAGGGATTGTTTTGTGGCGGCTCATGTGGCGGCGCCCTACACTCTGCGCTGGAGATTGCTGAAGAGGCCGAAGTCGCTGGAGAGAAGGCGGTAATCGTAGTAATTTTACCTGATGCAGGCAACCCATATCTGTCGAAATTATACAACGATTCGTGGTTGCGAGAAAATGGCTTTGAACCTGATAATTGGGGGCTTTAGATATGAAAGAACTGGGCGAATCCACACGTTCGGTACATGCTGGTTTCGAACCCGATGAGAAAACGGGATCGGTACAAACTCCGATATTCCAAACATCGACTTATGTTCAAAGCGATTTTGCAGAACACACTGGATATGAATATTCGCGAACTCAAAACCCAACACGAGACGCTTTACAAGAAGCAGTAGCAATCCTCGAATCTCCCAGCGTTAAAGCATACGGTAGCGCTTTTGCTAGTGGGATGGCGGCTATTTCGACAGTTACCCAGTTGTTAGAATCAGGGAGCCACATCATTGCAGCATCCGATCTTTATGGTGGGACAGGGAGATATTTCGATCAAGTACTTTCAAAATTCGGAATTGAAACAACATACAGTGAACTTGGCCCAGGTGATCTTGAAGCATGCGCCCAAGAAAACACCAAGATGTTATGGCTGGAAACACCCACCAATCCTCTACTAAACATTCACGACATTGCGGAACTTTCGGCTAAAGCCCATGAAAGGGGATGGCTAGTGGTGGTAGACAACACCTTTGCCAGTCCAGTTCTTCAGCGACCATTGGAACTCGGAGCAGACATTAGCTGTAGTTCATCGACAAAATATGTAGCAGGTCACAGCGATGTCATTTCTGGATATGTTGTCACACGGAGTGAAGAGTTGAACGAGAAGATACGATTCCTTCAGAATACGATAGGCGCCGTCCCATCTCCCTTGGATTGTTTTTTGATTCTTAGAGGAATCCGTACACTGGCAATTAGAATGGAAAGACATTGTGATAATGCAGAATATTTAGTGCAGAAGTTATCTTCCCATCCAAAAGTTACAAGGCTCTTGTATCCCGGTCTTGAAGGACACGGGGGGCATGATGTTGCAGCGTCTCAGATGCGTCGGTTTGGGGGAATGATCTCCCTCGAAATTGAAGGGGGCGAGGCTGCAGCCCGCCGTTTTGCTAAAGCCAGCAAACTGTTTACCACAGCAGAAAGTCTTGGGGGTGTAGAGAGCCTAATCAATCATCCATGGTCGATGACCCACGCTGCCACTCCAGAAGCGCGGCGTTTGGAAGTTGGAGTCACGCCTGGACTTGTACGTCTTTCAGTTGGAATTGAAGATGCCGAAGATCTTTGGAATGATATCGAAAACGCACTTCTCGCATCATCGTGAAGGCAATTCGTTTTGCTCTCCGCATTTTTTACGGAAGCGCTCCATAGCCGCTCCATACTCCTCTGCAGAAGCACCATCATCAGATTCGGACAACGTCAAGATCGATTCAGCAGCACCCCATAATTCTGCAACGGAGTGAGCCCATTCTCCCCCTTTATCCCTTGCAGCATTTTCGAAATGCCATTCATTCCCCGAACCCTTTCCCTGTGCAGTTAACCACGCCCAACCAAGAGCGGCAACCTCAATTGAACCACGCATTTTTGTCGCCATAGCATTGGCTTTGCCAATTCCTTCTGAGGCTGCTTTGAGAACCAATTCCTGAACTCCCCCGCACAAACCCTTCAATGTAATATCTGACCAAGGTATTCGCGCCAGTTTATTCTTTTCTTCTTGCCCATCAATCACTTTACGCAAAAAATTGTTGAAAGGGGATGGCCTTTCCAATTGCTTCTGCCAGATTCCATGAGCAACTTCTTCATCAACACCTAACTCTTCTAGTAATTCTAATCCAAATTCACTCCAAGAAGCTTTGAGGAAATTGTGTAATGTTGTCGCCCTGCTTCTGATTACACATTCATCTTCTAACCACTCTGCGCCGCCCTCGTTATCGATAGCAACCCCTCTCCTTTCATCATGAAGTCTGGAAATGATGAACTTCACCGCTCTTCTCTCATCCTTTCCACCGGAAAAAGCATCCAGACATCCATCGATATCGTCTTCACCGAACCAAGTGTCTCCAACTACAAACCCCCTGTCTAGATTAGCGAGGAGCGCTTGCTTCAACATCATCCATAACCGACTTTCATCAACACCAAGATTTAGCCACGCATCGAACACTTCCTGCACACGTTCATCTGCTGATTCTGGCAACGGCTCCCCCTCGGGCCATCCATTAGGGCGCCATTTCAATTCAGCATCAACAACAGAACTGATTTTTGGAGGCAACATCTTCAATGCCAATGGTTGAATGAACGGATCTTTCGCCCCACGCTCTTCTAACAATGACCCCTGTATTCCAACAACAGACCCTTCTTGGAATTCTAAGCGGATATATCCTTCTTCTGTATCGAGCCCATCGGATACAGCATCTCCATCCAACTCCCCAATGATGTGGCACCCGTTATTCTCAACACTCTTGTATTCGCTTTTCTTCATACCATCTTCAATCCACTCAGTCGGAACCTTTGCTTCATTTCCAGTACAAACAAACCCTCCTTTCCACGAAAAGAAGTACCACCCCGCCTTTGCATGCTCTTCCCAAGGTAGTAATCGGAGACGAGGATTGTGGAAATGCTGTATTCCGACCATCGCTGCAGGTTTAGCATCCCCCTTTCTAACAAATGCACCATTACCATAGATTGGATGTTTGAAGGTAGCAACCATTGAGATTTCATCATCTAGGGCCGCAACCAAAGATCCAGCCAACGCTTTAGCGATAGAATCTCCTTTGGCGCCTTTCATTCTCTTCGCTAACCAGCTTCTATTGGTTCTATTTTCGATAACTTTACGAATTCTTTTGAGAGATTTAGTGACAGGATCAACCCTGCCCCATGCTAATTTTCCAGACCATATCATGTCAGGCATTACCATCTCAGGCTCATCCAATAAACTGCTCAATTGTTTACGCAGTCTCTTTTGGGCGTCGGCAGAGGCTTGCTTTGTTCCACGCATACGCATTCTCTGGTTTTTCTTTTGACCAGGAAACTCCACTTTTGAAGGTCCTGCCATATCATTTCTCACCCCAAACGATTGCCACTCAATCCATTGCGGGCGGGCTTCCTACTTCAATGGAGACGCTTCAACGCCTCTTCCTCAAGACCCGACAAGGGCCCCAAAATAACCAAAGAATGAATCCCATCAATATCCAATTCTCTTAATTCATTTAGAGTGCCTAGATTCACTTCTTGTTCCCGCCTTCCCATATTCGAACACATTACGCCCATAACTTCACCAATTCCATCGCCAATCAGATTCGAAAGACCGGCTTTTCTCAATTGCATTTGTGGCGTATATTCCTCTTCTTCCAATAAATGAGGGGGTGGATCATCATCCAATTGCTCAACCATTTTGTGAATCGCTTCTATCGCTTGGCGAGGGGACATAGGTAGTGGTTCATCCACCCCTTTCCCAGTTGGATCGAGGTCTAAGAGAACTAAGGTGTGCAGCCCCAATTCAAAATTATCTGCAATCAATTCTAATGGAGAGGTTGGAACATGCCCCGAATAGGGGAATGGAATAGTTACTTGCCTGCCGAATTTGTATGATTGTAAGCCAATTCCTGCACAAACAAGATCCACAACCGAAACGGCATGATGAACTTCAGCGTGAATTTGTTCATCTCTGCATCGTAATAACAGATCAACGTGAGTCGTCGCTTGCAAAGGGTCCCCAATCACCATTAGTGCCACACTAGATGTCTTCGCTAAACCAAGTAGATTATCCGGGACCTCTACAGCAGGGCGCCTAATTACTGAATAAGTCCCCACAATCGTCTCCAGCCTAATATTTTCATCAGTATCAAGCAACGATGTATATCCTTCTAGGAACCTATGTTCACAAGCCGCTGCAATGCGCTGACCCCCAATACCCATGTTCAATGCAGAACCGACACCAGTCCCAATTAGGTACAACCCGTTCTCAAGAACCGAATCCTCCGCCAAGGTCAAGCGACGCCCTCCATTGGAGCCGTTGAGCAACATGCGCCATTTGAGCGTGCCGAAGCGCAGAACAGAGGAATTCAAACACCTCTTGATCGAAAATCAGTGGTATGCTAAAGGCTACAGAATATTGTCCGATGAAGAATGCACCCTCATCCCAATTTCTGACACAGCCCCCTCTCCTCTTCCCTCGCCATTCACAGGAATTCCAATCGTGGAAGAAATCCAAGAGGCGCCATTGCCAAACACTTGGTTGGAACACCTCCAAGACCACCTTCCTCAATCAATAATTGATGAACATGAGGGAATATGGCCTAATTCACAGGAACAACTTGGCGATTTAGTGATTTTCAAAATAGATCGAGAGGTCGAGAAATACGCCCAACAAGTTGCTTTAGCAAAAATCTCCTACGCGAAAAAAGCCAGACTCGTCTTGAAGGATTTAGGGGTAAAGGGCGAATTTAGAGTTCGGGAATTAATCCCCTTAGCTGCAAGACTGAATGGCGAAATTCTAGACGCAGATGGGATATGTGCTTTGGACGAAAACGATAGAATTGAATTAACATCAACAAAGATTTCAATCAAAGAGAACGGGGTTTCGATTCTCCTCGACCCCTCTTCAGCATATTATTCAAATCGACTTGCCGGAGAGAGGAGACAAACTGTAAACAGCGCCCAAGAACTTAGAGAAGTTTTGGATAGAGAAGTGAATGTAGTGGATCCTTATTGCGGAGTCGGGCCTGCTATACTCCAATTGAATAACGAGAAGGATTTACTGAATGGGGTATTTGCAAGCGACCTGAACCAGGCCGCGATTGATTTATTCATTGAACGACTTGGAAACGTGCCTGAAGGCTGGGTTGTAGAAACTAGGGATGCATTGAAACTTAGAGAAGATGATGATTTACTCGGACGATTTGACATATTATTGATGAATCTCCCTCACGATACACTTTCCCACCTCCCCTCTCTATTACCATTATTAACAAAACAAGGCCCAAGATTAGTTAGGGGTTGGGCCGTAGTAAAAGAAGAAGAAATCTCCCAACACGACAAGAAATTAAATTCGATACTTTCCGAATATGGTTCCTTTAGTAAACCCGTTAAATCCTCAATCCGTAGACAATACAATTCTACTATGGTATTGACAAGATTCGAGGCAAGATTCGGGAATTGGTGATTAGGCCCCCGTCATCCTTAACGCTCAACATCCTTTCGCAGGTCTGATGTCAGGTACTAAAGTGAAGTGTCATTGTGGCAATGAAATTGACATTGCAGGGATTGAGCCAAGGATCGGCGGAATAGAAGTTTATTGCGTAGTGTGTGGAACTGTTACCAATCATTCAACATCTTGAGGCGCCCGCGCCGGGATTTGAACCCGGGTCGAGGGATCGACAACCCCTCATGATAACCCCTACACCACGCGGGCAGTTGGGAGTTCGGCGACAGGAAACGTGTATTTAAGCAGCGTGCCGTGGCCCGTCCGAGGCGGAACGCGTGTCGAACAGAACTTCTTCTCAAATCGCTAAAGACGAGGAGCAGCAAGCGGCAGCAAACAATCTCTTTGCTGCTGGTTTCGGCGATGCTCAAAATGTAGTGGGGGCGCAACCCCAAGATCCTCCACCTCAAGACGCCCCACCTCAAGACGCCCCTGAAGAGGAAGATGGCATTGAGGAGCCCACTTCAGCTGAACCTGATGATGATGCAATGGCAGCAATGCTCAATGCTGCCAGCACCATCGGCAGCCCGATGCCGCCCGCTTCGGACGATGGCCCCCCCGGCCCACCACCTGCTGGAGGCCCCCCTTCTGGCCCCCCCGAATCACCCGCTTCGGGCCCACCTCCCTTCCCATCACAACCATCCGGTCCACCCCCTGCCGGAGGCCCTCCTTCCGGTCCACCCGATTCACCACCAAGTGACGGCCCCCCAGGCCCCCCTCCTACTGGAGGCCCTATGTCTCCTCCTCCAGATTCGCCACCGAGTGGTGGCCCCCCTTCCGGCCCACCATCAGATTCCCCACTCACGCCCCCTCCCTCCGGTCCACCGGAACAAATCACAGGGCCGCCGGACTCTCCACCAAGCAACTTTCCTTCTTCGTCGCCTGTTGAAACTGCACCATCAGGCCCCCCTCCTACTGAGGGCCCCCCTTCCGGCCCCCCTGACTCACCACCAAGCGGTGGCCCACCCGATTCACCCCCTCCCTCCCTTTCCGGCCCACTAGACTCCCCCCCTGCTCCGGAAAAAATCGTGAAAGAACCCCTCCCTCCTGCTCCAGAAAAAGATGCTTCAGATTTGGTCTCGCAAGCATTAGATCTTGCAGCAACCTCGGCAAACAAAATTGCTAATTTAGAAGCAGAGGTTGAAAGATTACGAGGCGCTTTAACAGGAACTGCAGAAGTGATATCAGAGATAGAGGAACAACCAATGCCTCCAGTTGTGGGGCCAGATTTTGTCATCCCAGCTCATATGGTTGCAGACTTTGTCAGAATTGGTAGACAACTTCACCGTGAAGGCTTGGTACATTCAGATGTAGGGGCCGTCGCAATTCTGAATCCCGATGAGGCCGGATTGATGCACACTTCAGTTGCTGGAGCAATTATTGGACAGATGAATGAGACCGACATCACCAGCGGCAGATTGGGTCAATCTCCCCCGCCAGATGCACCCGAACAGTGGCGCATTCTCGAAGTATTACTTGCCTCCAAGTCATTGCAAACTAAGGGGCCCGCTGCTTGTTTACACACCCACCCGCCATATGCTACATCTATATCCTGTGAACAAGATTTAATCGTCTTGAAACCAATTGATGAAGAAGGTAAGAAGAATCTTGGAAATATTGTAATTGTCGAACCAGATGAGGACAATCAAGATGAATATCTCCGTCAATTAGCCGAGGCTTTGAAACAAGGGAATATGAAAGCAGTAGTAGTCAAGGGACATGGCGTATTTTCAACCGGAAGCAATTTTGATGAAGCGTGGAGATGGGCTTCCGTTATCGAACACAGCATGCGAGTCTTAATGCATGCTAGGCAAGCGAATCTGAGAGTTTGATCAGACACAATGCTTGACGAAGTTTCGAATTATTTCCGTTCCATATTCTGAATCGTTGACCTCAGGGTGAAACTGTAGCCCGAAACGAGTCCCTTCCTTATTTTGCATGGCTTGAACTTGACATGAATCGCTACTCGCGGTAATGTTGAAACCATCGGGCACTATGTGCACTTCGTCGTTATGAGACTCCCAAACTATCTGAGTATCAGGCGTATTTTCAAACAAAATACCTCCACCATCTACCAAGCGGATTTCCATTGCACCAAATTCTGGTTGTGGGGCTTCTCTAGCATCTCCTCCATAGTATCTGGCCATAAACTGGTGTCCGGCGCAAATGCCAAGAATTGGAACATCCATCTCAAGATATTCCCCGCATCTACCCAACTCTCCAGTAAGCCCAACACGCGCGGCCCCACCCGAAAGCAACAACCCATCCAATTCCCGTAATTCACCAACCGGGGTTGAATTTTCAACAATCATCGTATCAACACCAAGGTGGCGTAATACGCGCCATTCCCGATGTGTCCATTGTCCGCCGTTGTCAATCACATCAATGACTAACTTCTTTCCATCACCCATTGCCAATTGCCCTATGCACACGAACCATGAATATGCCGCATCCATAGTCACTTTACCTATTCTTAGTATGGGACAGGTTCAAAGCGGGAGGGCAGGTCGCCGTGCACCGAGGGAGACTGATGGCGAGTGGCGAAGTCAATTACAAATGCACATTCTGTGGCAATGTTGAATCCTTTACACCGGATATGAATGGAATCAGTTGCAAAGGCTGCGGTAGCAGGATTTTCATGAAAGCCAGAAGATCTGGGCACAAAACATTGGATGCAGTCTGACCGAACAGGTCTTGACCCCTTTCCTTTATCGCCCAATGAGGCGGATGGCTAGAGAGCGAGTTAGTACCGGCACCCCCTTTGAGCAGGTGGCGGGTTATTCTAGGGCGATTAGAGTTGGCAGAACAGTCCATATTTCTGGCACAACAGCAACAGATCAAGAGGGCCGAGTACTCGCAAAAGGAAATGCTGCAGAACAAACCAGGATCACTCTACAAAGGATTGAGGCTGCATTGAAAGAAGTTGAAGGCAGGATGGAAGATATAGTCAGAACCAGAATATATGTGGTTAACGAAAATGATTGTTATCGAGTAATGAAATCACATGGAGATGTTTTCAAAGATATCAGGCCGGCAACAACCCTTGTAGTAGTCAAAGGATTGGTAGATCCAGAAATGTTGGTTGAGATTGAGGCCTTAGCGGTGTTATCAAGAAATTGAAACCCCCCCGCTAATCACAATTCTTCATGAACCGTGGATGAATTAAGTAACCCGAGGGCAGATGGCTAGTTGGTTGGAGACAAGGGCCCCGCGCAGATTTGACGATCTAGCGATGCCCACAGATATCCGTAACAACATAGAGAAAGCCGCATTGTCTTCCACCTTTCCTCATTTACTTCTTGCTGGCCCAACAGGGGTTGGTAAGACAGCAGCAACGAGACTTCTTGCAAGGCAAGTATTGGGGGCAGGTTGGAAAAATACAACCCATATTCTACAAGCCAAGGATCTCAAGAAATCGGCAGGCGCCATGAAAACATTTGAGGATTTTATCCGCCCAGGGGGAGGGGGTAAGGGAGGCACACTTGCAGGAACATCAAGCCTAGATGCATTCGATCGTAATTTGTCCACTAACATAGAATCAGGCCCCCCTCCTGCGGGTACTGAGAATGACATACTGTTATCTGGACGCCATCGGGCCCCTGTTGCTCGAATAATTATCATCGAAGACGCAGACCATCTAGGCTCAATTAGACAAGCGTATCTTCGTAGAATGATGGAATCAGAAGCACACACGTCTAGATTCATTTTTACAGCAAGAACCCCGAGTAGAGTAATGGATGCATTAAGGTCCCGTTGTCAGTTGATTCGAATTCCAAGCACAGCAAAATCCAACTTGGAACACACACTTTCAAGCATAGCTACAGCAGAAGGAGTAGAATTAGCAGAAGGCCTACTTGGAGATATTGTGCATACAGCAGATGGAAATTTGCGTAAAGGAATTTTCCTTCTCGAGGTGCTGATCAAAGGCCAACGCCATCAAAACCGTTCATCTCTACATTCAATTATTGCAGCGACAACATCTGCCCCAATTCAACAGATGTTTGAGCTTTCATTACGTGGAAGAGTACACGAGTGGCGCTGGGAAGCAACAGGCGGTGGTCGAAACAAGAAAGTCCTCAAAGGAGCAATGGGCCATCTTGATGAATTGATGGGAGAACACGCGATGGCAGCTGAAGACATCATCGATCAGATTCACCAATTACTAACCAAAGGCCGCCTATTACTTCCCGAAGGTGCTTTATCAGAATTGTTGGATAGCCTAGCTAAGTGTGACTCGTGCATACCTAGGAGTATGCAGCCAAGAGTACAGATTGAGAAAATGTTGCATGAAGTTGCAGATATAGGTAAACGCTGGGCATTAGCAATTCACTAATCACTGAGCGGGCGCGGCAGGATTCGAACCCGCGGTCCCTGGCTTAGGAGGCCAGTGCATTATCCAGCTATGCTACACGCCCAACCCTTCGACCAGCGCCCCCGTCAAGACAATTACTCATAGTAAGTATGACCGGTGCTGCCTTCAACTATGACCCATTCCCGCACACATGGGTTTTGGAGGGGGGCTGTCTGTGCTACCATTACCAACGCCTTACGCCGACGAACCTTCACCAGGAGAAACAAGTGCCGAACGCGTCCAACAAATGCTGTATTCAGCAGAGGTTCAGCGCTTACTTTGGGGCCGTCTATTCATGTGGTGGCCGATGCGTTTCTGGAGGCACGGATATGGTTTCATGGTTGCTTTGGTTGCCATGCTGGGTGTTGTTTTACCAGAGTACTCTCCACGCTCCACCATTTTCGTTTTCATCACATGGGCGTTATTATTGGCAATAGCGATTGGTCCCGCAATTAGCGCTGCAGTTCACGCAATGTTGGAGGCTTCATTACATGTCGGCCATGCCCAAAAAAGGGGTAGGAATTTGTTGGCACAACCCGGTTCAGACAGGATTTATGATTCATTAAAAGAAATCCAGAGAAACAATCTAATCCACGTATTTTTAGGCCTAATAACCCTGATTTTACTCACCTTTTCCACACTTACTCCTACGTCAAGCATTACTTGGAATCTTTCTTTGATGCTGGCCATGGTCGCCGGATTTGCAATGGCATTCCACATCCAATTTACTGCTGAAGCATTGAACCATCTAGAAGATGAAGAACCCTTCCTCACCTTACATGCACCTACTCACCACCCAACTCAGATACATAACACATTGAGTGAAGTAGTTGCAACCCACCTTGATCCACTTTTACGAATGAGGTGGGATACTTGGCGAAGAAGATTAGCAGAATCATTACGCACGGAGGCTTCCGAAGAAGAATCCCTTGAACGCCTTCTTTATGTCGTACACCTTTCACAACAAGGCCTAATCCCTCGTAATCATCTTCGTTCCGAAGTGAGTGAATTGTATGAAGATCAAATCATTGAATGGATGGAAGGCGACGACGGCCCAATATCGATTGAATTGTTGCACCGCTTAGTTGCCCATGCCAAAGCTTGGCAACCAGCCTTCTTCCATCTCGTCGATAGATTGCAGATGGATATTCTGGATAATGGAGCATCGGTAGTAAATAAGGGATGGAGAATGGATGCTGAGTGCGAATATATCAGTAGGGATGGTCAGGGTGGATTATTCATTTTCTTACACAATCAGACAAACCAACAAAAGAAAGCAAAGATCGATGTTTACCTTCCTGGTGGTGCACCGGATTCCTACATGTTTTCTGTTGACGTCCCATTCTGCCCCAGCCCCACAACCCCGTTACCTCTAATCGATACCTCAGGTGGCGAAGATACCATTATGAGAATGGCTCAATATCTCGACAAAACAGTTGTCTTGTGGTTGAAATTATCATGGTCTGCAAATGAGAGGGGATTACGTCAAGTCACTGTTTCTTTGAAGAATGAAAAAGGAGAAACTGAACAATCCCAGATATTGCATACTAAGGTACAGAAGAGGATTGGGGCTGGAGACAGAAGAAGAAGGATACGTCTACGCCGCGCAAAGAGCCTCGTGAGCATGACAGAACACTCACGCCATGCATAATCAGCAGTCTTCAAGGGCGCGTCGTTTATGGGTCTGTCTTGTCTCGGAGAAATCGCGGAGGGAATTGTTTGGAATGCTGGGACGTTGTTGTCATCGGTAGTGGCCCAGCGGCCCTAAGGGCCGCTTTGGCTGCAGAACAGACTGGAGCACATACTATGTTGATGGGCGAAGAAGGCCTTGGAAGTACGGGTATTGGTATTCCCGGAGATGCTTTGGCGGCCTCTTTGAAAGAATCCTCAACTAAAGGACATCGAGATGACACGATCAGGGCCGGAGATTGGCTTTCTGATCAAGACATCACCGTATCTAGAGTTACAGCCGCATCGCGTATTGTTGCAGAATTGGAAGGATGGGGAGTTATTTTCAGGAGAAATTCGGAAGGCCTGCCCCATTCCTTTACTGGCCCAGGACAAAGCTCTTCGAGAATCACAGGATGTGGGGATGCCACTGCAAGAGAAGTCATCCAAGTACTGGAAGACCGATGCATGAAGTCCGATATTCATAGGAAAGGAGATTACCTTCCATTGGAGTTAGTGATTGAAGATTCCAAAGTTAGAGGAGTCATCGTTTTAGATCAAAATCAAGGACAAATACGCGCAATTCAAGCGAAAGCAATCGTGATTGCAGACAATGGCTTCGAAGGGGCCTGGAACGGAGAACCGACAGGGGGAACAGGACAGGCGCTTGCTGCAATGAAAGGAGTTTCATTGAGAGATTTGGAATTTCAGGCATGGACTCCACTTTCCGTTTCTGGCACTAATATCTCATTACCGCTAGGGCTGTTAGCTAATGGTGCAAGGTTGTTGTCCGCAGGAGGAGAGGAACTAGTATCCGATGCAAGCCTTTCTCCAACAATGATTAGTCAAGTCATGGCAAACGCTGGAGAGGGTTGTGTATTGGATGCAACTAGATTGTCAGGCGATGCGGGAATATGGTATGCGAATACAGCAGCATTGTTACAGAGTAGGGCCGGTCTGGATATTACTTCCGACATGATACCTGTTGAACCATCAGTCTCCACCACTATCGGCGGCATACCTGTTGATGAAATGGGAAGAGTGGCGTATGGCGAATGGGGAATTTGGTTGACTGGATTATATGCAGCAGGAGACGCATCGTGTAGTGGAATGCATGGCGCATCTATTGCGTGGGGTAATAGGTTACTCGACGATCTTGTTGGCGGTACTAATGCAGGAGAACATGCTGGTACTTGGTCCAAGAGTACTAATTCTGGCGGTTTGGAATTACTACAACAAACACTATCCAATGTGCAAGAAGAGTTAGATGCGAGATTGCTAAACGACTCTGGTGAAACTCGAATAGGAACAATAAGAGAAGCATTGAGAAAGGAACTTTCCGCCTCCATGTCTCTGTCAAGAGACGAGACGTCCTTGCAAGCGTCATTGGATAATTTAGAACGTCTTGAAGCAGAATCAGCAAGTATCGGATTGGATGATAATTCTTTATTGATGAATACCGAATTACGTCAAGCTTTGAATTTGAAATCCGCCTGTAGTTTAGCCAGGATGGCTACCGCATCCGCATTGGCTAGAAACGAATCAAGAGGAGGGCATTCACGAACAGACCATCCCGAAAGAGATGATGATAATTGGTTGAAACACAGCCTCATCTCTACTGATGGGAATGTAGGAACATTACCACTGAGGATGAGCGCGTCAGGAACGTGGATACTATCTCCCGATGAGTAATGAACAGAAATGCCTTGAACCGGCATCGATTAGAGAATAGCGTGGCCGAAACCCCTAGCCTATTCAGTCGGATTATTGCTGGCGAAATCCCAGCAGCCTTTGTTGCCAAGGGGCCCGATTGGGTTGCTTTTCTCGACATCAACCCTAGGCGGGAAGGGCACACATTGGTAGTACCTCATGAACAAGCTAAGCGGATATCGTCTCTGTCCAAAGAACAACTTACATCATTAATGTCGGGAGTTATAGAGGTCCAGAGACGATTGGGTAAACATTTCTCAACGGAGGATTTCAGCGTAGTAATTCATGACGGCCCACGCGCTGGACAGGAAATCCCTCACGTTCACATCCATGTTATCCCAAGAAATCCCGGCGATGGGGGAAGAAGTTTGTTGGCTATGTGGCCGAAATCACCCCCGATCGGCTCCTTGGATCCGGATTATGCAAGATTAGCAGAATTATCAGAACAATTGAAGAAATCGAGTTGAATATATGTCGGAAGAATCGAACGCTATGGAATCTGGTGAAGATGGCGCAGTTGACCATCGTGGTGAAGCATTACCAGTACTATCCAAAAGAGCCTCTAAAATGAATATCGAAGAACTCATGGAGATATCAGCACCAAAGAATGATGGTAAAACACCTGGCTCACCTTTCTTCACCGCATTTGGCTATCTTTGTTTGAGGCTGACCAATAACATTCAATTTCGTAGTCTCGAATTTACTGGCCAAGAATATATTCCAGATACAGCAGGAACTCTATGCAGTTCCTGGCATACAAATGGCCTTATCGACCCAGTTGAAATCATGCTATCTCACCCTAAGAGATTCGTCATAGGAGGGAGGCACGATCTCGTTTTACGTCCAATCATTGGTTGGTGGGCAAGGAAATTTGCGGTACAACCAGTCATCCGCAAAGCCGAATTGATTAGAGGAGGGTGTTCTGAAGAAGAAGCCACTCTTTTGAACGGAAGAAGCCTAAGGGCCTTAGCAGATGGAGTCTCTTCTGGTTTTGGTTGTGCTCTATTTCCCGAGGGAACTTCGCATAGCGAATCTCACTTGATTCGATTGCGTACGGGACCTATGCGTACGGTGATTGCTGCCGCAGCGATTAGTGAAGGTTTGGGGCGGCCCCGGCCAGTAATCTTGCCAATCGGCCTACATTATCGCGTCCGGCATCATTGGAGGACAGATTGTTGGATAGAATATTCCAAGCCATTAGAAATACCGGAGACAGCAACAGATGATGAATTGGTCAAAGCACTTGAAGCGGGCGAATGGAAAGAACCCCGAGCAGATGCAGTAATCGGATTAAGGGACGAGTTACAGGCACGCCTAGCGCCATTGACTCCAAATGCACCAGATTGGAAAACCCATCGGGCATGGCACCTTCTTGGCCATTTGAGAGCAAACAAATCCGGCAAACCGCTCAAGAGTTGGAGAGAGGAAGTATTAGCCGCTCGCGAAGTACGCGAAGATGTCGCAAATGAATCGGAAAGTGAACTAATAACCAAGGCTAAACGGGCAGCTGTAATACTTGATGACAACGGCCTAGATGGCAGGGATCTTGCCATTGATGGAAAGTTGAGAAAAGGCTCACTGTCCAAAGGAATAATACATTCCTGGCCACTAATCCCAATGTTACTTACTTTACCCCTCTTCATCTATTCCTGTGGTTTTCAGGCTTTTATGGGCCGTAAACTTGGAAACAAAACTGATGAAGGAATTGACGCAAGAACGACTTACCAATTCCTATTTGCCATGTTCGGCTCTTTGATTGTCTTCCCCATTTTGGCCACAGTTCTTGTGTTGATTACCCATTCAATTTCTCTTTTTGCAATACCTTGGAATGAAGCCCCCTTTGGACTGTCAATGATTGGAGAGAATATATTCCTGCAAATCACTGTTGAATGGATTTTAATCATCCTGTTGTTTTGGCTCTCAGCGATATTCATGGTTTCTTTTTGTGATTACGCCTTTGATATCAATAAAGCGAGAACTCGTGCTTTATTGAGGAAAAAGAAAGAAGGTGAAGAGTTGGAGAACTTAACTAATGAATTAATGTCACTTTCAGTAAATTAACGCCCCCCTCTTATTAGTCGGATTCATGTATATCTTCCCCCTCCCAATGACATGGACCCTGAGGACCTCGTGTCAACTATCCAGAATTGGTTGGAAGAGGAGGGCTTGTCACCTAAGACACAGAAAGATGACAGGTCTGAAGGCCATTGGTTACTGAAATACCCCCCAGGGCCCCACGGGCACATGTTTGCTGTTGTCAAACCCAAAGGTAGAGATCTCGTAGCAATCTCCAGTTTTACAAGAGTAGATCTTGGGCAACAACAAGAGATGACTCGGCATGTCAAGGAAGATCTCGAATCATGGTTGGAATGGTTGCATGATATGCGCCTTACACTAACTGGGGCTGGAGTAGACTGGGCCATCCATGTTGGAAGTACGCCAAATACTGGAACAGGGCCCTTACAAGCATTCAATGTCAGTTTGCCCATTTGGCTCGACGGTCTTAGCAAGAATGAGGTGATGCAGAGCATGCGACGATTATGGCTAGCAAAACTCGCTCTTATCCATGATATCAAACATCACCATGGCCCAGGGATAGGTAAACCCGGACCGGTAGATGATATTGAAAAGAAGCGAGCTAAGTCCAAAAAAGGCAAATCTACAGGTGAAGAAGTAGAGACCGATGAGTCTGGTAGTTTCGGCTCAGGCTTTGACCCATCGGAATGGGTTTGATATTTTTTGAAATGATTCCCACGATGATACGGAAGTATCGAAAATGACACGTAAGGGTCGCGGTTAAGTAAGAAGAGTTGAACCACGAAACCACTTGTAATGGAATAGTGGTACCTATGGGAAGAACAATACAATCATGCTCGCTTGTTTTTTTGATGTTAATGTCAGTTTTCGTATCGATGATTCCTGCTCCTGAAGCAGAAGGGTCGTTGGTAGTAATCACAGAGCCTGTACAATTAGTTGATGATGGCGCAAACAATAGAATGGTGGCAATGGATTCAGATTCTGAAGGCAACATCCACGTAATATACAGCCAGAATACTCGACAAATGTACTACACTATGTTGGATCCACGAAGCAATGTCTTGATTGCCCCAACTCAAATCTCCAATAATGGGGGGGCCAAAGGGTGGCACCCTGATATTGTAGTTGATAGCATGGATAGAGTCCACGCGGTGTGGGCAGATAAATCCGGACAACATTCAATTGTATATACAGTATTGAATCCATGGAATGATGATAGAGACGGAACAGCAACAGATGATGGAACGCTGACACTTATCGAAGACACGATTGTTTCTCAAAGGGCCCACAACCGTGACTGGCCAAGTATAGCAGTCGATAGTAGGGATAATGTTCACATTGCTTGGGAAGATTCCTATGATGAGTTGGATAGATTCTACCAACAGCCACAGATCTACTATGCAATGCTGGAGCCTGATTATGCACAGAATGCAGCACTAACTGTTTATGATGATACCTTACTCACTCCAATTATTGGGCACAAGGGCCACCCAGATGTTGTTGTAGATGCTGACGATTTCGTTCAAATCGCTTGGGATGATACACGAGGTGGAAAGGTGGAACTCACTTTCGTCATAGACACCTCTGGTTCGATGTATTCTGAGTGGGCTGATGTTTGTACGGTAATTTATGGAGGCGCATTCAGTACAGGCGGAACCAATTTCATGGGAATTAAGCCAATGCTAGAACAGGCTAACATGACTGTATATGAGACACTTTACGGACTTGGAAACTACCTCCCTGGTGCAGCTAGCACAGGTAATTGTGCAGGCCACAATATGAATGCCGGCCCGCGTAATACTGCATTGGGACTGACCCCCGGAGATGACAGCGGAGGAATCCGCAAACTTACTGGAACAGTATACAACGGTGGCACCTATTCAGGATATTCTGGCGAAGACTGGGGCCCAGGCTCAAATTGGGCTTGCCTATCGTGGATGGATAGTAGTCTTAACGTGCCTGGAAACCCACCAACAAGTGATGATCACAAGTGGAATCCAAACGCTACCAAGATTGTAATCCCTATTTCCGATGAAGGACCAAAGGACGGAGACCCCGCAGGTCAGTCAGATGACCACGCTTCCATCACAGAGGCTCACGATAGCTGTGTGAGAGCTGGTGTGATCCCTGTAGGGATGTATGGTCAGAGTTGGGGTGGAGCAAGCACCGTACAATCCCACTTCAGAGATTTGGCACAGTGCCCTGATGGTGTACAAGGAACACACACAAGAAATTGTCCAGGAACCACCCTTTCTAACAGCGATGCTGGAGGTCAAGTCTACGAATTCCCTTCTTCAGGTAGCAGTGCTTCACAAATGGCTCTTCTTGTAGAAGCGATGGTCTACATTTCGACCAACAACTCGCGTGAAATATACATGTCAGTTCTTGATCCATACAATCCAGATACCGGCTATGACTCCAGCAGCTTCTCTTATGGTTTGAGCGGAACAACCGTGTCTGGAGGAAATTATTACGAGGACATTGGAGGCCTGATTGCAGTTAACGATACTCGAATCACCATAGATGACGCTTATTCTTTCCACCCTTCAATCGGTGTTGATATGGATGGTAATACTCACATCGCATGGATGGACGGTAGAGACTATGGATTCGAGAAGGATGTATCTTACGAGATATATTACACCAAACTCCGCTTACGTGGAGCAGGTGATTGGGATGGAGTTCCTGGTGGACTTTCCACCTATGCAATCAAGAAGATAGAAGATACTCCAATTTCTAACGTTGAGGGTAAGGCAGCATTACCTCAGAATAACAAGTTCGCCGCCAACAGCATGTACCCTGAATTGCTTACTGATGCTCAGAACCATGTACACATTGCGTGGCTAGATTATTGGAATACAAGCGCCCAAGAAGAAATTCAGTACGTGCGCTTGAATGAAACCACACTTACGGGCCCAGGAGATATAGCCTTAGATCCGTGGGAACCCGTAGTAGTTACTACGTGGCAATCGAACAAATTAGGCCCTAGTTCTCCTAAGTGGCCTGGAATTGGACAGCCACCAGCATTCTCCAACGACCTTGGTAGTGGTGCACATTTGGCGTGGACTGATACCAACAAGTGTGGTGAAGAAGGAAACAATAACATGTTCACAATATGTTACACTCACATCCTCACGGGACAAGTCGACATTGAATTCGATGAAGGTGAGACCTATTACCACGTGATTGAACCCGGAGAGCAGACGATTTACAACCTCACAATCAACAACACTACTCCCGGACCATCCGATCTTGTCGCAGATACATATTCTCTGAATCTGTCTGACATTCCAGCTAATTGGTCAGCCACACTCTACTTCTCGAACAATCACACCGCGATATTCCCAGACACGCCAATATTCCTCATGGGTGGGGACAGTGCACGTTTCTATCTCAGGGTAAGGGCTCCATCGATTTACCAAGCCGGTGAAGATGAGCTAGCAGAGATAACAGTGATTGCAACAAGCCACAAGGACCCAGCAATTCGCTCTGATAGGATGACGCTAACTCTGATGGATGTAGTGCATGGAATCAATCTTGACACAAGTCACCGTATGGCTGATGTTGAGCAGGGTCAGACAGCAATTTTCTCGATTACAATAACGAACACGGGGAACGTCCACGATTCTTTCGCATTCTATGATCCGACGGACCTTGAAGGGCAACAAGAATGGCTCCTACCATTTGGTTGGTTAGTAGAATTCCCTCTAGAGGTCGACTTGGACCCAGGACAATCTACCACCAAGAATCTGAAGGTCAGTATCCCTCAAGACCAAACTCAAGGGACCTTTGTCATTTATGTCAAGGGGTGGTCAGTGGGAGAACCTATCAAGAGTATTTCACAAGGCACCTATGATGTATTGGAATTGTGGATCAATGTCAGCATCAAGTCTACAGGAAATATTGTGTTTGAGATATTCGATACCCAGGATGATGTATTACCTGGACAATGTGCAAATTACAACATCACAGTAGTCAAGAATTTCGCTGATGGATGGCTGATATTCTCCACACCAGGGGCTCCTGAAGCAATGCCTGAAGGACAGGACATCGCTACTTGGACGCAAGAACATTGGACTGTTGAACTAGACTTTTCTGAAGCACCTGCGGACCCCGATGGGGATGGTAAGCGGCGTTTCATCATGGATACGAGATACAAGGTGAATGTGAAAATCTGCGCTCCGACTAACGCTACCGCGGGTCTGGGGCCAGCTGTAACGGTGAAAGCACATCTCGACGGACATGCTAAGGTTTCAGATTCGGTCATTCTTTCGACCAACGTCATTCACGTGTACGATTTGGACATAGTGACGGTAGATGATGAGATATTAGATCCATCAGCGCCGAGTATAGATGTCAATCCCGGTGAAGATAGAATCATCACAGTGAGGACAACCAATGAGGGTAATGGGCCAGACCGGTATGATATGCGTTTGGCGAAAGTTGCTTTGGTTGGAGGGGATGACCAACTATGGGATATTGAAGTTCCACGTTCCCTCTTACAAGAACTCACACGAGGAACATCGCAAGAAATTGATATCGGTATCCACATCCCAGATCAGGTTGAGAAGGGTGAGTATGTTGTGGTCATCGAGGTCTACAGCGAAGAAGCATACCCGCGTACAGGACCATCATCCACTAAACTACGTGATACTCTTATCATAACGGTCAATGTTCTCGAATTCCATGATATGCAGATTTCGATAGATCCGAATGTAGACACAGATGTCAAGACGGCCGCTCCAGGACAGATAATTGACTTCACCGTCAACATCACCAATGCAGGAAATGTCGAAGACACACCATCACTTCACAACCATACCGCTGTGCGTGTAGATGGCGAATGGGTCTTCGATGAAGAGCCAACCATGGGTTCGATTTCTGATTGGGTATTGAGTTGGGCAGTTGTATTGAACGCTGATAATTCTCAGCCAGAAGTTGAGGAAGAGTGTCTGCAGTTAACCACTCTTGATACAAACATGGTCGCTGAAAACCCAGATCGTTGTGTTTACTTCACAGATCTTGGAGAGTATCAGATGCCAACTTTAGATGCATATGAGACAATTACTATGCGTGCGATTATTCAGATTTCACCTAATGCAAAGTTGGACACCCGCCCAATAGGTTTGAAAGTCACTTCAATGAATGGGGATATGACTCAGGAAAACGGAGATCATGATGACAGTGCTAGTTGGCAAGGAGAAATGCTAGATAGTAATGAACAGATAATCACAATCCGTCTACGTGCTCCCAACCTTGAGATCCTCGAAGTTGAAGTTGGAGAGAAGCAGAACAGTGCCGACGTAGGTGAGTTCATCCCAGTTAGAGTTCTGATTCAGAACAGTGGTAATGTACATGCAACAGATGTTGTTATCGTTCTGTGTCAAGGACAAGAATCGGGCGAGATTCGCAGTGATGGTTGCGATGAATCTAACATCGTATTCAGGCAAGTAATTGGAGCATTGATGCCACCAGATGGAACTGGCGACCCAACACCAATTGAGTTGTATCTGCTATGGCCCGTAGATGCTGGTAGTCACGAAGTTTCCGTAGTTTTGGATCCGGATAATGAGATTGTTGAATCAAGTGAAAACGACAACATCAAAGCGATTCCAAACGAGTTGGAATCCAGTAGCCCGATATGGGACGTCACCTCAGCAGCCATTGCAAACTACTCATTACCGGTTGGTATTTTGTTGCTAACCCTATCTCTAGCAGGAGTGGTATTCATGGTTGGCCGTGGCCGAACCAATGAAGCCAAGAGTAGGCAGGCAGAACAGAGCAGTTTGATGTCAGTCCTTGGTAGCGAAGAAGATTCACAGTGATCAGTTTACTCAATCTTCAGTAGAGGTTTGTTTGTTGGCTTTGTCCAACAATACCCACCAGGGTAGGTTGACATTTTGCGATGCTGCGATGATTTGCCCTTTGCGCTCTTCTCCGATTTGTCTCAGTAGGCGATGACGAACCTCCTCTAGAATATCTTCCATCTGTCTTGCCCCAATCTGTAACTCCTCTCTGAGTCTACTGATGTCGAATCTTTTACGCGGGTCATCTAATAGATCATGCATCACTCTTCGGTGCTCATATTCGATGAACTCTTCATCAACAGCATGAGAAACCCTGTTTCGAATATGCTGGTGTAAGGCGATGATTGCATCTCTTTGTTTATCCAATGAATCCAATTCTTCGGAGAGTACAGATAAGTGACTCATTGCTTCACCTAAGGGTATCTTTCTTCTTCCAGAAACCAACTCTGCCAAGCCGAGTACATCTGAGGGCAATGCCGAGGAGATTCGCATAGGTCCTCCCTTCGGAAGCTTTCGCTGTTCAATACGAAATAGATCAGGCCCTAAATCGATCCGCATACTGAATGATTCACGTACAGCAAAGATACGTTTTGGAGGCCCTCCCTTTTCACTTGGAACCATTTCACTGACAACGAATTCCGCCTCTTCTAACAAACTGAGATTTTTCATTATGGCTTGTTGACTAACTCCAATTTGCTGAGATAATTGCAATGGGTAATGCGGCTCTCTCACCAAACGTTCGAGAATTTCCCTTCTAACCTTGTTTTGCAGAAGGGTTAGGGCTTCTTCTAGACCTATAGCCACTACCTCACCTGAGGTTGTCTAGTCAGAGGGGGCTCAAAAACCGTCGCAATCGATTTCAACCCTCATCCCAACTTTTCCAAGAAGCCCCTTTCTCAGGTTCAACATCTACGCTATCCCCTTCCGCTTCTTTCACAACCTCTTCGACAACATCGATTGAGAGCGGTTCGTCGGGGATGGAATCAGAATCAGGAATCAGAGAAGGAGCATTTTCCACTACCTTGTTTGTAGAAGTAGAACTGAAAGGATCGGGGACCTCTGATCGCCGTTGAATTTCGTGTAGATTTTGAAGCATTTTCTCTTTTGTCTCATCCGTGCCGTGCATCAGTGAATAGATTTGATCTGTATTCAATACAACACCCCTACTGGCCATTGCATTTAGAGCATTGATGTCATTACTATTCAGATTTTGTTCAGTTTCGGGTTTTGGTTGGACAGTAATCGCTTCACCGTTTTGTCCTTGAATAATCATTACACCTCCCGCCCCTTTGCGATTTGAACCCATCACACTAATTGTCAAACCGAGTGGAATCAAACACAATGAGCATAAACAACCGAACAATGAGCCCAATAAGAGCCCTTCACCCATAAAACCCTCCAATATTGCTCCTCTATCCACTACCCAAACAGTTCCATTCCCTTCACAATTTACCGCTTCTTCCGGGCAAGTTGCTAAGGCTCGATATTCTCCTTTAGCCAAGTCCCATTCTCCGATTTTGATGAAAACTTCACCATTTTTACCCATTGGTTCAAGACCTTCACTCCCATCATTTACACAAGCACTTGTATCGATCTCAACACCATCCATTCCTTGTAGGGCGAATTCAACATCTTTCATTTCAGAAAGAACCCATGCTTGTTGACAACCAGCGCCTAGTTCGAACTGAGCCAATTCATCTACCATTACCTCGTTGGCACCAGAGAGTCTAGGGTCGGTATGGTTGAACATGGAATCAATTTGAGAATAGATTCCTATCCCACAAACGAAAAGCGCCACAACTCCGAAAATCAAAATCCTCTTTCCCCATACTTCCTTACCCGAAGGCTGAGATGAAGGTAGGCCTTGCACGTCTATGCCACCACCAACTTAGACTTCAATGCGCCGCAGAATCAAAGTCCCATTTCTGCCAGTTTTTCTGGCAAATAGGTATCAGTGACATAATCTAACCCGTATTTAGCCAAAGATTGCTGTTCTGCCTTTTTGTTTATATCCAACATCATATTGATTTGATCTTGCCAGGTATGTTCAGCGAATCTAGGATCGGATAATTCCGCCTTTAGGGCTTCAATGTCTTTGTTTGATAAATCGTCAGCAGGTAAATCGTATGCTAGGATATCATCAGCAGTAATTCCAAGATAACTTGCTGTAGGAGTGGCAAGATATTCTGAGATGTGTGCGGTTTTTATCGCCCCATATGCAATAGAAGCGAAAATTCGGAACGACCATGGATCCCCGTCCAGAAACACCACAACTGGCAAATCCCATTCTTCATTCATCCTCTTGATTATTCGCCGTGTTGACCTAGCAGGCTGGCCTTTGAGATGTACCAATCCGCAGCGGTGATTTTCGTCGAACCCATTTTCAACTAACCTGTCAAACATACCACCAGTTTCGATAGCCATGATGAAATCAATATCATGTGTATCTAGTTCCAGTTTTTCCAATTCCACATTATAGGGAACGCCATATCCAGAATCTCCAACGTCATCTCTAGCGTTAATCGTCATCCAATCTCCACGGCGGTTTTTTTCTCTTAACGTCAAATTTCCAATTATTCTTGCTCCGTCTTCTTCAGGTCGGAGTTTGAAATCCTCTCTCAAGCAGCGAGTGACAATCTCAAGATCTTCAGCTAGATTGTTACTTTCATTTTGAGTGTTGAATTTACCATGCCCCCACGCTTCAGAGATGTAATACATTTCACGCAGAGTACTGGATTTGCCATTGTCGATCATTTCATCGATGAATTCAATGATGTGAAGCGCACGAAGCAATTGTTTCGCACTACCTAGATCAGTTGCATTCCTCACAGAGCTCCTCTTACCATATTTGTAGACGCCCAATTTTTCATCGAATTGAATATTTTTCTTTGTCCTGACGGGTAAAGTCATAGTGGGAGGCTCGCCTTTCACCATCTTGTTGTACATCTCTTCTACCACTTCATGCATAGCGGCTTTTGTTGCTTCAGGATCATGCATTCTACTCATTTATCACACCCCCAGAGTTTGCTGCCCAGTTCCATTACTGGCCCAACCCGCTCCTTCTTTCTCTTCTTCCATTGATTCGTTTTCATTTCTATCAGCCTCGCTGTTTTCTGCAGGCGATTCAGCCCCACTGTCTTCTGCAGGTGATTCAGCCCCACCATCTTCCTGCCTGCGTAATTCTTCGAGAATCTTTTCATCGAGGCGGTTTGCACCAATGACGTCCCCCGCTCCGCGATAGAATACTTCAGTTTCTTTCCAATCCCCCTTTTCCAACCCTTCAAGAGAATATTCAATCGTTGCATTTTCTCCTGGATCTAAAGTTTCAATCTTCCAAGCCCACAACCCATTCGTTTCTTTTCTCCCACCCCTTTCGTTATCAGTCATGGTCGACTTACCTTCCGGCCATTGGGCTAAGATAGTGTAAGAACGAGGCCTCGCAGTATAATTCTGCAATTTCAATTGCACCTTGGTTAATCCTGTTTCCTTTTCCCACCAAGTCTTTTCATCTAGAATTACAGCATTCATTATCTTAGTTATTGAACGAGCAAGATCGGGGTGCGGTTTGTCTAAAATCGCAGCAGATTTTTCAGCAATTGCTGGTAAAATGTCATTGATTAATTCGAATTTTTCCCTTACCTTTGCCATTTTCTTTCTTTTCTCAAGGTGCCTTCTGAGGCCACGCCCCAAATCAAGTGCAGCCTTTCTTATTTCATTGAAAACCTCTTCATTATCTGCCAGTGCTTCTTTTGCTTCGCTGGTAAATTGAACATTAGTACTGGCGAGATGGATTAAAATTGCAGCAGGACCCTTAGGTACCCCCTTTCCTCCCGATTGTTCTAATCCGTATTGGCGCCAATCAACGGACTCAATGGATTTCGTGAGCAGACATCCTCCTTGTTGATACATTAGGGGAACGCGATTAGCGAATCTGAGAACTTCAACCGAACTATCAGCCTGCATCCCTCCTCCGAAGATTAGCCCGACTTCGACTTGGAATGGGTTACCCTGACTTACCATTGGTTGCCTTGTCAATGTGGTAACAAACCTCGAATCTATGGTTTTTGACAACCCCTTTTTGATTAGCAATTCTTCGATTGGAGATAAGCAATTAACAGGCGGGGGATAAAGACGCGCGGGTCGAAGATTTACACGCGGGTCCCACTCATGACGCGCATATTTCGCCCATTTCTTTGCAGCATCCTCATCATATGGACCGACGCCGATTTTCTTTTGCATCCAGGCTAGCATATCTTCCAAACTTTCATCACAATACCAATCAGTTCTTTCCTTAACTATCGACACTGTATCCGAAAGCATCTTGCCATTCAGCGCAGAAATCAAATCACGCTCTAGTTGTTTGGCTATCCGATCACCCGGCTTACAAGCACGCCCCCTTTTCTCCAGATACTTGTGCCTACCATCGACGACCATGTAGCGACGAAGATATCCCCGCTCACCATTGAATGATTCTAGTAATGCTTTGATGCCATCCGGCTTAATCAGATTGGGCTTCCGTTTATGTTCTAGACCGGACAATTCGCATAATTCAGGGACAGACCCAGTTTTACTAACCCCACTGAACTCATTTTGTAGGAACTTTTGCAGGGTAGGCTCGTCAGTTTCTCTCAACATTCGTTGCAGTTGTCCAAGTTCAATACCTTGCGGATGTGGCTTTATTGCATCCACTATCTTTGGTAGTTTTTCGGTAGCGCGTGGGAAGCGGTGTTTTTCTCCATCAGGATCGATAAGAGTGATGTCAGCATGTGGGTTTACAATCGAGGTCATACGTAAATACTGGAATACAGATTGTTTACCGCGTTGATATTTCGCCTTCATTTGAGTAGTAATGCTCAACCCATGCTCCTTTTCACGCCCATCAGACCATGTTGAAGCAATTCTATCTTCGTTTGATTTCGTCGCTCTGTTCTTTCTCGTATCTATACCGATGCTGAGAGTTGCTGCGGTAGCTTCACTTTTGATTTTGGAAATGATATGAGTAGGTCTCCCAGTAGTTAATTGGCTATACATAACAACCCCAGTTATTCCAATACCTTGCTGTCCACGAGTTTGACGAATTGAGTGGAACCGGCTTCCAAATAGCAGCCTACCAAAGGCCTTCTCAAGAGATGCTCTAGGAATCCCAGGGCCATTATCTTCCACCGCTAACTCTAGGACATCTTTCTCTCCTTTCACCTTTGAAATGCGAATAATCAGATCCGGTAGGATACGCGCTTCTTCTGCAGCATCGAGCGAATTGTCCACCGCTTCCTTTACTGCAGTGATAATTGAACGAGGCAGGGTATCGAAACCGAGGAAATGTTTGTTCTTTTCAAAAAATTCAGAAATTGAAATCTGTTTTTGTTTGTCAGCCATTTTTTTTGCGATACTCATTTCTCTCACCCCCGCCTCTGGTCCTCCTCTGTCCGGATGACTTCGGGCCAGCAGACGCGGGCTTTCGGCTCGCCCACCATTCTAAAGGTATGACGGAGGTCAAGCGTTGTAGCAAGCGATTATTCTTCAGAAATTTCTGAGCCATTATCGATATTCAGATGCTTCATTGTCAGGTTCCTGAGGTGAACAATCATCCCTACTGTGATTAATGCCGAAACGATGATCGCCAACCAATAGCTCAGTGAACCGCCATCTTTGGCGGCATCAGCAATCTCATCCGCTTGACTTCCCCACCAAGCGTAGAGTAAGCCGGGAACGATCATACCCATATTCCCAATCAAATAATCCTTCATTTTCAGCCGCGTTGTACCAAGGCCGTAATTCAATCCAGCATATGGAATAATCAGACTCATTCTAGTTAGCCACACCGTCACCCAACCGTCTTCAACAATCGCCTTTTCTACTCCAGACATCATTCGGTTTCTTTGCATTTTTTGTTGGGCCCATGGCCCCAACATCTTCCTTGCTAGGATGAAAGGCAGAATTGCACCAACCATTGCTCCAACCCAAGCGATTGCCCACCCTATCCAGAAACCGAACAGCATTCCGGCGACGAATTTGTGAAAACTTGCTGGTACCAACAACAAACCCATTGGGATATACAAGAGAAAGAAACACAACATTCCCAGCCAGCCGGCATCAACAAACCAATCTAGGCGAGTGATTAGAGGCTGAAGTAGGGTTTGTGTAAGCAATATCGTCAAAGCGATACCGGTTATGGTACCAATTATGGTTAGACCAGCAACTTTCTTCGTCATCAGCCCACTTCAGTGAAACAGATCTTCCCGCCATGCTGTAATCTTTCCAGTAAAGGCACTAGCCATTACCGTGAGGGGGCTTGCGAGATACAATTTACCAGGTCCAGAACGTCCCTGGAAATTACGATTTATTGCAGAAACAGTAACTTGGCTTTCTAACTCAGAAACACCGGGGCCAGCACCGATACAGGCGCCACAACCGGGGTCAATCATTTTTACACCAGCACGCTCAAACAATTCGCACCATCCTTTTCTTTCGGCTAAATCTTTGACCGCCTTGGAACCAAATTGGATGTAACAATCAACATCATTTGAGATGGTTAGCCCTGCATTCAGAGCCGCCTCAGTTACCATTGCGTAGTATGCAAAGTCGTCTTCCTTCCCAGCAGTACAGGAGCCAGCGTACGCTATGTCAATTTTCACATCGCCCAATTCTTCAATATATGCGCCATTAGTAGGGTCGGAAGGAATGCCAGCATCAGGATTTCCAGGATGCGCCACCATTGGTCGAATTTCTGACAAATCGATTACGTGAACTCCCCCATGGTAGACAGCCCCCTCATCGGGGAGAATGAAAGCAGACCTCACCCCTTCTTCAGTCAAATCATTACGACGCTCTAACAACCACTCTACAGTCAGATTATCAGGTTCACATATCCCAGTTTTCGCCGAACACTCCGTGGCCATATTGCATAGTGTGGCGCGTTCGTCCATCGATAGTGAGGCTAAGCCCGGGCCACCAAATTCCATTGAACGATCAAGAGTATCAGATTTGGCAGCATATTTCCATAAGATGTGTAGAATAACATCTTTTGCAGTACAGCCAGAATCCAATTTACCAACCAACTCAAAACGAATACTTTCTGGAACTTTAACAAATGCAAACTGGTTATGGACCAAGTTGGCATATTCAGTAGAACCTACTCCGTAAGTCAATGCATTACTAGCTCCACCCATACAAGTATGGCTATCCGTTGCTTGGATGAAATCTCCCACATCTATGAATTCTTCACGCGCCACTTGGTGACAAATTCCCGGACTGATTCCACCAACTGCTGAATAATCCCTTACTCCAGTGTGTTGTTGGAACGCAACCTGCAAGTCTCGAAGAGCCTGAATTTTGTTCTCAAATTTAGCAAATCTCGCAACTCCAGTTGCATACAATAAGTGGTCTTCAAAGACAGCAAACTTCGGAGGATTCGGCAAAGTGTAGTTATCTCCATATTCATCTGCCAAGAAATTGTGCACTTGGGCGGTAGTAAATTCGTGAGAATACCCACCATCTACCTGCGCTAATACGGCGTCACCAGGTTTGACATACCCCTTCTTTCCATTACGCCCAACTAATTTGTTTGAGATTATTTTCTCAGCCATAGTCATTGCTAGGGGTTCGCTATTTACAGAAGGAAGTCTAATTTCACCAGATTTCAATCGCTTGGCAAAGGGGAAAATCCCACCATTCTCAATAATCAGTTGAGTAACAGGGTCGTATTTGGCGGTAAATTCAGCCAAGTCAATAGCCTCACCTTTCTGCAACCGAATCAGCATCTCATGATTGCCCATCAGTTGTCCAAGATTGATATTGTTCCTTTCATGAATTGGAGCGAATGAAGCAGCGATGACCACTCTTATTCCACTCCATTTTTCACACTGCGCAGCGGTTTCTCTACTGGAACCAGTACCCTTCCTATGTCCAGATACGATAACATCGAACCCACCATCTTTGAGGGCCCGTTCGTTGAATACACGAATCCCATCTTGCATCAATCCAGCATAAGCATTTTTTGAAATTTCATCAGGATCGTGATCAAAACAAACCCACGCAGGCGTCATAACATCAGTGTTGATGTCATCCAACAAATCAGATATCTCAAGGTCTTCCATCTTTAATTGAAGACCTTCGTATAGTTGCTTACGAATGAGGTTTAGATCCTTGGTCAAAAACAAAACTTTCGACCCTTCATCCAACTGTACTTTTCGGGGCGGCCATTCCTCTTGCATCTCATCCCCTGGCAACGCCACGAGGCGTCCATATTTGACGGATTCCATCCAACAACCAACTCGTTCAAAAATCCAATTGTACAAACCGTCAACCTTAAAAGTGGTTTGCGGATGGAATATAATACTTAGGTTAATTGTTATTGACCTTAAGGAGGGAGAGATATGGAAGAACAACAAGTTGAGGATATTGTAAAATGTCCAGATTGTGGAAGTAGATCGATTACCCGTGATGAATCACGTGGAGAAGTAGTATGTGACGACTGTGGATTAGTCATCGAAGACAATGTCATCGATCAAGGTGCAGAATGGAGAGTATTCAGCCCCGAACAGGGAGACCAAAGGGCAAGAACAGGAGCTCCCATGACGGTCATGCTACATGACAAGGGATTGTCTACAGATATTGATTGGCAGAATAAGGACTATTCTGGTAAAACCATCAATAGTCGTTACAGATCCCAATTCTATCGAATGCGAAAGTGGCAGAAAAGAAGTAGGGTTTCTAATGCAACAGAGCGCAACCTTGCTATGGCATTGGCCGAATTGGATAGGATGGCAAGTAGATTGGATCTTCCAAAATCTGTCAGAGAGGCTGCTGCTGTGAATTACAAGAAAGCAGTCGAGAAGCGATTAATTCGTGGACGTTCAATTGAAGGTGTTGCAGCAGCAAGTCTGTATGCTGCTTGCCGCCAGTGCGGTGTTCCTAGAACGTTGGATGAGATTGGACAGGCTAGCCGTACTGGCCGCAAAGAAATCGGTAGAACATACCGTTTCATGGTACGCGAATTGAAGATGAAGATAATGCCAACAGGGCCTGAGGATTACATCTCAAGATTCTGTTCAGGGTTGGGATTGGATTCAGAGGTTGAAGCCAAAGCGCATGAACTCATCAAGGCAGCACAAGAAAAGGAACTAACCAGCGGAAGAGGGCCTACAGGTATCGCTGCATCTATCATTTACATTGCAAGTGTTCTATGTGGTAAGCGCAGAACTCAGAGAGAAGTCGCAGAAGTAGCAGGAGTTACTGAGGTGACTATTAGGAACAGGTACAAAGAACTGATTCAGAACCTGAATATCGAGTTGGATATTTGATGTCATTAATGGATGCCAACAGCATCTTCATGGAATCATCTGAAACAACCAATTCTTCACCCCTCGAGGAAGTCTAATGAAGGCCAAAAAAAGAGTTATCGATGCTGTAAGGGAAGTGGTTTTGACCAAATTGGTTGAGGCTATGGAACGCGGTTGTACGATATGGCCTCTAGCGCCACCCCCATTAATCGATGTTGATTTTCCACCGATTCATCCAGAGAGTCCTAAGACATTGATTGAACAGGCACACGGCTTCTTCCTTGCTGACAAAGGAGGTTTTGAACGCCACCTAAATGAAACCGTGGAACTTGTTGTTCCACATAGAATGAGTTTGACCGAAGATCCATTTGAACAACATGAAAAATGGTTGATGCGTAGATTGGATTTAGTAGCTGAAAGAATTCTATTTGCAACATGCACATCTTGGTTGGCTCAGGCTTTGGATGAAAACCTCCCAGAC
>CAXRJJ010000074.1:0-4425 GCA_964230945.1 Yoonia sp.
TCGTGCGCTGAACCAACTTCAACAACTTTGTTTGAATAATCTCCTTGAAGCAAATTACCACGACTACTCATTTGGGCTAATAGTAAGACCCCCCCAATTCTACCGGCATTAGACCAAGCTTCTTGCAAACCATCAACAATATCTGGCCCACTAATCAAGTGAGCAGTAACAATATCTCCCCAGTTACTGATATTATGAACTCCCCCCATTTGGTCTCTAGATATCTTTCCGATATCTGCAAATTTACGGTCTTCAAAAATCAGCATACCTGATTCCTTCGCTTTATTACAAAACTCACCCCAGGCATCTGGAGTCCAATCAGTGACAAGATCAACATGAGTTTTCAGAGCAACAACATATGGAGAAACCAACTCCAATAATTGATTCAGGCCCTCCATATCATACCTATCTGCAGCCAACACAACGAGACTTTGCTTTTTCACACAAGCCATCATCCATTCGCGGGCCAACGCTGACTCGTTGGAAGACCAACGCTCACCCCAGATATTGGCATCCATCAGCAATGCTCAACGGCTTCGGCGTGTCAACCTTACGATAACAAATCCTGCATTGTATCTACAATTACCTCATGTGGTGATTTTACACTATCTAATAATTCAAATTGACTTGAAGAATCATAATCAACATGAGTTCCGATACTACCCCTCATGTCTTTGAGACGGAGTTTGGGGTGAAAAATCGCCACTCCATATGCAAGCATTCGGGGTAAATTACGAGCCGCCCATTTCCGTTGAGGAAATTCTTTTCTCAATAACAAACCAACATCCCGCATCCACATCCCTCCAGAATGAATCAGATACCTCTTACCATTTACTCCCTTGTCCAATGCCGCAATGTGTGCCTTTGCAACATCATCAACTCCAACGAAATTGATGTGCACTTTCAAAACAAATGAAGAACCGCTAAGAAAATGTTTGAGGTATGACATTGAACCTTCCATGTGCCTTTCTTGTAGGGGCCCACCAAAAATTATCGACGGATGTATAGTTACTAATTTCACATCTTTATCTTCGGCCCATTCTCTAATTATTCGTTCAGCCCCCGCCTTTGCAAGGCCATATGGATTTGATTCCAAGGTGGCGTCATCACACCAATCATCCACACCATACTTTGTTCCATTGACATATTTCGTGGGCCTAATCGCCGCAACAGAGGATGTGTGAATCACTGTTTTTACTCCACTCTCTGGGATAGCAGAAATCAGATTCTTTGTACCTTGAATAGATGGGTCAACAACCTCTCTTTGACTATCTTTGACTCCAACATTCAATGCAGCAGCACAATGAATAATCTCATCACAACCTTCAACTGCGGCCTTGACAGAATCAATATCCAACAAATCCATTTGTACAATTTCTACTTCTCCGAATTGATGAAGAAACTCTGCTTTCTCAGGAGTTCTTACAGCGGCCCTTACATTCTTTCCATCTTCAATGAGTTGTTTTGTAACATGACTACCAAGAAAACCACTCGCTCCGGTTACTAGGATTTTTCCACCCATCTCAAGCAGCCCGCTTTGAATCGATAAAACTCTTCAAATCTGAACCATATGAAACTCCAACGAATATCAACCAAGTTAGGAAAGACATCCACCACATTCCACCTAAGCCCCCGCTCCAGGGCTCCTCATCACCAACTATCGGGCCGCCCATCAAACCGTAGAACAAAATCCCCAACCCTAGCAAGGAAGAAATTACAACAACGCCCCATTTATCGATCATTTCCAATTTTTCTTCCACGGGGGTTCCATCCAGAATCCCCCACCCGTTAAGGAATAACAGAAGAAGCCACAAACTTAGAACAATAATAGAAATCCACAGTGTTACGTTCATTGTTGTGCTAGCAGCAGCCATATCTGAACAAACCGGCCCCGCTCCATCAGGCGCTATTCCAACATCATCATTGAATTTCTGACCTTCTTCGGAACAATCACTCATCGAGAATACCTCTTTCTCAGTTAATCCTAAAAAACTCATCTCGAGAGATACTTCAGTCAAACCCATATTGTAATTCAAACCAATATCAAATCCTTCCATACCGACTTCTTCTTCAAAATCACCCATGTCCATTTCAGCAGTATACCATGACATTGAACCAAGACCGATAATTGCAACAATCAAGAGTACTAAGCCAGCAACACGCTGACCAACAATCCGGTAATCCAAATCAGCAGAACCCAACCCGTCAGCCATTATGGCTTTGAATAATGGTAAATCACCTGAAGAGTCCCCGGAGGACTTCTGTGCAACCTTAATTTTCTTTTCCGATGCAGATTTTTTAGGAGCGGCATCGAACAATCTTTCGACCAACTCAGCCTTTTTCCCACCCACTGCAAGTCCAGCATTCTTCAACCGTTCCTTGAGTTGCGGTACTGTCAAACCCTCTAACTCCTCTTTAGTGGCCATATCAACGGCGAGGAAACAGTAGTTATCAATCAATTGCCGGATAATTGTATCTCGGACAGCGAATGTGAGCGCGCCCTTATCACACCAGCAATCACACCGAGCACCATAACCAACGCCAATATATTACCAAGAATAACTTCGAATGCATTTATCAGAATACCATAGACCAACCACAAAGCGAGAGCGGCAACAATAACCCAGAATGTTGGCAATGAAATTCCATCATGCCTTTTGTCAATCCACACCCTTTTGATTTGGGGAGCCCAGGCTACTATCCCCAACAGGCTTGCAACCAATCCAACGACCCTGATTACGTATTCGTCTTCCATAGACGGGCGGTTACTTCAACCCATTTCAACTCAAGGCTCCCGCCTGATGACATGATGATCTGGATTACTCAGCAGATCAATACCTACAACATGTCGCCATTTGACAACCGTATCTTCTCTTTTACCAGCCCTGCGAATTGTAATTTCGGCATCCGGATTAACAGAACAGCGCTTCACCTCTTCTCCCCCTTTTGACAAAATAGCTTCACACCTTAATGGGCCAAACAACCCCTTCCAACTACGTTCAGTATTCATCACAATTCGGTCATATTGCCTACGCGAATCGAACAATCCGTGAATCACACCACTTTCATTTGAAACAGACTTCAAATCCCCATTGTATTCTTTACCACCGTGTAAATGAACCAAGTCCCAAGTCCCAAGAGTTTCTAGCGACTTCACCAAATCAGCGGATTCTTTAGACAACCCAACTTCTTTGAGATTATCCTTTTCACTAGGGAGTATGGCTAACAAATCACTTTGTCTAAAACAATCATCCCGTTCCATAACATCATCGGGAATTTCCAGATTGTTATTTGAAAAAACTACGAATGAGCGGATTTCTGGCATAGGCATACCGTGGTATTCCGCCAACACTCCACCTTTGTGGGCAATCGTTGCAAAAGTATCTCCATGATTCAATTGCCCTAGATCATTTCTTCTGTGTTGAATAACATCATCTCCACGAATTTCCATCCTTCCAGACCAATGTTTGCATTCCACCATCCACACTTCAGCGGGGCCGACTACAACAAAATCGACTTCACGGCAACGCCCTTCTTTCGGTGCAGGAATACGGGGGCCGTGAAAAACTCTCCAACACGTATTTCCAATCCCTGCTTCGATCAACTGGCCAATTTGTGCTTCAGCCATGAACCCCGCTCTTTCGTGTCCCGCCGCGGGAAAACGGCGTTTGCGCCGCCAAATCTCCTTGATTCGGCCTACGACCATACCTCTTCGAAAGGCCCATCTCTGATGATAATATCCACGCCCACTATTTCAGAAGACTTGCTACAGAATCTACAACCAAATCGGGAGAAGAACCGCCACCCTCTAGATCGGCTAGAGTGGCTTCTCCGCTCAGAACCAAAACTCCAACAACTCCCGCTTGACAAGCCATTTCTATATCCGTGTACAATCTATCTCCCACCATTGCACACTGGTTTGGCCGCAATCCCAATTCTTCCACTTTGTGAAGAATCATTCCCGGGTTTGGCTTTCCACAGATATGTTCGGGCCGCACACCCGTTGTGGCTTCGAACAATGCCATGTACGCCCCCGTATCTGGAATACCTCCCTCAGGAGATGGGCACACCATATCGGGATGGGAGGCGACCAATGGAACCCCGCGATGAAGATGTACGGAAGCAGTTTGCAATTTTTCGTAAGTGATTTCAGTATCATATCCAAGCACTACATATTGGGGCGATTCAGAAAGGGTGTTTACCCCAGCACCTTCAAGCATCGAACGCATCCCTTCCGTTCCCACAAGATATGTTTCATCGATCGAATTTGAAGCAAGCCAAGATAACAAATCATGCGTTGACAATAAAATGTCATCAGAAGTAGCAGGAATCCCAAAACCATGCAATTTCTTCACATATTCATCTACAGACCGAGATGAATTATTTGAGAGAAAGAAAGCCTGTACGCCATTGTTTTTGCATCTA
>CAXRJJ010000075.1:0-14563 GCA_964230945.1 Yoonia sp.
CTGGCTTGGTGTTTGGCAAATCTCGGTGAGATTATGTTCGGTTTGGGTGCATCAGGAGCTGCTTTTGGTCTACTAGGGGTGTATTTGGCTGCATGGCCCAAAGATGAAATCGAGTTTCCATTGATTCTAATCAGGCCTTGGCCGGTGCAGTTGATCGCTATGCTGTATTTTGCCATGGAAGTAGCAAGAGCGTGGGCAGTTCATGGGATGTCTCAACCTTCACATGTGGCACACGTTGCGCACCTCTCTGGTTTCCTAGTTTGTTATGCCATTGGACGCCCTGTTGCTAGAGGCGGGCCAGTTGCGCCAGATACCAGAGATTCCGGTCCTAGTCAAGCGGGGGCTATCGAAGCAGCCAGAAACCAACGTCGAGGCGGAATGGCCTCTATGGACGACGATCCCTGGGAAGGTTCTGAACATCCTTTGAGCGAAAAGGCCCAACATACCTTGCAACGTTTACGCAAAGAAGGTGATGAGTTAGAGACCCGTGAAGCTTGGTTGGAACGCCTTGCAGAGCAAGCACAATGCCCCCTGTGTGGCAGCAAATTGAGTCTTATGGGAGAGGCGGGAAATCATACCATCAATTGCCACGATAAGTCTAGACATTTCTCATGGCCTTAGACCTGACGTCCGTAGGACGTCTACGGGCAATGCTCAAAGCAGGAGGGGTTTTGGAAAATATTCGTGGAGGTGCTTGTTTGGGCGTGACATCCAGTTCTAAGGTCTTCACAGCAGTCCTATTGGCTCTGTTGATGGTCCCTCTGCACGCACCTACTTCTGATGTGGAGGAAGAGATGCATGATTCACTGCGCTTCGTTGAACCGATGCCTCATGATTCTGCTCCAATATTGATGTGTGATTCAGATACACCATGCAAAGTTTCCAACCGGATGTATCAGAGGGAAGGGCGCCCTGCTTCTGAGCAGTGGGGGTGGTGGTTCTCCTACGGCCCTGATGTGGATTCGAATGGTATGGATGATCGCCTACAGCGATTATTGGATGGCCAATTTGAATCGTTCAGTCCAACAGCGATTACCGGTCCTGATGGTAGAAAGACAGTCGCAATAGTGGTCGATTGGGCATGGCATCCCGGAGAAAGTGAGCAGACTGCATTGAAGGAAGTTTTGGATTCCCATGGTTGGGTTGGAACTGAAGGAGGTGCTTGGTGGCAAGTATTGACTTCCATCGACAGCATAACGGTCGACAAGGTTCCAGTGAGCGCCCTTATCGACATCTGGTCCTTACATGGCGTGGTTGTTGTTGAACAACAGAACGTCATGGTTCCCTTCCTCGATACGGCAACGCCTTCAGTTCTTGCAAGGGCAGGCGAGGTCTATGCAAACAGTGCACATGAGAAGGGATTCACTGGTAGTGGCGTGGTTATCGCCATCCTTGATACTGGAGTTGACAATGAACATCGTTCCCTGAATGACTTCGATGACATCGATGATGAGCCTGATCTTTCAGCGACTTCGTACGACGATCAGAAATGGGTTGCTGGCTTCGATGCGACTTCTACTACCTCGCTCAAGGATGGAACAGAAGACCCAGATGATGCCCAAGGACATGGCTCGCATTGTGCGGGAATTGCTCTCGGTACTGGCGATTCCAGTCGCCTCCATATGGGAGCGGCACCTGGTGCTTATCTTGTCGATGTAAAGGTCCTAACCGATGTTGGAGGGACAAATTCACAGAACTCTGTCGCCGGAATTCAATGGGTTATCGATAATCGGAATACTAACTGGGGCAACAATGCAAGCAGCATAGGTATCCAAATCGCTTCCATGTCATTCGGTAGCGTTGGTAACCCGGCAGACCAAAGTGATACTGGAAACAATGGGACTGAATCCAGTGCTGAGAATCGGGCAGTCAACAATGCCAGTGCCAATGGTGTCGTTATGGTTGCAGCGATGGGCAATGACGGCAAGCGTCGAGTACCATCTCCAGCAGCGGCAGATAGTGCGATAACAGTTGCAGCTGTAAACAACAGAGATACCGTTAACCGCAGCGATGATACCATTGCTTCCTACTCCAATTATGGCCCTAGAGATGATGACAATGATGGTGATTCTTGGGATGAACTGAAGCCAGATGTAGCAGCTCCAGGTTCAAACATCAAGTCGGTAAGTGCGAACAGCGACCCAGTATTCCCTGGGCAATCAAGAGGAGTTGCCGACAATGAGTATGAGAATCTCGATGGAACCAGTATGGCCACTCCATTGGTTTCAGGTGTTATCGCGTTAATGTTGGAGGCGAATCCAACATTAACTCCGCAAGAGGTTAAGGATCTGATTCGAAATTACAGTCAGGTTCAGGGTTCCGCTTCTGAGCCTTCGGTTTCGGATAGGTGGAACAACAAATGGGGCTTCGGTCTTATTGACGCATCATGCCTAGTCGATGTAGCCAGAGGGCTGGAATGTGAAGGCTTGGTCAGTGGAGATGGTCCACCACCTCCTCCACCATCTGATAATGGAACTGGAATAGTGGTGAACATCACTTCTCCCAACAATGGTAGTTGGATGATTAGTGAGAAGATGACTCGTATCAAAGGAAGTTGGATTGAAGATTTGGGAGATCGAACATTCGAGGATGTCTATATTCGTATGACAAGAGATGGTGAGGATTTGATGCCTTGGACCAAGGCTGGCGGAGGTGCAGGAAATTGGCTCATCGATTTCAAGCCTGATGCTGCATGGGGTAACGGAGAGATAGCTTGGATTGAAGTAAAGGCCAAGGACCAATTGGGTGATTGGTCGGAATCAGCATATGCTAATGTCAAGATTGGCGAACACAAGGTTACTTTCACATCTCCCAGCGGGCATGATTCTCTAGTTGGAGAAGTCACCTTTGGTGGAACTTGGGAAGGAATTGAACCTACAGGGATACAGTATCGAGTCGATGCGGGAGATTGGTCTGTTGGAGATGGATTGACAACGGTTGACTATGGAAGTGGAACTTGGAGTTTTGAGTGGGATTCGGAAATGGTCACAGATGGTACGCATCGTGTCACTGTACGTATGGAGAATGCGAGCGGATATTTCTCTGAGGAATTACGTCGTTCCTTCGTCGTCGATAATGAACCTCCCGCACCAGAACTAAGCATTCTAGGTAGTGTTAGTGTATTGCAACACGGAGTGCCGGTTTCAGAGGCATTAACATTGACGAATCTTCTGATTGAACTTGATATCATCAACGACGGAGATTCTGCAGCTAAGGACCTCAAGGTTCGATTGAATACAGGTCCAGATACATCACCAATAGACATCAATGTGGCCTACCTAGATTCTGGTGATGTCAAGAAGGTGTCATTCATCTGGAAACCGCTGAAAGCTGGACAAACAAATCTCAGTTTACAGGTCGACCCATCTAGAGAACAGGGCGAATACGATGTCTCAGATAATGAATTCACATTTTCTTTCAATGTACTGGATAGACCTGATGCGGTTGATTTGACAATGTTGGAAGGAGCTTGTCTCACCGAGCCTACTATTCCAATTCCTAATAGGAAATTTGACCTCAATTGCAGGATTGATAACCTCGGAAAGAGAGATGCAGTTGACGTAGATTTGTCATTGTTGGTCTTGACTGACGATGGCAAGTGGGATCCAATAACGAATGAGAAAGTGATGGTAATTCCTGGAAGTAGCGATGTCATCGGATATCACATTCAAGAATTTGCGATGATGGCTAATGATGGACCATTAATGCAATACCGATTGAAGGTCACTACAGATGATTTCAACATGAGTGATAATGTACGTGAATTCACTTTGGTCATTGATGATGTAGAGGTTGTAGAAGGGACTGAACTTGATCTGGATGGCGAAAATGACGAGATACCATTGGGATATTCAGGACACTCTAATGGGGCTCATCTTCTGACCGAAAGGAACGGTGAATTGCATGTTAGGACCATGACTACGAAATTGGATATGCCGGGAGATGTAACTCTGGATAGTGGATACTCCGGTAGTTCTGATATTCATGTAGCAGGAGATGGTTTGTCTTATGTTGTCTGGACAAGTAGGTTCACCAGTATGGATGGCTATACTATGACTGAGTTGTTGTTTACAACAGTGGATGAAAAGGGACAATCTTCAGCGATACAGAAGTTGATGCCTGCATTGAAGCATAATGAGGGTGAATATTGGGGACTGAAGATAACTAGTGATGGCACTCAGGTTGTGATTGCAGGCTACCATCGCGACATTTCAACAGGAGGAACATATCAGGATCTTACCAGTCTATTCTTGTTGTCCACCAAGACTCCTTCCAACCCAGATACTTGGTTGTTGACGCGCAATGTCGTGTCCTCGATAGATACTGCAAGTCACCTCGCAGATCCTCCAGCAGTAGGCATTGGTGAAGAGAAGATTCACATCCTATACCAAGCGAAGAGAGATGATACCACAGGTATCCAAAGAATGGGGTTGTTCTATGCTCATGGACGCCTAGGGGAGTCTTCTTGGTCATTCCAGACTGCAGTTGGAGATGAGGCTAGCAAGCCCTCCTTAGTGGTCAAGACTATTTCCGGAGAGGATATTCTAATCGCTGCTTGGAAGGAAGGCTCTGGTCTAGATGCCAAACTTGCCCATATAGTGAATGATGGTTCATGGTCAATCGAAGAGCCATACAGGGATTCTGCGGTAGGTATGTCAAATGTACTGTTAATCGATTTGGACGATAAGGTGCAGGTAGTTCACGATATGGTCGATGTCTATGGAGATGCGATATCATATGGTGTGTTCAATAGTTTGTCGGTTGGCCAACCCGCTTCTCTTTCATCCAATTTGGTTGAAGGAAGTTTAGTTATTGGTGGTGCTTCTCATGATGGTTCTCAAATCGTTATGGTGGATCGATTCGGAGACTTCAGTCTGATAATTCTCGCCGATACCAATCCAACTAGGGATCCGGTAGAAGAACCTGGGTTCTGGGAATCATTGCTTGCTCCCTTACCCGGTGACGATGAGATGAAGAGGAATATTGCTATTGGAATAGGTGCCTCATTGCTTCTTCTATTCTTAGCGGTCTCTATGGTGATTCGCAGGGCCGACCGTAGACCTTTGCCAGCCAGAGTTGAGTCTGAAAAGAAAGAAGAGGATAAGGAAGAAGTCGAGATGTTGATTGAGGAGAGGGATCTCGAAGAAGATGTTGAACTTGAGGTGTCTCTGGATAAACAGGATGATGATATTCCAGTAGCCGAAGAGAAGTCCTTGAAGGAGGACCTCGATAAAGCGGCGGAAGGAGACGAGGCCAGCGAGCGGTTGAAGCGTAGGATGCAGAGGGTCAAAGAAGCAGAATATGCCGAGAAGGGTCTGCCACTACCTCCTGTTCTTGATGGTCTTCCTTTGCCTCCACCTCCAGAAACTTTGGGTAAAGAAGCAACCACTGATGTGGAAACTGCTCTTTCTGCCAAAGAATTGCCAAAGATCGATGGTATGGGCTTACCTCCCCCTCCCGGAGCAATGAGTGCACCAGTTATGCCACAGTTCGGAGATTTACCTCCTCCACCAATGCCTGGAGCAGAGGGTTTGCCGCTACTAGATAGACAGGCCAAATGCGAGGATTGTGACGTGGAATTCACCGTGAGGGACTTGACAAGGAAACGGGTCAAGTGCCCAGTTTGTAATTCACCAATTGAACTCTGAGGTATGAGTATGAAAGCGATTGTTCTGGCTGCAGGGAGAGGATCTCGCCTCGGCGGCTTGACAGACAGTCGTAGCAAAGTCATGATACCTGTTGCTGGCAGACCAATCATCGAATGGATGCTCAGCGAGTTAGCTGATGCAGGTATTGAGGAAGCCACGGTTGTACATGGTTATGCGGGCTCAAGGATTCTAACGAATCTTGGAAGTGGCAAGGGGGTTGGATTAAAGCTGAAATTCGTTGAACAAACGTCTCCACATGGGTCTTTGGGTGCGGCTTTGGATGCACTTTCATCAATGTCATTAGACGAAGATGTGTTGATTCTCAATGGAGATAACATCGTCTCTTCTTCGGCGATAAAGAGGCTGATTCAGTCTGAATCTGCTAGCCTATTAGTTGCAGAACATGAAAATCCACAGGAGTACGGAGTGGTCACCCTAAACGGAGATGTCATCGAGGCAATTCAAGAGAAGCCAGCTTCACATGAAGCGGTTGGCCGAGTGGTTAGTACAGGTGCTCTTCGTTGCCCAGTACTATGGCGCGAGACATTTGAGAGAACGGTAAAAACAGGGTTGACAGGAATTCCGGATGCAATCAGAAATCTTCTCGAAGAGGATGTGGAGATTAAGGCGATAAGGACTGATACATGGGTAGACGTCGATCACCCATGGGATCTCATCGAGATGAATGCCATATTACTCGATAGGGTGAACAGCAGTATTAGTCCAGCAGCAGAGATTCATCCCTCGGCTGTATTAAGTGGAAATGTGCACATCTCTGAGGGTTGTATAATCCGTTCGGGCACTGTTATTGAGGGTCCGGTTCACATCGGTCCAAATTGTGACATCGGTCCAATGGCTGTTGTTACTGGTTCAACTACTATTGCAGCGGGAACTCGAATAGGTCCTTTCTGCCGTATTCGGTCATCTTTCTTGATGGAGGATGTTCAGGTTGATTCTGGTTCTTGGTTGCAGAGGTCTGTGATTGGCCCTGCTACCGTGTTACGTAGCCATCTCAATGTCGATGTTGGGGAAACACAGAAAATTGGAACCTCGGGTGAGATTCACGTGCGACGCCTTGGATTGGTGACTGGTGAGGCCTGTACATTAGGCCATGGAGTCGTAACTGCGCCAGGTACAATACTTGGTTCTCAAGTGGTAGTCGAACGTCGTAGCAGAGTTTCAGGAGAACATCCTAGCGGCGCTGAAATAAGTTCAGGAGGAGTTTGAATGTGCGGAATTATTGGAATAACTGGTGACAAAGAAGGGATGGTTTCACGTCTGATGGCTGGATTAACCAAGATGGAGTATCGTGGCTATGATTCTGCTGGAGTCTGTATTTCGCATCCGGAGGGACTTGATGTCAAGAGGTCTGAGGGCGTTCTAGATAATCTCAAGGAAATGGTCACAGATATGAAAGACGGAACTTGTGGGATTGCCCACACTCGTTGGGCTACTCATGGCCCCCCTACTGAAGAGAATGCACATCCACATTGTGACCCTCAATTTCGAGTAGCTGTCGTTCATAATGGGATTATCGAGAATGAAGTACAGTTGAGACAGATACTAATCGAAGCGACTCACAATGATTGCTTCAAATCAGAGACAGATACTGAATTGGTAGCACACGTATTGGCGCAGGAACTGGATGCAGAATGCGGTGATGTGGTTCCTGATGATGAGCAATTGTTGGCAGCTTGGAGACGTTCACTAGATCGATTCGATGGTAGTTTCAGTTTAGCAGCAGTGGTCAAAGGGAGGAGTGATGTCATTCTAGTTGCTCGTTCATTCTCTCCATTGATTCTAGCGCATAATGAGGCGGGTTTCCTTGCAAGCGATGTATCCTGTCTAGTTGGTATGGCCAAGGAGGTCTGCTTTATCGAAGATGGAGATTGGGGATTGTTGCATAAGGACCGAATGGAATTGTTTGATTCAGAGAACAACCCTGTCTCGAGGGAATCCACAAAATTACAGTGGAATGAAGAGGATGCAGAATTAGGTGGTTGGCCCACATTTATGCTCAAGGAGATTAACGAACAACCTGCGGTTGTAAGGGCATGTCTACAAGGAAGGTTGAGTAGAGAGGCATTGCGAGGTGTAAAAATTCCTTACAAACCTGATTTGGTTCGGATTATTGCTTGTGGTACAGCCTTCCACGCTGGAATGATGGCTCGGCACTACATAGAGGAATTATCCGGTATTCCATGTATTGTTGACCATGCACACGAATTCCGCTATGGAACTCCTGCTGGCCCTAAGGCCCTAGTACTTGGAGTCAGTCAATCGGGTGAGACCGCAGATACGCTTGCAGGTCTGATGACTGCACAGGAACGTGGTTATCCAACTCTTTCAATAGTCAATGTTGAGACCAGCACAATCGCCCGTCAGAGCGATGCAATTCTTGGGATAAGGGCAGGCCCAGAGATAGGAGTCGCTTCGACAAAAGCATTCACTGGCCAAGTTCTTGGAGGATTGTTGGTCGCTCTCAGGCTTGGTAGGTTAACCAATAAGGTGCACACTGAAGAATTAGCAGTGATTAGTAATGCAGCGCGCCGTTTCCCTAATGCGATGGAGAGATTGCTGGCCTCAACCCAGTTAGAACAGGGTTTGAAGCGGGCTCGTAGGTTGTTCCATGATAAGAACCATGCATTCTTCCTTGGTAGAAATTCATCCTATCCTATCGCTCTTGAAGGAGCTCTGAAACTGAAGGAGATTTCGTATATTCATGCTGAGGGATATGCGGGTGGCGAGTTGAAACACGGACCGTTAGCACTGATTGAGGATGGCACGCCAGTAGTGGTAATTTCCTCTGAAGGTATCATCCAACAGAAGTTGTTTGGGAATGCACGCGAAGTTTCCGCTAGAGGAGCAAGAGTAATCATGATTGCAGTCGAGGGTGATGAAGAGGCAGCGGCTCATGCAGATGTAGTCATTACAGTGCCCAAGACCCATCCCTTGTTGCAGCCAATAATGCACAATGTAGTATGCCAACTATTGTCCTACCATGTAGCCATGGACAGAGATTGTAATGTTGACAGGCCTCGGAACTTAGCCAAGTCCGTTACTGTGGAATGATTATTCACCAATCTTGAATCTCTGTTTTTCAGAGAGCCATGTGAATGATTTGTAGCCTAACATGTGTTGGGTATGTCGCATCTTAACGACTCCTAGTTTCCTGGTTATCTGGTCTTCTTTGCGATCCATTACCAGATGAATAACTCCATCTGAGAGGTAATCTTCAACTCCATGGTCTCCAAATTGCTTGTGATCATCTCCAGTCATTTCGCAGATGAAGAAAGAAGTCAATTGCAGACGACGGACCGCTTCGAACAAACGGAAGATTTCATCGCGAGGGTTTTCCATCTTGGTCAAGGTGAAAAATGCGCCGAGACTGTCGAAAATTAGGGTTTCAAAACCGATGCTTTGGCGGTAGTTTGCCAATTGTTTGATTAGTTGGCCCATCCAATCGACTCTACCAGACATGCCTTGTTCGTCTAATTGCACTCTGAGGTCTGCTAGGTCGATGATAGCAATGCGGTTGCGGACTCTAGGGTCATCAACGTTCATTCCCATCCCTGCCATGTGTGAACGTAGGCTGTCCTTACCCTGTTCTAGGGTGACATAGATGCCCGAAGAATCACCATGAAGCACGTCATTGTAAAGCATGGAGAAGGTCAGGCTGGACTTCATCGAACCGCTGGCTCCCGCAACCAAACAGATGTGGCCCTTTGGGATGCCACCCTGCATGTTCTCATCCAGTCCGATAACATGGGTTGGTATTCTTCCACGAGTTTCCATTGAATCGCCATTCGGTCCACGCCACTTCAGATGATAAAACCGACCCTGTAAGGAGCACCGCAATGGTCAACCATCCGCAAGCGAGATGTGCTTCATCATTCAGGCCCTGTTATGCCCCTTCGTCTTTGGCTCGCTTCAGCCTCTGAGAGGCGACGAAGCATGCTCTTGGAACAATTTGCCAACTTGGACATCAAGGCCGAACCAATTACCGGTTTCAATGAGCCAAAAGTTTCCTCGATACCGGTCAGGGAGCAGGTCAAGATGATATGTATGAGCAAGATGGTTGCAGCCTTGGAACGATGGCCGGAAGATTCCGATTGTCAGCTTGTCATGGTTTCTGATACTTTGGTCGCAGATCCTGAAGACATCAATACCTCTTTGGGGCAACCAGATGATGAGGTCTCAGCCCTTTCGATGTTGTCGCACCTATCTGGAAGGATTCATTCTGTATGGACTGCAACTTCTTTGCTGGTAAATGGAGAAATCGCCGCCGACTTGAGCGGGCAAGAGGAGAATGAGGTATTGGTACCCGATGGAAAGAAGGCATGGATATGGGTAGAACGGGCTTTGGTAGAAATCGAAGAATTGGATGCCCATGCTCTGGATGATCTGATACATAGCCAATCATGGAAAGGCAAGGCTGGAGGCTATGATTTGGCTGGCGCGATGTCAGAATATGCTCATCTGGTTGAAGGCGGAGAAGAGGTGGTTCTCGGAATCTCAACAATTTGCATAGAGATGCTTCATGAGATCATCGGTGCTAATCCTAACGAGTGATTGTTGATGTCGATGGTTATGCCTATTCCAGGCATCAATAGGATACGTTCTTCTTCGTCAAGAGAGAATGCTGGTAAAGACATCGAGTCGGCTAATTCGCGTAGTAGTCTTCTACAGGCGTTCTGATGCGCATCCATGTGGACCAGATTACGTAGATCAACGATTAGTACATCCCCTTGATTGAGTCTGCTCTCCATCCCTTCCAACGGAAGTCTGTGCCTATCGTCTGGAACGATATAACGAAGTCCGCGTTGAACCGTTGTCTCAGGGCCTCTGTTCTTCAGGTCCTTGTCTCCTAAATCATGAAACATCTCACCATCGGGAGTGGTTGGACCTTGCCATCTTCCTGGCTTTTCTGGAGCCTTGTGACTTTTCTTTGGTATCGGTTCATCGATTATTGGTTCAGGCCGTGTTTCAGGAGTGACAGGATTGTCCTTCTTTTTGCTGTTCTTCTCTGGACCATCGGGGTCAGGTAGTCCAAAGAATTGCCAAAGATTTGCCATTTCAACCGAGTTCCCGCTAGAAGTCCAAGTCATCCAGCAGGCCGCCGAGTGCATCTCCTACGTTTGATTGCGTCGGTTGTTGAGGTGCAGGAGCGGCGGGTTGTGAGGCGGTCATGTTCTGGGCGAGCCACTGTTCTCCATAGTGTTCCCATTGTTCCATAGTCCATCCTTGAGGTAGACCTCCCGCAGGTAGTGGCGGTGCACTTGAGACCGTCTCCACAGGTGCTTGTACAACGGGTGCAATAGTTTCCTGCATAGGTTGGGGCTGAGCATAGGTTGGCATCGCCTCTTGCACTGGAGCACTGGCAATAGACATCATTGGATCCTGCGGACTCATCATCAAGCCTCCGGATGCTGGCGGCATTGTCCAATCAACATCGGTGATGTCTGCATCCCCTCCACGCCTCAACAATACAACTACCAAGAGTGCTAGAATTACGAATAGGAATATCGAGATTCCGATGGTGGCACCACTATCTTCACCGAAGAATCCTGAGAATAATCCTTCATCCGGTTTGGCTTCGACAATAACTTCGATGAATACAGGATCTCGGTCTCCATTATCATCGATGACGGTCAAGGTTATTGTGAAGGTACCAACTCTGTCGAATGTTGGATTGTAGTAAATTCCATTGTGTTCAATATCGTTAGAGAGGTCTCCGTCTCCATTTTGATCTAACCCGGAATGGTCCCAGTTGTAGTTCAGTGTCAATTGATCAGTTGCGGTATCTGTGCTATTTTCTGCGCTCAGGGATAGGCTGTCTCCAACGATTAGAGAGATGCTGACTGGAGCAGGGCTTGTTCCATTGGCTATGCTGATGCTAGCCCTGGGAGGTTTGTTTCGAACTTCAACAGTAGTAGATGTCATGGCCCAAGCACCGTCATCATCGCGTACGGTGACCGCAATGTCATAGAATCCCGCAATAGACCATGAAGTCGCTAACTCTGCACCCTCTACGTCGCAATCATCTGCTGCACTCCCATTTCCATCACTGTTCACCTGAGGGTACAAATCCCAACACCATTGCCAGGTCTCCATGTCATTTGGAGAGTCTGAACCTGTGGCATTTACGTAGACCATCTGGTCTTCCCAAACTGGAAGTATCTGTGGAATCATATCCAAAGTTGGAGCAACATTCTCTACCATGAATTGTAATGCCATACGTTCACTGGTTGCGCTGTCATCATCCCACACCTCTACCCATACTTCGTGCAAGCCACTGGATTGCCATGCCATACTGACATTTGATTCGTAGCCATCAGTAGTTGTGGTTTCATTTTCATCATGTAGCGCATCTAGCCACCAGTTGAAAATCAGTCCTTCCATGTCGTTAATGGAATCGTCGGCCATTCCAGTAATACTGATAACTTCATTCTCCAGTACGTCATAAACACCATCAAGAGTTGTCATCTCACCACTTTGATTGAATACTTTCAGTTCAGTAATGCTAGGGTCTCGATTGAGAACCTTGACCACTACATCTACTGTGGTGGTATCATTGTCATCATCGGTAGCTGTAGCACTAACCAGAATATTTCCTTCAACACTTGGAGTGAAGGTGCATGTGTAGGCACTATTTCCTTCTTCACAAAGGATTTCACTCGGCCAGGATATGGAAACATCAGCCTGTGGAGTAATTGTATCTAAATCGCCGTGATCGCTGGCATCAATAGTGACTTTTTGCCCAACGATAATCGATTCAGGAGCGGTTAGATTCAACCATGGGGCGCGATTGATGACGCTGACATTCACAGTCGTGTGCACTCGGTCGTTCTCATCATCGATGACATAAACGTCCACAGGCCAATCTCCATCGTCGCTCCAGTTGAATTCCCAGATACAGTCATCCTCCCAGAAGTTGAATTCCACTCCTTCAGCACTGAATGTAGAGAACTCGCAGCGGAACTCTCCTCCGTCAGGATCTACGCTCGAAGTCGCATCTAGGCTGACATTGTCAAAGGTGAAGACAGAATCCACGATATCGATAACCGGAATGGCCAATCTTCCGATGTAAATCTCAAATTGTCCGACATTGTTACTCAGGTTCTCATCTTCAGTAATCAATCCATCAGGGTCAACTTCGAAGGTGATTGATACAGTGCCTATGGGTTGATTCTCAGGAACGGTCCAATTCACCATCACCCTTTCTTCTTGGAAGGCTGAAAGTGCAGGAATCGCACCTCTAATTTGCGTTCCATCTGGAGCATCGACCTCTAGTTCGGTTGCATTACTGGTCAAGACCCCTAGATTTTGAGCGGGGAGACTCATCTGCAACAAGTCACCAGGTACCGCGTTCCAACCGGCAGCATCGTTGAGGAAAGTGCTTTCATTTCCTCTGGTTCTTTCGATAATCAGCCTATCGTCTCTGGCAGCCAAATCTATTCCAACGACATTTGGATCAAGGATAATCGTCCTTACTCCTACAATTTTCTGTACGGGGTCATAGAAGATGATTCCGTGACTTCCGATATCATCTGGTGAGGGAGAATCATCGTCGGTACCTCCAACACTGAGATCGTGCACGGAGATTCCATTGGAATCGGTATTGACGTTCCAAATTCCTCCGTCGATTTCCCATCTTACCTGCAGGTTGGTATTTGGATAAGGCCCTCCATTCCATGTGTAATTACCCCATACTTTTTCCTGAGCCTGAGGTAGAACTGCTGGGAATTGTGGTTCAACATCGATTCGGATATCCCTGCTACCGGGATCGCTGGTGGCAACAACTCCAGATGAATTGGCAGGCCGGTACTCTTTGAGTATCCAGTCGATTTCTAGACCCAAAGAGATGTAGGTATTGGTCCACGCATTCCCTCTTACTGCTGGGCAATACCATTTGAATCCGGTATTGACCCCTGATGCATTCCATTGATTCACTTTGTAGGAATCTGCACATCCAGAATAGGGGGCGGTTTGCGAGCCTTCCGTTGGAGCCCCTTCTTCGCTAACTTGGAATGAGTAGTTTTCTGCACCTACTTGGTCGGTCTCATCAGGGTCGAAATAATCAGAATCACCACTACCCTCGACTTCTTGCATTGTCTCTACATACCATGCTTCTCCAAGCGACATCGGGAAATCATGGCCTTCTAGGGGTGGAGAGTAGCTGTTCAGGATGGTTATGTCGGCCAATTCCTGACTGAAGATGCCTAGATTCCACGGAGCGAAGTCCACCTTGATCGAGAATGAACTTGAGATGGTTGCTAGGTCTGAAACTCTGATCAAATCTTCCCCTTCGTATTCGATATCGAGTCTTCCAGAGGTCCCGTCGAGTGTTGCTCCATTGTTTCCTGAACTGTAATCACCTTCTGCTTTCTTCTTGTAGACAAGATGTTGAGTTCCATCTATGTCTTCGTAAGTGATGTCTTCCACGGTTTCTGTGGTCTCGCCGGTCAAGGTGTTGACCGATGCTGGAACGGTAGTCTGTGAAAGCAATCCAGCCACATCGAATTCGGTATTGTATACCCATTCATCATCGATTTGCCAACTGGGGACATCGTTGGTATATAGCAACTGATTTCCAGAAAAAAAGGATTTGTTCTCTTCTTGCAAAGGATTCAGGTCGATTTGTGAAAAAGGTGTAGTGATTAGAATCAAAATCAATCCCAAGGGGACGAATAGCCGAGTACGCATATCCGTCCCGTAGGGACGGAGACAAATGAAACCCCCGCCTCATTGTTAGATATCCAATTCATCCAATAATCCCGCCATCGAAGGCACATTTTCAGCCACGACAGGGTTTTGGGCAATCGGTTCTGTAGCTGCTACTACTGGTTCTTGAGCCGCAATAATCGGTTCAGGTGCTGGAATAGACTGTGCGGGATTCTGGAAGGCATATTCTG
>CAXRJJ010000076.1:0-7282 GCA_964230945.1 Yoonia sp.
ATCGTCACTACTCCATTCCATGTTGAGCGCAGACAAAGAATGCAAAGGGCGCTTGAAGGATTAGAAGCACTGCGCCGAACTGCTGATGCAGTACTGGTCTTGGACAACAATCGACTACTACACTACGTACCCAATATACCATTGGATGAAGCATTCTCAATAATGGATCAATTGGTCGCTGAAATCGTCAAGGGAATCGTTGAGACCATTACCTTGCCCAGTCTAATCAATCTGGACTTCGCAGATGTTCGTACGATAATGGGCAATGGAGGAGTCACCATGATGCTCTACGGAGAAAGCGATCGCGGTGCAGAAGAAGTAGTTCATGAAGCCCTCAACCATCCATTACTGGACATTGACATCTCAGGAGCAACTGGAGTATTGATTCACGTTACAGGTGGACCATACATGACTCTAGAAGCAGCGAGTCAAGTGGTCGATCTATTGACCGCCAAGGTGAGTGAAGATGCTCATGTCATTTGGGGTGCAAGGCAAGACCCTGGCTTTGGAGATACGATCAAAGTGATGGCGATAATCACCGGTGTCGGTGGAGACAAGTTGAGAGATCCAAAGATGGAACCAGACAAATTGGGAGAGGCGCTGAAGTTGACCCGCCAAAAGAGAAGCAGTGGCGGTGGAAAGGCTCATTTCCAAAGATTTGACTGATTTTTGCGTCTTTTTACGTCTTATTTTGGAATCGTAATGGTGATAGCACAGCGGCTGTCAGATACATACATGCGGAGCGCAATAGCCATCTCTATGTTGATGTGCATGCTGGTGTTGGTACCAGCAACTGCTGAACCTTCTGTAGTTACAATGCAGCAATCTTCTGACGAAGATCCTGAGCAACCTCGTGAAGGAAATACTACGATGAGAATATACTCTGATGGAGGAGATTGTTGGACTCATTTCAACGACAATGATACCGAAGGCAACGGAGCCTCTGAAGAAGAGCCATATCTCGAAGAATACAGGAAAACTGGTACTCTTGATGTCGATATATGGTGCGATATGGATCCTAAATTAGAGACTGCATTCCTACTCTCTTCTGATGGTGTATTTGGTGGTAGCATCCAACTAGAACTAGGTGGACATTGGACAAATGGACAGGAAGGTTGCTCTGGTTCAAACAATGGAAATTGCGAGAATCTCAATCTATCCTTGTACAGGGGCACTTCAGAATTCTTCCGTAAAGAGTACCCCTCCCTATCCGACGGAATGAACAATGTACAACTCAATGACGCTTTTAATCCAGAATATCTAGAATTCGAGGACAGTTCAAATAATCTTCAAGTACGCTTTGAGATGATTATCATTGGCGACTACAACGATGGTGGTTTCTTCACACCCCCATCTGGAGAAGAGGCACTATTCAGGCTCTATCTCGGAAACAACTCAACCGTTGAGTGGCCCATAGATGATGCAAGTTGGGAAAAGGGATTCACAATCGGTAACGAAGGTGGTGGAGATGGTGAAGATACTCCTGGATTTACTATGATGTTGGCGATGGCAGCAGCCGCTGCTGGTGCAGTCACCCTCAAGAAGCGCAAAGACTGATCAACGCAGTTGTTCAAGCGTCTGAAGAATTTCTTCAACACTGCAAGAGACCTGTTCTCCGTCCGAGAGCCTCTTGACCGAACACTGGTTCTTGGCAAGGTCTTCAGGACCAATGATTATCGCTAGCGAGGCTCCAATATTATCAGCCCAAGAAAGAGACTTGCCTAATTTGCGGCTACGTAATTCGAGAACACATCGCTCGCCCGCACTTCTGATTCTTGATACCAAAGGAAGTACCTCGTTGGCTGGAACTTTGAAGGGAATGACCGCTACAGTTGCAGGCCCAGAATTTTCTCCTGGAACTACCTCAGTTCTTCCTAATCTCTCAGCCTGTTTTTGTAGAGCGAGTAGTACTCTATCGAAACCAAGTCCAAATCCACAACAAGGATCGAGTTCCTCCAATCCAAAGAGGTGTAGCAAGCGGTAAGTTCCACCTCCCAATACCTGCCCTTCTCCACCAAGTTCAGGAACTTCTGCCTCGAAGACGATACCTGTGTAGTAATCCAATCCACGAGCGACTGTCAAGTCCACCAATAGGCTAGGTGGGGCTGGTGCAAGTATGGATAACGCCTCGATACTGCTGGCCAATTCATCCAAGGGACTCAAATCGATTCCTTCTATGCTACCGAGAAGAGAACGTGCTTGTTCGATGACTTCAGGGCCACCTTCAAGTTGTGCTAAAGAACGCAAGAGTGTAGCCTGTTCATTGGACAACATGTCCTCCAAACCTTGCATGTCTCCTTTGTCCAATAAGCGCATGACTCCGGCCATCTGAGACTCTCCGGCTCCATCAGTAATCTCATCGCTGATTTGCAGAGCACTTAGCACAGATCTCAATACTCCCACATTGCCTACCTTGAACCGCCAATCAACAAGACCTGTAGCATCTAGCATGGATACTGCAAGGGCAAGAACCTCCGCTTCTGCGAGAGGGCCGGATGAGCCAATCAATTCTGCGCCGTACTGCCAGAACTCACGATATCTTCCGGTTTTGAACTCCTCATAGCGATAACATGGCCCGTAATATGACAGACGCAATGGCTTCGAATCCTGCCGGAATTCACTGGCTACTGCACGCATGACTGGAGCGGTCAACTCAGGCCTGAGTGTCAACTTGCGCCCGCCCTTGTCCTCGAATGCATACAATTGACCAACCACTCCCGGGCCACTCTTAGCGGTGAACAATTCCAGTGATTCAAATGCTGGAGTTGCCACTCTACGATAACCAGAACAGCGCGCTTGCGCCTCCAATAGATTCTCCAGAGCAAGACGACGTGACATCTCTGTCACACCGAAGTCTCGGGTACCTCTAGGTCGCTCCATGCAAGTAATGGCGAGGCCATCCTACCATCAATTCTACCATTGCCAGCGCCCAAGAAAACGGGATTCCTACCATTGAACCTCAGACCAATCATCCGGTCCACTGGGCCGTTCTGGCTTCCAATCTGCTCCTTTTCCGATGTCATCTGTATCGGATGAAACAGCCTCCACTAATTCTCGAGTGTTTTCAGAAGGGGTTTGCTTCTTTGCTGCGGCTGCTGCTACTGGATCTGGAGGTGCTGATGGGCCTACTTTCTCATCTTCATCAGACATTACCATCTCAGCACTTGCTTCATCGACCAATGCAGCCATCGCTGCCTGCTTTTCATCCTGAGTGGGAGCGACTGTTACTGGACTCTTGGTCCAAGTCTTCTGCATCTCTTGGACGGCGGCATCATATTGCTCAGCCTCTTTCCAGACTTGGCGTTCACGCTCTTCTTCCTTGAGTTCCTCAAGATACTCTAATGTCTCCTTGTCAGGAGAATCCCAGCGCTTCCAAAACCAACGCACCAAAGGAATCAGAACAAGAGAAATGGCCAGAGCCCAAATCAAGATTTTGACGATGAGCAACATCTGATTCAGATGTCGGCGTTGGCTACCTGTTCATCAGTCATGCGCTTTGATGACAAGCAAATCAAGCAATCAGGCAACTTCTGCTTCCAATACTTCTGAATTGCCGAGGTGCTCCCATCCCGGCGCTGTCTCACCGACTAGAACTACTAGCTCATCATCACCGCCAGGCAACATCGAAATATCGCACTCAGCACCTTCGGGAACATTTCGGAATAAAGGCCTAGCAACTAGATATTTGTTGAGCAATAGGAAGAGTGCCGCTACAACAAACCAAAACAGGAAGATGATGGTAATTCCATGCGGGTTTCCGGGGTTCCAAGGGTCCTCAACATTGTTTACCAAGTCGATGAAGTATGACAACATCAAGACTGAGAACAGAACTGGGAAGGCGATGTACATGATTACGTCCCACCAACGTCCAACCCACATGTCATTGTCACCAGTGTTGATGAAATCATCTCTGAATGCCGATACTCCCTGTTTGAGATAACCAGCAAGACCTGGCTGTCCTTCACCGGCTTCAACAGCACTTCTCCATCTTAGATATCCATACTTCCAGATTGTTATTGCAATGAATAGACCGCTGAACATCAGGCCGTATCCCCAGATGTGGTCCTGCACTTCTAGGAACTGTGGGAAGGCGATATCGTCTCCTCCGAACTCAATCCAAAGAACTGCACTCGGAAGACCGAGAATGAAAATCATCGAAGCAGTGATTCCGACTGCGCGGTTTCTCTCATAGCCATGATCAACGAAGTTTCGCACACAGAGTTCAACTGTTGAAATCATGCTGGTCAATGCTGCGAATGTCAAGGCGAGGAAGAAGACCCACATCATCATCCAAGAACCGATTGCGCCCCCTGGGGCTTGAGCAAAGACACTCGGCAGCGCTAGGAAGGTGATTGCTGATGAGCCCTGAGAAACTGTAGCAATCGGGTCAGCCTCTACAGCAAAGATTGCTGAAAGAACTGTCAATCCTGCGATGATTGAGATACTATTGTTGGCAAGACCCATGGTGAATGCGTTGAGAACTGTATCCTCGTCCTTGCGCATATACACAGCATAGGTAATCGCCATTCCCATTCCTGCTGAACATGACCATGCTGATTGCGATAAACCATTTATCCAGATTTTCGGATCACTAAGTTGGCTGGCATCGACGGTGAACATGAATAGGAATCCGTCCAGACTACCATCTTCCATATCCATCCACAATGAAAGGAAGAGAGCCAAGAATAGCAATACAAAGAGGCTCGTCATCATGATGACATTGACTTTCTCAATGGCCTTTGCACCCTTCCAGATTGCGAGAACTGTGATGAGAATGACAAGGAATTGGAAGAAGATGACTTGGCTACCTGATTGCAAGAAGTTATTCCACACTTCAGCGGTATCGATATCCGTCAAGCCTCCAGTGAATCCTAGCCTGAAGTAATTGAGGCACCAACCTGCTACAATAGCATAGTAGAACCCGATAGCGGTTGAAATCCAAGCAGTCCAAAGGCCCATCCAAGCGAAGCTCTTACCTCCGAAAATTCGGAAAGTACCTATGGTTCCTGTTCTGGAACGCTTACCAAGTGCGAATTCAGCAATGACCAGCGGAATAGACCACACAAAGAGGAAAATCAACCAAGGAATCAGAAATGTTCCACCGCCATTGGCTCCCACCATACGGGGAAATCTCCAGATGTTGCCGGTTCCAATTGCAGCCCCTATCGAAGCAAAAATTAGGCCTAATCGGCCACTAAACTGATCTGATTTCGTCATCTAATCACCATCAATGACAATATCAGGAATACCTTCCACTTCTTCCGGCCCCTTCATCATCAACCGCAAAGACAATCCTAAGCCACCCCAAACAGCGGCTGCAACGGTTGCGAACAACATTATTCCAGATGCAAAGTCACCAAATGGTGCTCGATAAGGGAACTCCAATACGTGATATTTGCTATCAGCAGGGTAGGTGTAAGGGAAGGCTCCTGACAGGGTACCTAACATGGACTTGTAGTGTAATTCACCGGTCATATCGTCTGGTACCGGAACTTCCGCTCTTATCCTAGTCCCATTGGAACCATCCAGCAGGAGACACCCCTCTTCAGTATCCATGAGTCCTACGTGCGACCATGGCTCCGTACTCCATTCTCTTGGGCCATATTCGGTCTGTTGACGGTTTGGAGATAACGTTCTGTACATCACGTGGCTAACATTGCTGTTATTTGACCATGGGAAGAAACGGTCAACACAGATATCGATTGGAATTGGCCCATTATCTGGAACTGAAACATTGTCTGGAAGCATGATATGCTGCTTCTGTGGCATACCTGCAATCTCTAGATCTGCTCGCTCTCTAGGGTTGTCTGCAATTTCAATCATGTAGAATGCGACACCAACATTGCGCACAGAAATGTGGTCGATGTCATCTGGATGTTCGTGGAAATTATTTCCAATCTCCATAGTATAGCAATATGAATTATGCACACCATAATGCCAATCGCAGAAATCTCCAGTGGTAGGATAAAGATCTGAAGACTGCATGTTCGCATATCCAGTCATCTCTGCCATAACATTACCATGGTAAATCAATTGATCATGGTCTGGAGATTGGCAGTTAGTGCAGTGTCCCCAAGGGTACAGCACTAACTCAGAAAAGGAGTGCCAAGTCAAGGTGGCAGCGAATTCTGAGGAGCCATCACCGTCATCATCATTCATCTCTGTCATATCTTGGATAAACAAGGTCTCGGGTTCAGAATTTCCACCCCACCAATCCTCATCGATCTGCCCATCAGCATCGTCATCATTTCCATCGACGTGGTCTTCATTGACACATTGTGGAGTAGGTGGACCGATACAATCGCCATCGTTGTCAGTATCGTCAACTGGGCCATTGTAGACGTCATTGTTCGTTGTACCTGCGATGCAGTCTCCAGGAATCAATGGTCCTGTAGCACCAAGAGGAGCACCCCATTCATACTGATAGTTACGATTCAAATCTACTCCATCGCAAGAAGAATCTACATCTTCATCAATATCAGGGATGGGGGTAACTCCCGTGTATGTATTATCTCTGAGGTTCTTTCTCCAACCGCTCCTTCTGCAGTCATCTCCCCAAGCCTCACCTGCACAATTGTCTCCGACCCATACCTCACGATCGTAGATGTTGCCATCTGTGTTGAGCATTGGAATCAAGTAAATCTCTCGTGAGTTCACCAAGTCGGTAATCCATACTTCCGAGAAATCCTCGTCTACGCCAAGGTCACCGGGGCCACAATTCTCTCCATCACCATTGCTATCCTGAAAAGAAACGTTCAATGATAGACAATCTCCATCATCATCGAGTTGGCCATCTCCATTGGAATCTCCCCAAGTATCTTCATCGATTAATCCATCACCATCATTGTCGATAGCAACTTGGCCATAGTAATGCATCACCATTTCAAGGAAAAACATTGGAACCTCGTATGACATCCATTCACGAGCATGATGATTTCCAACCAGCATGATATCTGGCCGGTCTTCGTAATTTCCATTGTCGCCGTTGTAAGCATTGTATTCTCCACCAGCAACGTTGCCGGTGATTTTCATCCATGGACTAGGATTGTTGTAGAACCAGCCCTCGTAGGAATCCTTAGTCATGGTGATTCCTCGCTTGTTAACGCCTCCATTGAGGCCCTCGTGGAATTCCGCAATACCTGGGTTTCGAGAGGCTAAGTACATCATGCGCGCTCGCATTGATTCAAAGTCGTGGTACTCCTTGAATTGCAATCGATCTTCATCGTCATCTGCCCATGGATAGATTTCGTTGATGTAATCCTGAGACCAGATTTCAGCAGGG
>CAXRJJ010000077.1:0-8746 GCA_964230945.1 Yoonia sp.
GAATCAAACACCTCACAATGGCGTCTTGATTCCCATGGCCCTGATGATGCACCATCCCTTACGGGACTCAAAAATTGCAAAGGCACCACCAAAGAACATCGAAATTGCTGCAAACCATCCAATTGCACCGCTAAGGGCGCCTGTCAAGGTCAATATCGACACAAGGATAGCTCCTAGAATGGTAGCAATTCCACCTTTCAGGCGGACTGCTCTACCCTTCTCTCCGATATTGCACTGCATGTACCTCTCAGGAGACTTGCCTATTTGAACCGCTGTTTGCTTTCACGGCTAAAACAGGGGTACTGAACATCATTCAATGACACAGACATCTTCGGTCGGGAAAATGACACATTCCCTACGAACGGTCACAATGACCACGAAATCATCCTTTACAGCAACTCCACCTACGTCGATTCCAATGCCTCTGGCCTCGACTTCTAGTTTCCATTCACCCTCATCGAAAGGCCCCTCCGCAAAATTATCCACTGGAGATTTTGATTCGGTCACATGAGTTTCCCAATATACACTGCCATCTGGTCTGAGCAATCTGGCATCGACATATCTGATTGAATTGGAGATGTCGCTGGTGAAACCACTGGTGGGCATGGTGGCGCGGAAGTAAATCTGCATTTCATTGGCACTGGCATTCATTTCGATGATTCTATCTGCAGTATAAGGAGAAAGTGTCTGTGAGATATCGAGAGAATCGAATACATGGCTGATATTCACCTTGTCTTCGGTCATCTTTGTTTGCGGTTTATCGCGTAGAGACTCCATCATTTCACGTGCTGGAACTAGCGAAAGGCACCCTGCAAGGGTGCTTGAAATGAACAGCAGAATTACTGCTGAAAGCGACAAGATTGCCCTTCCCATCGACAATCGCGAGACGCGCATCCCGTATCAAGGCCGCGTTGAAGCAGATTTCTTCACAGGCTTCTTGAATGAAGTGCTACTGGCAATCCCGCCTGAATGAAGCAAAGAGGGTCAGCCGAGCCTTCGGGTGATGACGAACCCTATGAGTGCAGACAGGCCTTATTCATGCAAAGCGAGCGCCGCAAGTTGGGCATTCGTCTGCATCAACTGCAATGTCAGCTCCACAAGCTCCGCACTCACCAACCTGTTCAGAACTATCTTGTTCTGCTTCACTCTGTTCCTTGCGTCGAGAAGCAATTCGCCTACGCTTTTCCAAAGCAGGTTCCAAACCGTCATCCTCGAAGGAGAAGTCCATCGCTTCTTCAGGCAGTTCATTTCCGACTAGACGGTGATCCTGCACGCCCATTCCGATAATTACATCCTCGCCAGGTAATACTCCCGTCTCTCCGGTGATTTCGAACAAGTCGCCTCTGATTTCTGCATCGCTCGCATCAAGGACTTGACCATCATCTCCAGCGTCAACCAAATGCCTGCGTTCTTTCTTGTCGCCCAGCATTTCATCAAGGTCTACTCCAGACATCATCGATTCAGGAGTGGAGATGTTCGGTTCAGCAGCGACTGGACCATCTTCCTCCTCATCTTCAGTTTGGCCTTCAACTTCTGTACCAGCCTGTCGCTCCAACATCTCATCGATCTCTGTCTCCGCTTCTTGCAGACGCTCGTCCCATTCGCTCTCAAGACCCTCCTCGTCATAGCCAAATTCTCCAGCCATGCTGTCAAAGTCTTCAGTGCCTGCAACGATCTCATCCTCATCTTCCTCTTCCTCGACAGGCTCCTCTGCCTCTTCGGGTAATGCGATCATCTGCTTTCGCTCTCTAGCTTGGAATTGGCTGCGTAGGTCTTGAACAGAACCACAATATGGGCAGTTCTCAAGCAAACTCGGAATGTTTTCGCCACAATCTCCACAGTCGTGGAATCTTCTGCGGGCTCGTTTGAGGTTGAAATCACAATGTGGACACTTGTCCTCATAGCCCTCAATCTCGCCTTCACAGGCTGGACAATATTCGTAGATGTCCCTCTCAACTTCCCCAAAGACTCGGCGCGTCAATATTACCGCTGCTACCAATACGCCAATGAGGAGTAACGCAGCGAATCCAAACAATAGCACCGTACCAGTAGTATTTGCATTCTCTTCAAATCCTTCACCTTGTGCTAAATCAACATTGTATCCCTTGTTGAAGGGAACTGTGATGACCGTGTTGTCAGAACTACGAATATTGATGATGACCGAAGAACGGTCCTCGGTGTCGAAGACACATTCGTGATCAATCTTGTCTCCTCTTTGTGAGATATTGACATCTTGAGTGAACAAGGTCTTGCTGAGGCCACCAGTCACATCTTCACAGATTAGGACGGTCTCGCCCAATCCCGATGAAGTCAACTGAATACTCAGAGTATAGACGCCAGGGTCCAATGGAGGGGTAGCCGGTAACCCATTGCTATCTACGAGTTCAACCGTCGACATCGAGAATTGCATATTCAATGTGGTCTTGGCCTCAATACTTCCTGTAGCAACGCTATCCGCTTCATCAGAGTCATAGGAGCCTTCTGCTGCTTGCCAAGTTGCTCGGAAGGTTGCTTGATGAGCACCCGTGGACAATGTTGCTAAAGTTTCAGTCCAGATGTACGATGCACCAGCAGCTATCTCATTGATTTCGTAGTAGGTCGTACTTCCCTCCCATTCAACATTAAGACCACCTGAGACTGGTATATCTCCAGTATTCAATATCGAAACGCGCCATTCAACATCGGCCCCAGCCTCAACACTTGTCGAAGATGGTATGGCGTACTGGTCAAGGAATACATTTGGTACAGGTCTTACCTCAATGATGACATTGGCAACATCATTGCTGGTGACCGCTTGTTCAAGCAAGGAACTTGGATCGATGGTGACCTGCAAGAGATGCTGTCCTTCTCCAAGGCTCTGGATTGTCTCCCAAGTTAGATTGGTATTCCATGACTGAGTCACTTCATCTGTATCCCCAGATAAGGTTACAGTAATTGGTTGAATAACAATAGGGGAACCGGTATGTTCAGGGAAACTGAAGCCTAGTGCTACATCATTGCTTCCACTAGCATGCTTGCGCATGACTACCCCACTAACTTCCCAATCTCCACGTATAGAATTCTCAGGAGTAGATACGCTGAGGTCTCCAGAATGCAGGTAATCCGGTTCTGGATCAACTGTCAAGGTCTCGCGAATCTCCTTACCATTTTCTACGACTTCTTCGACTTCACCATTCACATCTGGAAGTATGACAATGGTATGATCTCCACTGACTGGAGCAACGAAGGAAGTATTCACCCAAACTGATTCCGAAGCATTGAGGGCTGCAACAGCAAGATTCTGGTCTAGTGAAGGCAAGCCCTCGATACCGATGAACAAGGTGCTGGAAGATGAGGCTACAGTTCCAGAATTCTCAATCTCGACGTTGACATCGACGTTATCTCCCTCTCTGATTCCGGATTCCGGACTTATACTGGAACTCGCTACCTGAAGGTTGGCTAAGCCGCTAACTGTGAACGATTTGAAGAAAGAGGCTGGCGCATCTCCACCATATTCGATCTCTACCCAAACTTGGTGTTCTCCTTCGGTAAGGGCACTCCATGTTGCCGAAACTTCAGTCGTTTCACCTGCTGGAATGTTCACAATATTCTCCCAGAATTTTGACGAGGGTGATATTCCATCTTTGTAGAAGCGATATTCTACATTGTTTGCTTCAAAGGCGTTACTGTTTTCCAAAGTCAAACGAATCTCTACAGAATTACCCATTTTTGGCTCACTAGGAACCAATCCGATACTCGTAGATGATGCGTTGATACCGCCGCTAGACTCCGCCTTTACGGAAATCAAACTTGCCGATGAAACGAGCAACAAAAGTACGGGAATCATGACAGCGCATGCTGACGTACGGCGACCCATTGTACCGTACACTTGCTGGGTGGCACTTGAACCCTGCCGCTCCACATACACCTCAGAGGTCGCCATAGGCGACTTCTCGACTTGGCAAGGATTCAAGGCCGAGGCGCGCCGTGTACTCTCTGTTAGCATGCGTCGTCACTATCTGAGCATGATTCTCGCGATGCTAATTGTCACATCCATTTTGCCGATACCTGCACAAGCTGCTGGAGCGAGAGATAGTGATGTCACAATCTCATTCAGTAATGGCCCTGATACCGGAGATTCGATTGTTGGAACCTATACACTTCAATTCTCTGCATCTGGAAGTGCAACTCTGACGAGCCTTACAATAGAACTGTTCGATGGCAATTCTTGGTCCAGCCTTACTACCCTTACTGGAGGAAGTCCTTGGACATATTACTGGGATACAACTGACCAAGACAATGGAACATACAGATTGCGTGCATCAGGGGTTGATAGTGATGGGGAAAATACCGCCCTGTTCAGTACTGAGAACTTCACCATAAGTAACCAAGTACCAGTGATTACCGCTTTCACGCTGGCCGATGTTGTAGTTGGGGATGGCTCGTCCCCAAGCAATAGGGCATGGACAAAGACGCCGGCAAATGGAACTTTGATCTTTAACTGGTCAGCAGACGACGATGACCTATCTTATGCAAGCCTGGCTAATGTGCCCGGACCGGGTAGTCCTACAAATGATGGCCCTGGAAGTCTTGCCTACACTTGGAACTGGACTAATGGAGACTTGCAAGAAGGGAAATGGAGCCCTCGCTTGAGCGTATTCGATGATTCAGGACTCTCTGCTTCGAAGACGCTGCACATAGGAATCGATCGCACTGGCCCGAGTGTAGGAACTCCCAGCGCTTCATCGACTGGTTGGGTGGACTCGAATACCGTTTCAGTATCAGGGCTATCTAGTGGAGCCAGCGATTCTGGAGGTAGCGGCATTGATTATTATGAAATCAAAATTGACGATGGTGAATGGCAAGGTTTCGGAAACAGCGGCACTGCTACTCTGACTCTCGATGAAGGAGCACATATCATCCATGCTAGAGCGGTTGACAGGGTAGGCAACATCGGTAGCAGTACTAACACCACAATCGGAGTCGACCTAACTATCCCAGTGCTTGGCGGGTGGGTAGTTCCTGAACTCAACACCAGTAGAACAGGAGCGGTTGATGTCATATTCTTGGCTGCAGACGAGTTGTCTGGAGTGGATGAAAGCAGTTGTGTGATTCAATATGGCTTCGACAGCGACGGAGTTGGCTCCACCCCAGACATAACCGGAAGGTGGCTTTCTATGGCCAATGGACTGTCTGGAACTGTAGGGCTTACAGATTGGTCGACAAAGAGTAGACAACATCTGATGCTGAGAGCCACCGTCGTCGATAATGCCAGCAATAGCATATTGTCAGATAGTGCAGCATTCCAAATTCTTCCGGGTCTGGACTTGTCGTGGAACAGCACTGCGATGGATATCGATCGTATCTTGGTCAGACCGGGTACTTCGGATGTCTCTACTGTATTCATCAGCACGCAGTTGATCAGCAACGAAGCCTATGGCGGAACAGTAACGGTCACCCTGCAAGTAGCACCAGCGGACAGGACAGCAGAAGTCAGTTGGACAACTTTGGAAACACGAGTTTTACCGGCGGGTTCTTTTTCAGATAGCGAAGAGATGCTCTATTGGAATTATACTGTAGCAAGCGCAGGACAGTGGGACCTGAAAGTGGTCATCGACCCTAATGATCTAGTGGATGAAAAGGACGAAGGAGACAACGCTCATTATTTCGTAGTCACCGGTGTAAGCACGAACTATCTGGAAGTAGTTTCTGGATTCATGCCAACAATCGGACTGTTGTTCTTGGCCGGCTTGTTCATCTCTTGGATTTCACGAAGGTTTGGTGGAAAGAGTGTCACTCCTCCTCCCATGTAACCGATTCATCTTCTGCCAATGCCAATGCTGAAGCCATGTCTTCTTCATCATCAGGGTCTATTTGTGATGCCTTGAGCCTGCGAGAGGCACGCTTAGCAGCAACTTCCGCTAAACCTGGTACCAGAGCATCGAATTCCTGCAATTCCCCTTTTTCTTCGATATATTCCAACGAGCGTGATTGCATCTTCTGTCTCTTGCGGGCCTTTTCCAGACCTTTGATTACCGGCCCGTGTTCAGAACCAGAAGCTAGTCTCTCGACTGCATCAACAGCCAACTCGAGTCCTTCTTCATCCCCGACAACTACCACCGTGGAACCGTAGATTGTGATCTCGCTACCGGTAAGGCTCTCAATCATCTTGCGAATCTTACCTTGCGAACCGATGATGCGCGAACGTACCCTGCGCTGCTGATTGGAACGCTTGCCAACGAAATCCTTGATGTCAACCAGTCTGAAGAACCAATCATCCTCCAACAATTTGATCGCCTTGGCAGGAGCCATGCCTCTGCCTATCGCCTTGATGACCTCGGGTAGTTTCAGTGCCTTGAGCGGGTCATATGACCCAGGCTCTCCCCATTGTACATCGACATCTCCGGTCTCTGAATCGATGAACAGGGATCTACATCCTGCAGCTTTCTGTAGAGACTTACGCGTAGCGCCCTTTGTACCTATGAGCACCGCTATGCGGTCTTGGGGTACTCTCGGCATTCCCTGCATCGAGCCGCCGACCAATGGCCCCTTCTTCAAAGGGTAGGCTTGACATAGGGAGGGCGATTCGGCTGCTTGATAGCCGTGGGTAGACGACGCGAAGAGAAGGTGGACGAGGAGTACCTCGCCGAACTAATGGGTAGTGAGGCTGGCTCCGAGAAGATTCGCGTGAAGATGCCCAATACCAAGGTCAACGAGATGTTTGCTATCGCTGAAGCAATTCTCGGTGGACGCAGAGTTACAGTACTGTGTGCTGATGGAGAGACTCGCATGGCTCGTATTCCCGGAAAGATGCGTAGGCGACAATGGGTAAGAGAGGGAGATCTTCTCATCGTCTGGCCTTGGGATTTCCAAGACTCAAAGGCTGATGTCAAGCACCGATACAACAAGACTCAGTCCCTTTACCTGTCTCGTAAGGGCGTACTTCCTGCCGATGTCGATGTCTTCGGTCTAAACGCTGAAACAGATGATTTCGACGATGAAGACGGTCTATTCTCTGATGTGCAGGACTCTGCCGCTCTCGCAGAAGAAAAAGATGCAGAGAGTGAAGAAGCACCTGCTGAGGAAGAAGAAGATGACGACGATGATGATGACATCGACGAACTCTTCGGTTGAGTAGCACTCATACCCAACTCAAGCCTCCGGCAAACGTGCCAAGAGGCGGGAAGCGTTCCAACAACCGGTCGCGTCGCAGACGTGACGAGGAAGAGGACCCCCATGAATTCGCATCACTGGAAGAGGCCGGCAAAGGCTGGGCCTGGATGAAGGAGAAGAAGTACAAGCGGATGTTCGACGAGATCGAAAGCGGCCTCGAAGGAGTTCTAGGTAGTGGTCAATTCGAATGGGTTGATCGTAGAGTATTCGACCAAGTATTCGACAGACTGACTCTAATGAGCCTGTACAAATTGATGAAGAATGGCACTATTGATACCATCGAATTCCCAATCGCCCGCGGCAAGGAGGCTCACGTTTTCCGAGCAACTGGTCCAGAAGGTCCCGTAGCGGTGAAGATTTTTCATACCTCCAACGCAGTATTCAAGAATCTCATGCAATACATCGAAGGAGACCCGAGATTCGGTGGACTGAAGCGCAGACACAGAGATTTGGTGACTATTTGGGTACGCAAGGAACACCGAAACTTGACTAGATTACAGAAGTGGGATCTAACAGTGCCAGAACCCTTGGCGGTATTCCGCAATGTATTGGTCATGGAATACATAGGTGATGAAGAAGCACCTGCTGCAAAACTGAAGGACGTAGAGGTTGAAGATCCACAGTATGTCTTTGATTCACTTCTGGAATTCCTCTGCATCTGTTGGAACAAGGCCAAATTAGTGCATGGTGATTTCTCGCCATTCAATGTTCTCTGGCATGCTGGCGAGGCTGTAGTAATCGACGTGGGGCAGGCGGTAGCTCTGCAGCATCCACGCGCTAAGGAGTTCCTAGTCAGAGACGTGACAAGACTGGTTGAATGGGCCAATAAACAAGGCATCGAAGTTAGTGTTGCTGAAGCGATGTACGAAGTGCTGCAATACGACGAAGAAGAATGATTAACAGGGTTCAAATACCCTGAAATACAGTAACATTACGGTGTCTGAGTGGCAAGAAATAAGGCAACTGAAAGGATATTGAACAAGGCTTTGGAAGATGGTCACAAGGTTTGGGTCGTCGGAGATGTACATGGTCATCTTGAGGTCTTGAATCGCTTGCTTGACAAGTTAGAACTCAAGTCTGAAGACAAGGTTGTATTCGTCGGAGATCTCATCGACAGAGGTCCAGATTTAGCAGGGGTTGTGCAAAAGGTACGCAACGATAAACGAATGTTCTGCGTAATGGGTAATCACGCGCGAATGATGATTGACGCTGTCTCCTGGTCTTGTGATTATTGGTCATACAACGGAGGACAGGAAACAATGGAATCGTTCGACGAAGCCTATCCCAACGAATCGCAAATGAGGCTCAAGGATGCGGCGAATTGGATGAAACAACTTCCGACTGAAATCGTTCTCGACAAGCACAGAATAGTTCACGCTGGGTATGACCCACGTCGCCCCTTGGAAGGTCAAAGCGAAAATTCCCTTCTTTGGATACGCGATGTTTTCCACTTGCATCGTGGCATCATCGATCCAGTTAGACAGATAGTCTTCGGACATACTCCAACTCACAAGATTCTCGAAGGTATTGCTGGACAGGAAAAGACCTCATGGGAGACTCTTGAGGATGGCAGACCTTCTTGGATTGGAATAGA
>CAXRJJ010000078.1:0-13995 GCA_964230945.1 Yoonia sp.
CATTTCCAACCGATACTACCCAATGGTCGGACCAAGATGGTGATGGATATGGTGACAACCCTGCCGGAAATCTCTACGATATGTTCCCATTAGATGCCACTCAGTGGATTGATTCAGACGGGGATAGACTTGGAGATAATCAGTCTGGAAACAACCCCGACCCGTATCCGAATGATAGGGATAATGACGGCTATAATGACAGTATCGATCTCTTCCCAGATGAACCGACCCAGTGGGCTGATGATGACAAGGATGGTTTGGGAGACAATACCGATGGTGTGTTCGGAGACCCAAGTCTTGGAGACAGAGATAATGACGGAGTATTGGATGCAGATGATGCCTTTCCACTAGATCCCAAAGATTGGGTTGATTTCGACGGAGATGGAGTAGGAGACAATTCTGACCCTGATGATGATGATGATGGAATATTGGATATTGTAGAGTTACAAGAAGGGACAGATCCATTCTCTTCTTCGTCTAAACCGGTTGAAGGTTTCGAAGTCATACTTCCTGGAACCAATATTGCTCTTGGTGCATGGGATTTATTGGGAGTTTTCGCAGGTATTCCATTGACACTATGGCTTTGTTTTGCTGTATTGACTAGAGGTAGTCGAACAAAGCGCTTCCAAAAGGAATTGCTTAACGCCCAAAGTTCAGAAGAACTCATGGAAATAGCATCTAGGTATGAAAAATCCATGTTATTGCGTTCAATAGGTCCGCATCAAGCAATGCGGCTTGAGAGGTTGCGAAGCGGTATTGAATCACATTTCAAAGAGATGGAACAGGCAGCCCAGAACCCCAGTTTGAACAGTATGTTGGAAGTCCAAACAATGTCACCCCCGCCACCAAGGTCAGCACAGGGAGTTGTGAATATGGGTGGCTATGAATGGTTAGATCATGAAGGGGCCAAATGGTATCGTAAGGCTCACAGTGGAACTGATTGGGTAAAGTGGCAATAGTCATTGTACAGTACCAAAGGATGATGCAGCCCAGAGTCCGATACCGTAAGCAAGTAAGGTTCCAACAATTCCAACAGATAATGCCGAAGCAAAGCCCCACCCCTGTCTGAGCAGGATCGGTAATACGATGAACAGAACCAATGAAGGTAGCACCAACCAAAGCACCGATTCAGAGAATGAGGCAATCTTTTCCACATCTCCAGTATCTCTGTACAGCCAAATCATTGCCATAATGCTGGTAATAGGTATTGAAATCACCAACGCACCCAGCAATGTTGTTTTCTTGGCAAGTTCACTCGCTCCTACCACAATAGCCCCGCTGAGGACCCCTTTTCCTACCAATTGTAGCCAAACCATGTCCCCGACTACATGAGTGGGCGTTCAATGTTATCGCTGAGCGAACAGGTCAAGACACCCTTCCTTTACGTATAGGCATGAGCAAGCGCTTGATGCGGCGTCTCTGTTTTTCTGGAGGCATCATGTTGCTGGTGCTTTGCCAATTGAATTTCCCTTGGGTAGAAGATACTGAAATCTATTCTACTGGAGAGGATGTTAACAAAGGCGAAGGCCACTTTGGTATCGCTCAAGACCCCTGGCAATGGTCGTCGACTCAAAATTGGGAGAATGGAGATAGTGAGACGTTGATTCGTAGTGCAAGAGCCTGTGGCCATCCTAGCATGCAGGTAGATGTGGCAACTACCGAAGCATGGGAAAGTGCGCGTTTCAACCTTGGCAACGGTTCTTGCGAGGAAGTGGCGAGTGGTGGTCAGAAGTCTGGCTATGGAATATGGGGAGCGTTGATGCTGTCGTTCGCATCCAGTATTATGGGATATATTGGCGGTAGGAAAGCCATACGAGCAACTAATTTCTTGGTCGTTTTGATGTTGATCAGTATCTTGTTTTGGTGGTATTTCACTTTTCCATTCGAGCAATCATATCCTGAGGTTGATCCACTCGAAGGAGAAGGTATGACCATGCAAGTTGAGATGGAACTCGCATCGGGATTTTGGATGGCAGTTGCTGGAACTGGCTTATTGTTCCTTCAAGTTCTGTTGATGGGTCCGAGAAAGTACCACTGATTATTTGCGCAGGCGTGACAACCACCCGCGACGCCAGAAATAGATCAACATGAGTAGACTGAAGGCTGCCATAAGTGCGATTATCTGCCATAGATCCATCACCCCATTTCCCGTTCCAAATGCTTCCACATTCATGCCGAAAATACCGGCAATGAGGGTTAGTGGGAGCATGATAGCACCAATGATTGTCAGGGTAGTCATCACCTCGGTCAATTGAGCATTAGATTCAGCCAACCTTAGGTTGACATGTGAAAGATAGGTATCCCGAGTGCTGGTAGCACCTGCTGAGTAGTTGTTTGTTCGTTTGACTAGAGTGTTGGTCATCTGTTGTAGGTCTTCAAACAGCCGCATTGATTTCTCTGAAACCATTTTTTCTTGTGGTTTGAGCATCTTCAGTAGTGCCGACTGTAGAGACTCTATTGATTTGAAAGCCTCTCTGAGATGTTGCTTGAGTTCGTGCAACCCTTCGAGTAGGTTGTCGTACTTCTTGGCAGGGTCGAACACTCGATATTCCAATTCATCGAGTTCGTCTGAGTATTCATTGAGGATTGGAACCCAGTCATCAGCAATAGAATCGAGCAATTCGTAGAGCAGATAATCGGTGCCTAAATCCAATTGCTCAGGATTGGCTCTCTTGAAACGACTGGAGAATGATTTGATTGCAGGAATTTTGGTATGTCTAACTGTAATCATTAGGTTCTTCAATTCTAGTATGACTACTGGTTCTGTGTCCAAGCGACCATCGGCATCCCTTGCTTTGACGATAATCAGGTTGTGTCCCTTGAAACTCTGAACGGTATTTGCTGCATCTCCGAAGCAATCCTCGACAGCGAGCTCATCTATTCCCAAATCGAGCAGGAATTTCCTTACTTCCTCATCCGGCCTAAGAATATCCAACCAAGCACACTTCGATTCTTTGGCTGCTGCCGCGACATTCTCCAAAGTGGTCTGGTCACTAGGCAGCAATCCCGACTCTCTTGTCTGGAACCGCAACTCGGCCATGCATCGGCTTCTACTTCTTTCATTCAAATGCTTTGATTCAAGAAAGATTTCCTCATTTCTGATTTCTGCGTTCAGTGCTACGATTATGTCGTTCTTCAACCTCTGCTAATTTGGATACTATCTTTTTGCGAACTGCCCAAATAATGATGCTGAGTGCTACCACATTGAAGGCGAGCAAACCCCATTCTGTAGCGCCCCAGTCTGAGACTCCCATGAACAGTGCACAGAGGCTTGTGATTTCAGAGTGGCGGCAAGATGTCGATTGAGACATCACCGTTGGCAATGCCTATGCAGGCTAGCCGAGCGCCTTGCTTCACAAGATAATCATCGAGACCAGGAGGAAGAGGATCATCAAGTGCGATTTCTCCTTCTATCAGTCTGATCATACAGGTACCACAAGTTCCTGAGGTACAATTGGTCGGGATTTCTATCCCTGCATCTTCAGCCAATTCAACCAATGTTGATTCTCCATCCACCAGTGCAGTTCCCAGTAGGAGACTCCCCTTGAATATTCGAAGTACCGGAGGCACTCAATCCCCTCAACGGTCTTCGTATCTGGTCCAACGTCCAGTCTGCTTGTTGAAGTATAATCCAGCCTTCTTCATCCACTTGTTGAACTTGGTTGCTCCAGCACCTGTTCTCAAGATGAAATCCTCTCTGTCTTCTTGGGCTTGAATGTAGCCTTTCGCTGCTAAGGTCTGGTCGATCCAATCGTTGATTGACATCAAACCACTCGTCAGGTTGCTGGCTTCAGTCGCAGCAGCCATTTGGTCAGCAGTTGCTCCAGTCTGTTCCATATCCTTGATTATCAGTTCACTCACTGTTGTGAAATCCTTGCTAGCCGGCTTAGCCGGCACAGGTTCTCGAGGTGCCTTCTCTTCATCGATAACTATGGCTGAACCATTCTCAAGTCGGGCATCTACTACGTCGCATAATGGAGATGTGAAGGCAGTGTCACATTCCCAGCATATGAATGACCAGCTATCCGAATCATCGGTATTTCTGCTTGAACGAGGGTCCATCTCTTCATTGCATTCTGGGCAAGCATGCAGTACCAAGGTTGGAACAACGGTTCGGCGAAAGTCGACAATATCTTGTGGGGTTCCGGCCAAATCCAGCATCTCATGATCACGAGCCGCCTCCAGTCCGCGAGTTTCCAATTGATCCCTGATCTTGACTTTTTGATCATCCTTGGATTCATCATACATGTTGTTCTCTAGTTTGACAATTAATTCAACCGTCTTACCGAGTCTGTTCATGACCAGTTTCTGAGCTCTGAAGGCTTCGACCTTTGCCATCTTCAAGCGATCCTTTTGCTCTGCAAGATCAGCAAGAATGTCCTTCTGCTCACGTCGAAACTTCTGTTCCTCAATTTTGCTCTTCTTCTTGCGTTCTGGAGCTAGAACTTTCGAGAGGTAGCGTTCCTTACCATGTGATTGTGGTCCGGCCTTGATTATCGAAAGCACACCTTCAGCGATGTCACTCTTCAAAGCGTAATTATCGATTAGTTTCTGCTTATCGATCTTTTTCAAGTCCCCAATCTTCAATCCAGCATCTGCAAGATGCATGGCTGTAGTTTCGTCAATACCCCTTCGAAGTAGGGCCAGATAGGTGTCTTTCTTTGCCATAGAGTCACCCGAGCGAGTCCTTCGGAGGAGGGGGCCCTATGTGAACCCCCCGTTCAAGCGTCTTGTTCTTTCAAATCGTTGTGAATTTGCTCCATCCATCCTGCCAAGGCCAACCAGAACTCCAAATCGAGTTGTTCGGGTCTAGCATCAAGCCACCCAAGTGGTAGGCCATCCTTGTCAGGTTCTTCAATCAGTTTTCTTGCAACTTCTCTGTATCCTGATGCATGCCATCCCTTCACTCGGGCGATTCTTTTTGGAGTATGTTTGAGGCGGTTCCTCATCTTCTTTCTTCTTTCTAAGAATGCGGTTCCAACCAATAATCTGGGTAGGCGCCCATCCGGTCTTGGAACTCCTTCATCCATGTCTTCGATGGCATCATGTGGTTTGAGACTGACAAGCCTACTGTGAACCTTAGGCTGTGGTACGAAGGCATGGGGTGGAACTTTGAGGTCCATTTTGGCTTGCCATTCCATGGCAGTTGTCATTCCTAGTGAACCTCGGCTAGAAATCCCTTCACTCATGCATAATCTTACAGCGAACTCTTCCTGAAGAAGCATGACTAGGCAATGAAAGTTGGAATATTGGCGTTGGTGTTGTGCCAATCGGTCGATCAATGGACTAGATATCTGATAGGGAATGTTAGCGACTACTGCGCTCAAATCAAGAGGAAATTTTTCTTGTAAAGCATCTCCCTCTATCAAATGCAGATTTTCGTGTTGTAGATTTTCTCGTAGGTGCTCACATGCTACGGGATCCAACTCGATAGCGGTCACTTTTGCTCCACTTGCAAGGATTTTCTGGGTAAGTGTTCCCGGCCCCGGTCCGATTTCAAGCACGTGATCATCTTCGTTAAGGCCGGCCAATTCAACGGCTCTATCGAGTACTGAGTCATCGATTAGGAAGTGCTGTCCCAATTCCTTTGAAGCAGAACTTCTGGACAGTAGCGAATCAACCAACCAAGTGGTTTCCAGAAGAGTCACCCTATCCCTCCTGACGCAGGAGGAGGTCGACCAATCGTGGTTCGAGTTTGTTGTCTGCCAGTTCCATGGCCAACCGTTCAGCGAGCAGTTCAGCACTATCGATATTGCATGATGAATCGAGAGCAGCCAAATCGCTCCATCCTTTGCGACCACGAGCCTCAACCATTTCTCTGGCTTTTCTTGGCCCTACACCTTGTAGGAGTTCAAAGGCGTGCATCTTCAAGGATAGGTTTCCAGCACGATTGTAGAATGATAGGTAGGCTTCGGGTTGGTCTCTGATGATGTTTGCGATGACTTCAGCCATATCGGTTTGAGCGCGATTAGGTAGGTCTCTGTAGCGAGTCATGCCAAGTGGTTCAGCCACTACTTCACGCTTACTCAAATCTTCACCAAAGTAGACTCTGGCTCCTAATGCTTGATTAGCAACACCTGGCCTTTCTCGTAGACGAATAAGGTGCAACTTGTTCTCGCTCAGAGCAAACATGACTCCACTACCAGAATGATCGAGGATTCGAGCCCACTCCTCTCCATCGAGAGGGTCAACATCCTCTCGACCCATTCCTCTTCTAGGTTGCATGACGATTCCTCGGCCAAAGACGGTTTCATTCGATACCGATATGTTGTCGGACAATGTCGATCATCTGCTCGATTTCAGCAGCATCGACAGCTATACGGCGACTTGCTAGAACCGCACGAACATCCTCAGGGTGTACTGGCATGACTTCTGCCAACTTTGCAGCCAGTTCTGGATACTTGGATAACTTCTCGATTTCCAAGAAAGCAGCATACATTTCCTTGAACACCTTGCTTTCAGTCTTATGGCCGTTGCGATTGTCGCTAGCAGCCCACTCAGCGTGCTGTAGTGCCAACTTCTGTTCGTAGGTCAGGAATCCTCTTCGCTCCTGTGTATCAACCAATGTGTTTCTTACAGTCTCATAATCTAGAAATACGTCGTCAGACATCTTCTCACCTCACTCTAGATGACGTAGGTGCTCAGGGCGAGCTACCACGGTCTTCTTCATGTTTCCATCTTTGACTTCAACGACCCAAGCACGTCCTTGCTTACCTGAGATACGACCGCTTCGGCCATTGAATCTGCGATGAGGCATACCCTTCTGCTGTCCTCCATCAAGAACTACAGCAACTCTGTCCCCAACTTCGTATTCGTGCATGACTCTCGCGATGTTGAGTCTGCCGCGCTCGCTCTTGCTACGCCTGAGAATCTGTCGAGTTCCCTGACGTTGTCCCTTGCTTCGCTTCACGCTTGTCACCTCAAATGCTCACTTGGAGCAGCCCGCCGACCTACCCGACCCATTTAAGCGCGCCGATGTGAAGAAGAAAGCCACTATCCGTCAATCTGCATGGATATCCGCTACATCGAGCCACAAAACCTTGCATTCAGATTGTAGTAATCCAGCAACACTTGGCACGGTTCTTCCGTTATCTCCGTGGACCGTTTCCTTGACATAAGTCCCAGATTCACAGCGTAAATCCACCTGTACTTCGGGAACTCCATCATTCATCTCCACCTTGACATTGGAGACCTCCATGACGCGTCTCTTGCGAACCTTGTCGGCTCTGCGATGTGCAACACGTTTGGGCGTTCTCTGCTCAAGAACAGTTCCTTCCATCCCAAGGAGTATCTTGGTTATGGCTTCAGCATCAGGAACATGTGCGGTCTGAAGGCGCTCAATTAGATCGGCCTTTTTACCTCCTTTCTTGATCCCGCGCTGGACACACAATTCTTCCAACTCTGCCTTTTTCAAACTGCTCAAATCTGTTTCATCCTCATTATTCAAAGGCGAAACTGTGAAACAAATACGGTAAGATTTCTCAGCAGGCGTATCTTTGACTCTGACGACTTCAGACCTTTGTGAATCACGCATCGAGTCGACTTCGATTTTGCCTTCCGCCGCCTTGTTGATCGCATCCATGACTTCTTGCATTGGCACCTTTCTCTTACGTGGATTCTTCAATTCGATAATGAAGGGTCTACCGCGTCCGAGACATCTTACATCTATGTCTTCTCTACCCATCCCGTGGAATGCATGGTCGCTAGATTCGAACAAATCTAGTAATGGATCTCCAACCAGAGCCTGAACCGAGTTTGGATACTGCATGCCGCTACCGTTGCATTTTGCACATCCTCTACCTTTGCAGGACCTACAAGGCCACCGAGTCTGCGGGACGCCTCGTTCCAATTTGCGATATCTTCCGTAGATATAGTGACTTCTGATATCGAGATTTACACTCAGCGTCAGCAAATCGATCAACACAAGAATCTGTGGCTTGTCATTTACTAGATTGATACCATCTTGACTTGCGCGCAAACATCTTGCTACTTCATCCATCAATGAAGATTTGAGTGGAGCGGAACCGGTAGCACCGAATCGCTTGCGCAACTGGTCTTCGTTTTCGGTCTGGTCCTTAGGGAATTGTGCCCCTAGTTGTAATCTATCGAATTCATGTTCGCTCAGGCCATCGGCAATCAGTTCAGCCAATACCTTCGCTTCCTCAAAGAGATTCTCACAGAATGGGCACCAAGGCTCATTTTCTCTGGCTCCTTTCATGTTGACATCTCTATCCTCAACCTGCATACGTAGAGAGGCACCAACTTCCGACAATTCTTGTCCGACTGTGGAACGCCCTCCCAATCTTCCAAGACAGTGGTCGCAGATTCCAATTCTAACCATGTGCTTGAGTCCATCAGGTGCTGGAGCAGGGGGAATCTCCTGAAGGTGGGTGTTGAGTTGTGGTAATTCAAATTCGTCAATTTCGGGTTTTTCTTCTTCAATTTCAACGACTTCCAAGTCATTCCACAAATCGAGATCTGTACTACCAAATCCGGAACTGGCATATTTCTGCCAATCTTCCTCTTCTTCGGTCATTCTCTCACCCTGTCCTCTACTTGACATTAGGTCTGGGTCCGATGCCTCAGAATGGCTTCGAATCCCAGGACTTGCCCTTCAGGACATGTTGTCGGTGCGGCCCCCACTCAAGAACCTACTCTTCTTCATATGCATCGCCATCTCTCAACAAACCTATGGCTGCAGTTGTCAATACCATGCTAGCAATAAGGGAAAGTAGAATCATCATAGCGCTGAACAATCCAAAGGATGCAAACAAGCCCATCGGCGATATGGCGATTATCAGGAAACCGGTTGCGTCACTGGCAGCACTACCAACCAAAGCAAGGCCGCTGGCACCGCCTACCGCGAGCAGGGAGGCATGTTTGGTAGCCCCCTTGGCTCTCTCTTCGCGATATCGTTCAGTCACATGTATGCAGTAATCTATGCCGACCCCTAGTGAAATAGCAGCAATGGCTACAGTCACCAGATTCAGGCTATACCCATACATGTAGATCATTCCATATAACCAAACGACAACTAGGAGAATCGGCACGGTTGTCAATAGGGCTTGAGGCAAGGATCGGAACCCAATCCACAGTACTGCGATAACAAAGACGATTCCAAGTAGGAGACTTGACTGCATCTCATCCTGCATTGAGTTAGCAGCGACGTAACGGGTGATGGGGCGGTCAGTCCACATGACCCAAGATACTGGATGCTCGTCGCTATGCGAATCAAGTCGTTCTCGTACTGAATCAGCTGCTGATAGATTTGCGAAAGGTTCCAAGTCTTTCTCAAGTTCTTCTAATGCAGGTGCCATCGAGAGGAAATCTTCTGGTTGAGTGATTCCAAATCTAAGTTGCATTCTCGGGTAAACAGGTTCCTTTCCTGAAGTGGTCAGCCACGGCTTTTCTGGGTCTAGTTCTTCCTCAGGATAGATGTAGAGCGCTACCACCGACTCGGGTATTCCTGGAACGGTATTACTGGCAGGTACCCCATAGAGACTAGTGTATCCGTAGAAGTAAACCAAACAACCTCGATGAGTCAAATCAGGCGTTACGACGAATCCGCCTGTTGAATTACATCCAACACCAAACCCTTCTGCAGAGTTGTTCCAACCTGCTTCTTCGAATGGCGTAGAATTTTCTATCAGTGAAGCCACAGCCAATAGGATGAGTTCATCGATTGCGAGGATGTCGACCTTTCCGTTCGGAGTTCTTGTCAATTTAGTGTCGAACCCTTCTTCGTATTGATCCATTCTTAATCTGGTTTCATCGATGGCGGCAAAAACGCGCGGATCTACAACATCACCTTCTATCAGTAGGGCCGCAGGCTCACCTTCGCTTGTGAACCTCTCTTGTACCAGATTTACTCCAACTGCGACATCGGAGGTCTCTTCAAGGAAATCTTCTACTTTGAAGTCGCCTTCCAAATTAGCCATACCATAGGCAGCAGGTATAGTGATCAATAGGGCTAGACCTGCGATAACGAAGCGATTGACCCGACCAGCGGAATTCGTCGCAGTCCATTTCAACCAAGATGTTGGGACTAGATGTAACTGACCAGCGTTCTCTTCTTTCAATTTCTTTCTTTCATCCATCCATTCATCCACTGACAATCTAACTAGTGGAGCCCAGATTCCAGTCAGGACGAAAGCACAAGCAACTCCAATCCCCGCCTCTAGTCCAAATGAACGCAAGGCTGCGATGTCGGAAAAGAAATTGGATGAGAATGCTGCCATGGTAGTAACAGTGGTCAGCATGATTGCTCTCCCAACTCTGGCCACAGTGACTTCGGCAGAATCTTTGGGAGATTTGCCGTTCTTTCTCTCTTCTTTGTAACGATGTAACGCGTGTAAACTGTCGTCTATTCCTAATGCGAGAATTAGAATCGGTAGAAGATTGGAGAATTGACTTCTATGTATCAGATTGAAACCTATGGCATCGCCAATAATTGAAACATGTCCAATTGCACCCTGCATCCACAGTAGGGACAATGCCAAGGCTCCACCCACAATTGCAACATCTGTCACCCTTCTCAGGCTCAGCCAAAGCAGAATCATAACTGCTATTCCCATGAGAATAATCAAACCAAATGAGGATTGTATCTCTCTGTTGACTTCGATATTGATACCTTCAGCAAGCGATAGAGTTACTACTCGATTGTCAGTTGTTCTGAGTACTCCTTCTAGATGCATCATCGACCATTCTGCAGAGCAGGGCCTGTCCATCTTGGCACATTGTTCAGCGTTGTAGTCTGGAGCCTTCATTTGGAATTCTCCATCTACCAAACGGTATCCTCCAATGTTCAACTCGCCATCGACGAAGCCAAATCCGTCGAGTTGTGTCGAGTCTTTCCAAATGAAAGTCCAACCTGCATCTTCCATAGCGGCTTTATCGAATTGCACAAGTAACCATGACGATGTGGCACTCCAACGCCCGTAAGTTCCGTCCGGTCCGACGACAGAGGAATTAGGGTCCTCTACGAAGGCTCTATCCAAAGACATCCATCGAATGAAATCTCCATCTGAGTGTTCGGCCATTCTTGCAGCGGCAAGGTCGATGTGTGCTTGCGTGAGGTTTTCATCATCGAATTGCAAACATTCCAATTCTCCACAATCAGACCAGTTGGTCGATGGAGGGACTGGGCCCCAAGGAGATGAACCTTCACGGGTTAGAATTGAATCATCTGTCATGAAACTGCGAAAGATGTCAACAATGGTTAGCACTCCATCGGTTTGCCCTCCTGTAACATCATCGATCAGTGGTTTGAGGAATGAACCAAGAGAATGATTTCTAGCAACTTCTGCTTTGTAATCCACTTCGCGCAGTACGCTTAGATTGAGTATCCCTCCAGCGGGGTTGTGTACTTCTCCACCGAATTCAACCATCTCGGTGACTGGAGGATGAATTGTCACGTCGGGAGAGCCACCATCCATCAATGGTCTAGGGGTGAAGTCCTCTTCCACTAATGATGGATCTCTGACTGCAACAACGAAACCCATGATGTGTTCAGATGCTGAAAATTCATCTTCTATGACTTGTAATGCAAGAATTTCGGGAGAATCCAATTCATACGATTCTATGTCGATAGGTTCCAGAGCAGTCAGGGCTCCAGGAATCATCAACAAGGTTAGGAAGAAAATTGCGATGTGTACCTTCCTTCGACGTGGAACCAACCATCGAGCCAATGCCGAGAACCCTCGTTCTTCAGTCTCAGTATCAGACACGAAGATGGCTGTTGACTTGTATATTTGAATGGATGGATAGCGCCACGGAGGGATTGAGGCGCTCAGAGCCCTTGTTCTCTGAGAGAATCGAGAAGTTTTCTTTGTTGTTCAGATAACTCATCGACTTCCATCAGGGCCAATTCTAAATCGAGGTCTCCTCCATCAAATCCCATTTTTGCCATCCTCCTTCTATCACCAATCCGTGAATTTGGTTGAATGGTCAGATTTCCAGATTTACCGCTTGGAGTTGTTATCTTCACCTTGCCTCCCAATAACAAGGTGCTGTATGGTACGGCAACCACTTGGATAAGTGAACCGTTCTCCCATCTTCGATTCTCCCCCGGATCTATTCTGATGACTATATGGGCGTCTCCGACCTTTCCTCCTTCGGGGTGTTCGTGGCCCATGCCTTTCAGACGGATGCTTTGCCCGTGCTTTGCTTGTTCAGGGATATTCACGTTGATTTTCTTGTTCTCCTTCTGCATGTTACCAACATGCCCTCGAACTAAACGCGTGAATGAGATGGTCCTCTTTCCTCCTTCAAGTGCCTCTTGTATGGAGAGATCAAGATGGATACTCAGGTCCTTGCCTTTCGGGGCGTCCTTCTGTTGCTGGGGCGCTTGACGTGGCATCCCTCCTCCGAATGGGTTGCCGCCTCCCCCTCCGAACATTGCACCTAGCATATCCTCAATGCCACCCATTCCGCCACCGCCACATGGATTGCCACCACCTCCGAAGTCGAAGCGAACCCCTCCTGGGCCAGCTCCACCGAACATATTGCGCATTTGGCTCTCTTCATCGTACTTCTTTCGAGCCTCAGGCGTGCCTATCAGGTCCCCTGCCTCTTGGATTCTCTTGAATCGATCTTCGGCTGCTGAATCACCTGGATTTCGGTCAGGATGGTACTGCCTTGCTAACTTTCGCCATGCTCTTTTGATCTCAGCATCGCTAGCATCTTTGGATACTCCAAGAGTGCCGTATGGGTCAATATCAGACATCCGCCTCGGTATGCCCTAACGGGCAGATGTCAAGAACCCGACGACTCCTGTAGCGGTCTGAGCACCTCCGTCGGGGTTAAATGGGAGGGGTAGGTCGCAAGGCAAGCCCGAGGTTATACCATGTCGGAAAACAAGGATGCGGATGCTGGAGAGCAGCGTACGTTCGAGGATAAGGTGCAAGGTGCACAAGACCGTATTGAGGCGGCCTTCCGCCGTCTTGGAAAGGGCTCTTGGGCCCGCATTCTGAGGATGGCGCGCAAGCCTTCTCGCCAAGAGTTCAAGCAGACCAGTATTATCTGCGGAATCGGTCTATTCGTACTCGGATTCATCGGTTTCGTGATTCTTGTAGTCATGGATAACTGGGTTCCTGGCTTCTTCTCATGGCTAGGAATCGGATTTTGAGGTGTTCAAATGACGGAATCTTTTGTTGCATATGTCAGACATGGAGAGAAACTTCTCCTACTACAGCGTTCAGCCGATGACCTCGAGTTCCCAGAGATGTGGGACGGTGTCTTCGGAATCGGTAGGGATGAAGCAGAAGTGATTGGACGAGTAGTCGAATGTACTGGGATAGAAGCGGAGCACTTGACTGCTGTACGTTTCGCTCCAGACAGAGGAGTAACTATCGGAAATAGGATTCACGATGTAACCCCTTGGTTGGTGGTTTCAGATACCGACGAGGTTACCCCAGGTGGATTATACCGAGATGCTGATTGGATTGACCCGGGAAGCATTGTCAACATCAATCTCGAGAAAGGAGAATTACGCAGTCTATGTTACACTGAAGATCGTGAAGGAGGCCATGTAGATTGGTTACTAAGAGACATGTATGGAGACGTATCCTCCTATCTTTACGTAGTCAAAACAGGAATAGGTGCAGAGCAGAGGGTTGCTATTGAGATGATGGCACGTCTAAGTGGCGCTGGAAGTCTTGCTACTATTCAGAATGAGATATTCGCAGTTCTTCACCCACCTGCTATGCGTGGGTACGTTATGGTAGAATCAAGCGCCCGTCATCACGTCGAGCGTTTGATCGGTAGAACTGGAGGCAGGGACCGCAAAACACGCGGAGTCATGCTATCCACTCCAATCAAGAATGCAAAGGCTGTATTGGGCGGTATGGATTCAGCAGAGGCACCTCTCAAGGATATTCTTCCATACCTAGAGCCCAAGGCTGTTACCAGCGGAATCGAAGTCGGTTGTATCGTCGAGATCATCAGTGGTGCATTCAAGGGAGAAAAGGCTCGTGTGGTCAATGTCACCGAGTCGAA
>CAXRJJ010000079.1:0-12355 GCA_964230945.1 Yoonia sp.
AATCTCTCCTTTAGGGAAAGCACGACGCGTTGATTCGATTGCGGCAGTAATCGCGTGCCTCCATTTGCCAGCTGGTAACTCTCCACTCAAGGGATCCCATGATGCATCTTCTGGCGTATCCATTGGCAAGGAATGACCCCCTACCATGTGTCCTAACCATATTCCCTCATGGGCCGCAAGTCTACCGATGAATGGAGCATAGTGTCCTCCCCCAATTCCAACTGCAACCTTGCAAGGTTTGTGCTGGTCCCAAGTCCCAATCCCATCACCCCCGTCCAATCCTAAACCTTGCCAAATGATTTCTGCAAGTATCTTTGCAGCATCCCTTCTAGGCCAATGTTCTGGTGTTGACCCTATCTCGATAAACAAACTAGGAGTTTCAAGCCACGGGCCATGATGGGTCACTTCCAAAGTGAAAGAGAACTCTTCTGAAAGTTCACTAGATCTGCCACATTTGAGTATCTCCCTATACCAACTGGCAAGGCGCGGATTCGGAGGTGGGCAAGATGCTGGCTTACCGCCAAATGGAATTTCATCTTCTTCACCAATATGTGGGATTCCTACAGGATGAACGGTCAAACTCGGTTGTCCGGATGCAGCAGAATGTCTGCTTGGGAAAATGACTTCACACACCTTTTCACCTGTTGCAGAAGTCCATCGAGCATCCAAATGGTCCTCCCATAAAAGGCCGGAATCTAGCCACCAAATTCGTGCATCAGAAAATGAATGAGTGCGACAACCTTCAACTTCCATTCCATCCTGCCAATCTCCCAATTCCAGCAAAGCCTCTCCCTGAATTAATGAAGCAACATCTGGAATACTGACAATAATCAGCTTGATTCCATCGGCCTGCATATCCAAAGCCGTAAGGTCCTGGCCCATATCGTTTCGCAGGCAATCCAATGTATATGTTCAGCGCGGGGGTGTTTATGACGGGAGGGGGGGCGACGTTACCCGCATCGGATGCACACGTTGTTGATGGTGAGAGAATCCTGCTTATCGGCATCGATGGTGAACTACAATGGGTTGATTTTGACAAACTTGAGCCCATCAGCGAAGCCAAGCAGCCATTTCCTGCTCCAGTGTCGCGTAGCATGATTATCGAAGGCTGCCTGATGGGGTTCTGGGTTGAACATGACATCCTTGCAGCCCGCATGGCCAGTCTTGACCTCTCAGTAGAATTCTCCCAAGGCGCACACAAATCGGAGGTTAGGGCCGCTATGCAACCCAGCCCCAACCGCCCACCCCCTGTCGAAGTTGCAGGCGCCAAATGGTCTCGGGTTCTCGATGCTGAACCACTCGGATTGTGCGAACTTGACGGAAGAATAGCATTCGTTCTATGGAAAAGAGGAATCTACTGCTTAAGCACGGATGCCGAGGAATATTGGCGCGTTGGAGAATTGAATTGGTCGGAATTGAAAGATCTCCCGAGGGGCCAAGAAGTCTGTGGCTTGCATAATGTTGGAGGAGATCTCGTGGTATGGTCTAGAGGAGGAGGATGGGCTAGACTATCAGGAACAGATGGAAGGACCATTGAAATGGGAATAATGGAGATACCTGCTAGTATTATTGGCACCTATTACTCACCCGAATCTGGTTGGTTATTGAGCAGTAATCGCGGCCATCTAGTCAGACTGAAGCAACTTGGAGATGAACCAGTGACAATAGACGTTGGCGGGCCGATAAGTGCCGCCCTCTGGGATGAAGAGGTCTCAGGTTGGAGAATCTGTGGCTGGCGAGAGAATCTAATTTGGAACGATACCGAATTGAAACGTTGGGAACGTGATGAACTATGCGTGCAACTGTTGAAACATCCAACCGGCTGGAAAGTACTGGAGAATACTGGCCGCTGGTGCGACTTCTAAGTCCTACTCACTGACTTCATTTGGCACAGTGTGCCCACATCTTCCACATGATTTGCGATCCGAATGAATCGCCATGAATACTCCGTCCTTACACTTGGGACAAAATTCTCCTTTACGAACCAACTTGCCGTCTTCTAGAGAATACTTAGCCCACTTACCGTTTGGATTAGGTCCATCCCTATCTTCGGCCATTCTGCGCTTGCGCTTGCTTCCACCCATCACTCTTCACCTCCAGAAACGTCTTCTGCTTCTACGGGTTTTGGTTCTGAATCTTCTTCAACTGCGCCGGCGCCAGTACCGTGTCTTTCATGGATATAGGATGCTTCAACAACCATGCTCTCTGGCTTACCATAGACATGTGCCACGCCGGTTGTCGTGGGCTGACCGAAACGTGTGTTGACATCCTTGACAATGATACAATCCCTCTTGGCCTTAGGCTCAAGCGTGGCTATCATGTCCAGCAATTCGTTGCGGCTGGGGGTTGGCTTGCCTTCATGGCGCCATCTAAAATCAATCTCGATTCTGTCGAGTAAATCATTTTCCTTGCGTTCCAATATCTCCATCTTCTCATCTCCTTCAGTGGACATTCACCTTGAGTGCATAGGTTCCAGGTTCGCTAATGTTGAGCCTTTCTGCGATTTCAGCTCTCTCCGGATTAAGGATGATAACATAGCCTAGATGGTCAGTGGTGACCTTAGCATCTGGATGATGAGGGCATTGGTCTACGCCATCATCGAGTATTCGGTGGCATTCGCCGCATGCATAGGGTTGTTTTGGCATTTCATCACCTAAGCTTCACGCTCTTCCATGAGCCATTCGATCCCGCCTAAACCGGGTTGCTTGCAAGTCAATCCAATCTTACTCTGACGAGGGTCGGTTGAATTGGGGGCAAGTGAAACAATTCTTGCTCTGACGAAACTGCTGGTCTGCAATCGACGACCTGTCTGCCTTCCTTCGATCATTCCCATACCAACATTAACGTCAACATGGTCCTCCATTATCTGCGACTTGTGTAGCAAAGCCTCCATTGGACCTATTCGTACGAATGCACCGAAATCATGCACCTCAGAAACAGCGCCTTCGACAACCTCGTAATCGTCCATGCAGAACAATACTGCATCGAATTTGACATTCTGATAGATAGCACCATCACCATGGATAATGCGGCCCCTACCGAGAGGTTCATGATTCAAGGTAACCAACACGAATCTGTTATCATCATCGAATCTGCCTTCAAATGCAGTTGCTGCCAATTTGTCGATGTGTTGATTCAAGGATTGCCCTTTACGAATATATTCCGCAGGTATCCTGATGATATCTTCCTTCTGCACCAATTTGTACATTCTTTACACCTCGCTTCAGAGCCCTCTTCCAAGGTGTTGGAAAGGACGGAAGGAATACCCATTCCGTCCTTCACCGGCATACGCCTCGGGAGAGAAAGCGACCAAAGTCGATTCGGCGACCTATGGCCCCTTCATAAGCCCACCGACAGGGCACCAATCCATGCTGAACGCATATCCACTCAATTCTAGGGCTCGCATGCTGCCTTACAATCTGCTTTTCGGGACCCTAAGGGTCCCGTTCAACATAACCCTATTAGGTGCATGAAAGGCAGACATACCTGTTGGAATGCTGAACGGATGTTGTAGAACTGCGGTCTTGATGGCCCTATTGATGCTTCCATTTGCACCTTTGGCTAGTGTTATTGTTCCCAATTCAGAAGTATCCAATGCCGAAGCAAGAGATTCAGAAGCATGGTATGGCGATGAATTCTGGGGTCAATTTAGGCATAATCCGACGCGGAATTCGAGCATGCCTGCCCATTCAAGTGATGGTGGCCCAAAAGATGGAACCGTCGACAATGTTACTTCACTGATGACCATTGATGATCCAGTAGTTAATTGGCATCACCTTACTGATTCACATTATGGAGCAGATGGATATGGCACCGTTATTGGTGATTTTTCCTCCTCGATTACCGCTCCACCTGCGGCTGCAGAACGATGTGGACAAGGGATCTCCTTCGCCGTAATGGTTCACTCACAGGATGTTGGGGGGCAAAGCCACAGCATTCTGAGCATTATTGACGGTGGTTCGGGGAAAACCGCTTGGAAAGTAGACCTCGGTGCAACTGAACCCGTAAAGGCAGCACCTGCTGTAGTGGATATTGATGATGATGGCTTACTAGAGATCATGGTGGCATACGATAGTGATGCTGCGGCCAACCTAGAGGTCTATTCACCTCGCCTCAGTTGCTCTGAGTCGGGATGGGATAGTTCGGGGCACACTTCCGAATTACTGTGGACATGGAGCGATTCTGAAATGAGACTTGGTACGGACTCACCTCACTTTGCAGTACAACAGAGCGACCATTTAGTCTCCACACAGTTGCTCATCGCCGATTTGCAAATGGATGGTGGTGCTGATGCAGTTCTAGCCCTAATCGACCAGAATACTGGAAATCCAACCATCAAGGCCATTCAATTGTCGACTACTGGACCACCAGACCCAACGTGGAGCGTTACTCTGGATAGAGGAACGCATGTTTCGGATCCAACGTGGGTAGCCATGGACGATTTGAATTCGGCAATTCTACTCACAACTATTGATGGTAGCAATGGAAACATGTGGGTATGGAGAATTGATGGAGCAAGTGGTTCGCTTGATTGGGAGAGAGTAACTCTTTCTGGAACTCAAACTGATGCTGACCCTGTTCATCTCCGAGTACCAGGTCCGATAGTTGCACAACTCGATAATGACAATGCCCCTGAAGTTATTTTCACCATACCTTCAGACCAGAATGGTAGAAGTTCTGGCAATGGAGCAACATATGTTGCGTGGGATTTGACCTCAACAGATGAGCTTTGGAGATTCAGAGCATACAATGGCTACGCAGATGCAGCTCCGATAGCGATTGATGATGATGGAGATGGCATTCACGAAAAGGTCTGCTGGGTGACTTGGTACAGTACCAGTAGCCTTACCTTCGAAAGACAGGGGTTAGCAGGCTGTCATGATGTGAGTGGGGAGCCAAGCGAATTATTCAGACATACCATGGACTCCAGCAGCGGAAACGACAACGATGAGATTGCTGCAAGTGCACCACTTTCAATGGACATTGATGGGGAAGGCGATAACGAATTGGTGGTTGCCTTCGGGCGTAGATTATTCGCCTTTGATGTTGGAACGGGAACTTCTGCAGGAGTAAATTCAGACTGGGCAAACGCCCTCGCTCTTCCGCACCGAACGTGGGCAAGTCCTGCAGCAGGTGATCTGGATGGAGATGGCGCACTAGACCTATTGATTGGAGATACGTTGGTCAGTAGGACTGAAGCAGACGCAGCCCCAACCAGTGATTCGCGAGGGATAACGTTCAATCCCGAACAACCAGATCCTGGCAAGACAGTTACCATTAGTGCTCAGTTCTCAAACATCGGAACCACTGCCTTTGAAGGCGGATTAGATGCTGTTCTCTATCTTGGAGGAGAGGAAATTGGAAGGCACCGCAGTACCGATTTAGAACCAGTAGCACCTACTGGAGATGGAGGGCCTGTTTCATTCAGTGTAGATATTGTAGCCACCCGCGGCGTCCATGAAGTCAAACTTGTTCTCGACCCTCTAGGCAATCATAGCCAAGCACGTAAGGACAATGACGCTGCCACTGCTTTCCTCGAGGTACTCGACCCTTACGTAGTAGATATCTCCCCACCATTATCTCTGACTCGCATATTGCCAGGTCAAAGTGAGGATTTGTTCCCAACAGTTACTGCAACTGGACGTAAAGCCGCCACATGGAGCATGAGTATCGAAGAACATCTCCCCGAGGGATGGACTGTAGTGGATGCAACAAGTGGAGGTAGCCAGATGGTTGAACTAGTTCCAGGAATAGCTTGGAACCCGACCCTTAGGATTTCTGTTCCCGATGATGCAGAAGGTAGTGAGAGCGGGCACCTAGTTCTCCTGATGACTTTAGACGAGGACTCAAACATCTCTTTCAATTCGACCATTCCTGTTGAAGTTTTACGGACTCAAGGGCTCTCTATACAGGGCCCCGATGGATTACCTATTTCACACGGGAGTGGCAGAATAGGACATGATGCAAGCGCTTGGTTCCTCATCGAGAATCTTGGCAATGCACATGAGACGAGCAGCAGCATAACTTGGGATTTGAATGGCTGGCAGAAACAACCACGCATTGTTGATTCTAATGGCGCAGAGGTGAATTTGATTGAGTTACAACCCGGAGAAACACGAGAGTTTGTTGCCATGGTTGAAGTACCAACAGATTCCGTATCTCTAGGCGATTGGGTGACCAACAATCTCGAAATATGCATCGGTTCCAGTGAACAAACACTATGCAGAGACATCGATTTCAGATTCACTGCGAATGGAGTCTCATTAAGCCCACCACATATCAGGCAAGAACCTCAATTGGACAAAACTTGGGAGATTCAAGTGAGCAAACCAGGTGGCATTGACCTGTCATGGGATTTGGGAGCAGCAGGCCTGCTCAAAGAAGGCTGGGTTTGGAGTGCCGAGGGAGACCTACAGATCATTGCTGGTATACTATCGACTGTTGCCGGACCTTCGCCTGCAACCGGATGGCTGAATCTGAGCATCCCAGGCACCACGCCGCCAGATATTCATGTCGCCAATATCAGTTCAGCAGAGAGAGAGAATCACGACCTGAATCTATCTCTACATGTGCTGCAAGTACACCGATCCGATATCACATTGAGTCAATCACTTCCTGAACCTTGGATGGTCAATGTCTCGTCTAGTGAGAATGATGAAGGAGACAGATTAATTCTCAGACTTGAGAATCCAGGAAATGGTCTTGACTCATTCTTGCTAGCAGGCGAAGTTGTACTGGATGAGAACCATACCTCCGATCCAGGAGTGGCTTTCCTGATTTCAAACCCTGTGAGAAACCTGAGTGCTGGAGCGGTCGTACACGTTCCAGTAAATGTCAGTCTACCACCTGAAATTCCAGCAAGAATCCCACTACAATTAAGATTCACATTGACATCATTGATGCTCCCTAGTGTATCAGATAGTGTCGATGTCACAATTCAAGCCAGACCTGACCATAGATGGCAATTGCAATTATCAGGCGATGAACAACGCTTGGCAGCACCAGATGAACCAGTGTCCTTCCAATTTAACGCCAGCAATGTAGGTAACAGTCTGGACCATCTTGAAATGGAACCTCAATTAGAACTGCAGAAGGCAGGTGAAGATTCCTCGCAATGGCAATTCAGCGGTAGCAGCCTTAGCAACATCCAAACTGGAGATTCGGGAGATGTATGGGTCAATTGTACAATCCCAAGTAATGCTTGGAATGGCACCGTGGCAATTGTCACCATCTCTGTAGTAGCTGAAGATGTAGTAGTCTCAACGATTGAAGTAAGAGTTGAAGTTTCCCATAAAGCAGGTTGGGGATTCAATCTTTCAAACACCACGTTGGAAGTTTCTCCTGAAGGAGGAACCGTTAGTATAGTGGTAGAACAACGCGGTAATCTTCCTACCAGTCCTTGGTTCAGTCTAGTAATGCCCGAATGGAATCTGAGTTATCCGAGCAATGCGGAAATCATTTCGCCAGGTGATCAAACTACCTTGGATATCGAAGTGACTCCCCCAGAAGATGGCTTGGCTGGTCAAGTCAGCCTGCTGGTTATTCGTGCAAGGGAAAGCGACGGCAAAGGCCTTGGTCAAGTCACAATACCTTTGCGAATAGGTGCAGTTCACGAATTGGAACTACATGCGGAAGATGCATGGAAAGTGACTAGAGAAGGTGGAATACCACTCGTTTGGTTTGAGAATACTGGCAACGCTCTATCAAATATCCAAATCGAATTGGAAGGAGTTCCCGACGGATGGATAGTGAGTGGACCTTCGAACTTGGTAGTTGCAGCAGGTCAGAAGTCTGGCCTAGAACTCGATCTTGATCCTGCTGATGATTGGGATGGTACAAATGTGTTGATTACAATCAACATAACAGCAGATGGAGGCATTCAGATGGAGCATGATATCAGTGTGCAACTGTCCAATTCTTCTTGGAAAAACAGTCCATTACTAACCGGCTTGAGTGGAGATGAAATCGGCATTAGACTGTATGGCGAAGTTACTTCCATCAAATTGACAGGCGCTTCAATGCCTTTGCAGGCTGAAGGAGAATTGTGGTGGTTTACACTTCCCGAAAATGCAGCAGATGTCCAAGTGGAGGTTACTACATCCCAAGGCGAAGAAGATTTGCAGTTGCGCGTCGAACCTATTCCAAAGACCAGTAGGAGCGTCTCTTGCAACATCAATAATGGCGTAGCTGGAACTCTAGGTGCTACTAATCACAATTCCAGCGCTACATTGGCAACTTGCACCATCGCCAACGGTAGTACTGCATTGAAAGCAACATTGATTCTATTAACAAATGAGGGAGATATTGTACAGTCTCAGATAATCAACGCCCCTGCCAATACCGCCGCCACATTCAACCTTAGCAGCCAAGGTTGGCAAGGAGAACCTGGAAATTTGATTCTAGAGGTAAGGGCCATAGATTCCCATGGCAGATTACTTTCTAGTGACACCTTGCCTATTACCATACGAATGAGTGGTTGGAATATCGGCATAGCATATCTGGAAGAACGCTCGAATGGCGACATAAGGGTAGGAGTATTGAGGACCGATGAAGTAGAAAACGTCCTCGAAGGTGTTGATTGTAGGTTAGAAATGAGTGCAAACGAATGGAGTGGAACATGGACACTTGATGTCGTGAGTTCGGATTTTGCTCCGATTATTGATCTACCAAGACCTGCTGTTGCTGATGGCGAGAGAGTAGATGTACAAGTTCACTGTGAAACACCATTCGATATCGATGACAACGCCAGCGATGATAGTGATAGCATAGTGTTGTCAAATCAAGAGATTTCTGAAGAAATGGAAAGCGGCATCATATGGGGAAGCGGAGTTGCCATCTTGACCCTATTCGCCCTTTGGTGGGGGGGACTGTTGATACCAAAGGCTCGAGAGACCACAGTTGGACCTGAGAGGAAGAAGAAGACTGCAACAACAAGTCCAAGAAAAGAATCTGTGAAACAAGAAGCCACAGATGAAAGCCTGCACCTAGAAGGTTCAGATGAAGAAAATGAACGAATTTCCCTTATCGAAATCGAAAGTGCAACTAACGATGAAGAGAGTCCTACAGAAACAACAGATTCTGGACCAGATATGGATATAAGGCAACGTATCAAACAACTTCGAGCCTCAGCTAGAGAACAGGTAGAGGTGGCAGATGATGCTGATGATTTAGACAGGCGCATTGATGAATTGTTCTCACGCAGAAGCAAGGATTCTTGAGTAACTGAGGGGCCAACGATTCTGTGAGCGATGAGATAAGCATACTGAGCAAGGCTTCGACCTCTCCGTTCCACACTTTTGATGCGATTGATGGGGAACTGATGAATGCCCTGATTCAGGTTCTTGATGCCTGTAAAGGCGGGGATGATGGAGAATTACTCAAATTGTTCAATAGTGATTCTCAATTAAAGAAACGTTTGCAAAACGAATCAATAGATAATATCGAAGGACGGAAGGACATTCCTTGGGATGATGCGACTATTCTGTGGATAGTATGTGCTCAAATCAAAGACGATGGAAGTCCTGTGCTCCTCGATAATGGAATGGCAAGAGACAGATTGGGGAGATTTCCGTGGGGCGATGGTTCGCCAATTTCTTATCTGCTCGAATACATGATAGAAGAAACGGGTAGTGGACTAGATGACCTGCTGGAAAAACTGAATGCTGGTCTAAGTTATGCCACATTGGGTCATGAAAGATATGAATCTGGATTTGGAGGACTCTCATTGATGGGATGGTTGAGCGAAGATGAAGTTGAGGAGATGAATAAGATCCTACTGAAGAGCTCTTGGGGTGTATCCTCAATGGAACCGTACGATGGCGGGGTTAGACAGATTATCAAACACCTTACAGTTATGCTGAAATCAGCGCGCTCAAAGAGAACAGGGATTCTGCTTCGAAGGCACGAATGAGTCGCATGTTGAAACTATATTTCTCAGAATGTTTGATTGGTCAGGCGCTCAAACATTGATGCATACAATGCGGAAGTCCTGTCGATCATCGACTGTGGCAGAGCAGGAATGGGAGGTTCTTCCTCCCCATTTTCTCTAGCATCGTAGAGTTCCTTGTGGTGTCCATCTTCGATATAATGTCCTCTTACAAATTCCTTTGATAGCTGCACTATCTCTCCTCTTTCGTAAGCATCCTTGTCCCACCACCGGTCTTCATCAAGAGTTCCAAAGCTATCTACTAGAATGGGTTCTCTTCCCTCGCCCAATGCGAATTCTTTCTTTCCATCTACGTGAATCAATCCATTCAGAGCCGCCTCCCTCTCAATGATTGCATCGATTTTCAGGACAATTTCCTTGATATTGTTTAATTCCTCAAGGCTCAATCCCGAAATCTCTAGCGCTTCCTCAGTATCAAGCAAACGGTCGAATGCTTCGAATTTCGTTGAGACTTCTACATAAGGTACTGGTAGCTTCACACCTTCCTCTAATTCTGTGCCAGGTGCAAAGCCAAATTCCTCTGCCCCCACATCACCCTTAGCATACCTTCTCCACCCAGAACCTGCAAGAAAGTGGCGACAGATAACTTCCAATGGTACGAAGACATTCTCCATGTCAGATGTAATGGCTCCAGGTTCCCTGATAACGTCAAACCGTCTAGCTAAACAGCGGTCAGGTGCATTCATCTCAATCAGGTGGGTCTTGCAAACACCTTCGTTTTCAACTAATTTCAACCAATGGCAAGATGTACGGTTCAGACTCTCTCCTTTGCGGGGAATAAGACTTGGAATAATCTGATCAAAAACTGAAATCTGATCAGTATATCTGAATTCAATAATATCGGGGTCATCTGTAGACCAGACCTGCTTGACCTTTCCAGCGTAAAGTTGCTCTGCCATAACGCGCCACTTTCAAAAGACGTCCTTCAACGTTGCTTTGGTCAATTCAGTCTTGAATTGGCAGTTATAGAGGAAAAAGGTGGATTAAATCAATCCTAGAGCATCTTCAATTCTGTTCAACTCCGGACCTGTTGTCTCTTTGCCAGTAAAGGCTCCTTCATCAGAACAAACCATTCCAGAACCAATGAACGGTGAACCCCGAGCGACAGTACCAACCATTGGCGGAATATCCAACACCTGCTTGATTACTTCAACCTCCCCAGAACGCACATCAGGGTGCAATAAAATTCCCTTTGAGTTTGCTACTGCAAGACTGCCAACAATAGCCTGTCCTGCAACAGTAGTACATGCAACATCAGTTTTCATCACTTCACCAAGTATCGCCAATCCCTCGTCAGGTAATTCAGGGCTTGCTACCACTCCATCATCAGTACAAACGAGAAGATTGCCCGCAGTATTGATTCCACTCTCCATGACAACCACATCTCCGTATGAAGTCAAAATTTCCACATCAGCTTCAGTAGCAAGATCAGCGACTGCAAGGCCGTGATTATTACCTGCGAGTAGACTTCCAATCAATCTTGAACCACCTATCAGCAGTCCCTTGGACTCCAATCCCAATGTTGACTCTAGAGTCTCAACAACATCCTTCTCCAATTCTAAAGGATGAAATATCGTTTTGCCAACTACGGCGACGAATACTCCGATTTGATCAGAGCCAAAAACATCACCTGTTGCAATACCCATACGCGTCGCCTGCTCAGATGCTGCCCAATGGAGATACTTCTTCATCCTATGGATGAGAAAATCCCGCGCTGCGCAGATGCTTTGGAGTCCAAACCTTGCTCTCGCTAAAGGCTTGAAGGTTCGGGGAGGGGATTCGAGGAAAGAAGAGGGGCACAGTGACCGACGTTCCCGTGGGCTCTCGCACCACAGTACAAGAACGGACGCAGGAGGGCTTGACTTCCGGGTTCGGAATGAGACCGGGTATACTCCTCCGCTATGACCGTGCACCCAACTTCTCTCGAATCGGATGCGCGACAGAGTCGCTTGCTTTATTGATCAAGAGGTAAGTCCTGTTAGACGAAGGATGCTCGCTTCTGAAAAAGAAAAAGATGCTCGGGCGATTAGTACTGCTGGACTGAACACGTCGGCGAACCTTCGTGCTTACATCCGCAGTCTATCAAACTCGTCTTTTACGAGTGCCCTGAGATGTCTCGTTTTTGGGGTGGCTTCGAGCTTAGATGCTTTCAGCTCTTATCCATTAGGGCGTAGCTACCCAGCATTGCCTTGCCAGACAACTGGTAAACCAGTGGCCCCGAGTCCTCGTTCCTCTCGTACTGAAGGACCCCTTCCATCAGACATCTAGCGCTTCTACCGCCAAGCAACAAACCTGTCTCACGACGGTCTAAACCCATCTCACGATCCCTTTTAATGGGCGAACAACCCCACCCTTGGGTCCTGCTGCAGACCCAGGATAGGAAGAGACGACATCGAAGTAGCAAGCCAC
>CAXRJJ010000080.1:0-19736 GCA_964230945.1 Yoonia sp.
GCGCATCATTTCATGAGTGTAGGTGTTTGGGCCTTCATTATCGCCTTGTAGTGGGGCTCCAGCTGAGTCTGAAGCCAATTCGATAACTGCAATACCATTCTCGGTGACACCGTAGTTGACAAGGTTGTTCGGCATAGGTTCCAATTTGAGTCCATATAGGTCGCTCATGGCTTGCCGACCACAGTTCCGTTCATCAATGAATCGTTGCTGAAGGGTAACCCTTTGGACCCGCGTAACTTAGCCTGGTTATGGGCATTAAAGTCACTTCCCTAACAAGAGGATATGGCAAGGTACGGGTTCTCGAAGGACTGGATATTGATGTTTAGTCCGGTAGTATATACGGTCTTTTGTTCCCTTCATTTTGTTGTAAGACCACCTTGCTGAATGTTATTCTCGGATTCTTGAGTCCGGAGTCGGGCAAGGTGAATGTACTCGATGATAATGCAAAGGTTCCCGGTTCTGATGTAGGGTATGCTCCACAGGAATTAGCACTCTATCTTGATTTATCAATACATGAGACCCTACTCTTTCACGGACGTCTACATGGAATGTCTGCAGAGAGTATTGCGGAGAGGGAAAAATGGTTGATGGAATTTCTTGACCTCCCAGATATCCAGCGTCAGGTGGGCAAACTTTCGGGTGGTCAGAAACGCAGAGTTTCGTTGGCTGTAGCATTACTACACGAACCGCGCCTGTTGTTATTGGATGAACCAACTGTTGGAGTAGATCCCGAATTACGCGCTCGAATCTGGGAACATCTGAGAAAGATAACGGAAGATGGAACCACGGTTGTTCTGACCACCCATTACATCGATGAGGCAGGTAAGGCTGACAGAGTAGGGTTGATGCGTAATGGCATATTACTGGCGGAGTCGTCTCCTAAGGAATTGATGGCTGAACATGGAGAGGATTCCCTTGAGGCAGTTTTCCTTGCACTTTGTAAAAGGGAGGTGGTGGCATGAACTGGGGCAGGGTCAAAGCAATCGCCGCACGCAAGTTTGCTTCGATTCGCAGGGATCATCGGACCTTTGCTTTCATCGTAATCATGCCAGCCATTCAGATTCTTTTGTTTGGTTTCGCCATTGGTGCAAATCCTTCTGGGCTGGAAGTCATTACGATTGGAGAGCACCCTGTAATCGATTCCCTTTCCGATTCAGATTATCTGATTGTTGAAGAAGGGACCAACCTTGAGGAATCTTTGTCCGAGGTAGAGGAGGGTCAAGCATGGGCAGTTATCGAATCTAATGGCACTGCTCTCAAGGTTCACTTGGATGCTTCAAATCAACAAGTCATGCAGACGATAATATCTGAAATCAGGCAGGCTTTGGAAGAAACTTCTCCTGCTTTGCCATTAGAGATTGCAGAGCCTATACATGGAGAAGAGAATCCTGAGTTCATCGATTTTCTCGCACCTGGAATAATGGTGTTGGTTTGTTTCATGTTCTCGGTTATTTTGACTACCATGGCTTTTGTCGGAGAACGTAATGATGGAACATTGAGTAGATTGTTCGCTGCTGGTGTGCAGCCATCTGAAATTTTGCTCGGGCATTTGACCGCATTTTCGGTAATTCTCGTTGGGCAAGTTGCGGTTGTCATTGCAATTGCAGTTGGAGTTTTTGATATTCCAATGAAGGGTTCTTTGACCTTATTATTCGCTTTGGGTCTATTGTTGGGATGGGCCGCAATGTGCCTCGGACTTTTCCTTTCGACCAAGGCAAAAAGTGAGTTTCAAGCAATGCAATTGGTCATGCCAATTCTCTTTCCAGTCTTGTTGCTTTCTGGAATACTTTGGCCAGTCGAAGCCTTGCCGATTATCTTGCGTGAAATCAGCCTTGTTTTGCCATCGACCTGGGCGGCAGAATCGTTCCGTTCAATCATGATGCGCGGATGGGGGTTATCGGCACCATTAATCTGGCAATCATTCCTAATCGTATTCTCATTTGGAGTACTGATGTTGATCGCTGCAGCAAAATCGTTGAACATGCGCTCTTAATCACTCTTCTTCGCTGAAACTTGTGCTTCCACCGCTGCGCCGTTTCTCTTCCCAGAGACGCCCTACATCTTCAGCTTCAGAACTCATTGTCCATCGGTCTCTTTTCAAATCCTTTCTGAAAGGGAGCCGCCTAACCTTTCTTCCATCCTTAGTGGTCTCTTTTTTCAGCATCATCTTACCAAAAGTTGCGTAAATCAGGGTACGCCAGATGCTACCGCGAAACACCCTCTCGATGAAGGGTAAGCCATCTCCACGTTTCTTTTGGTCCTTCATCCACATTTTTGCAACTTTCTTGAAACCCCTGTCGCCGACTCTGTTCATTAGGAAACGGTTTGCCACTGATGTCTTGACGAAAGGTAACAACTTGCTTCTTACAGCCTTTTCATAATCTTCTCCACCAAGGATATCTTGTGCAGCAAGAACGCCACTGGTAACCGCATATCTCATGCCGAAACCCCACATGAAATCCTGCAGTCCCCCCGCTTCACCAACGTAGTATGTTCCATTCACTTTGTAGTGTTCGTTGATGGTGAAATCTCCTTTTCCACCCACTCTCTTAATCGGCTCTCGATCGAGTTCAGGGTAGTGCTTGTCATACCAAGCGATTGTTTCATTGAGGAAGCGTTCACTCTTGCTTTGCTTGCGCCAGAGACAGGTACAGATGAGCCCGATCCCGTCAATTACAATCAGATATGCGTAGGCGCCTGGCGCTAATTTGTCATTCAGATGGAAGGCGACATGATTTGGATAGGAAGTACGGAAGACTTCCCCATATGCGACTGCTGAGGTTCCTTTGGGGCCGGTTGCAATGATGGTACAATCTTCTGGTTTCACTCTCGACTTGTAATGAATCTTTACTCCGGCTTCCAAGGCTTGACGTTTCAGTCCTTGATCGATAGTGTGGTCATCGGTTCCTCTTTCGACGACTCTGAATGCGACCTTCGGGCTCCAAGGTTTGGTAATGGTATCATCAGGATGGATGAGGTTAACCTCATGAAATGCAGTTGCTTTGAATTCATCTGGGTTCAGCCCCCATTCCCTCATTTCATCGAGGAAGTCTTCATCGCTACTCCAATTCTCTAAGCCTTGGAAATCACCATCGAAACGAGCTCCGGAATTTGCCCTGATATCATGCACATGTACCTCCTTTCCAGCCTTGGCCAGAATGGTTGCAGCAGCCAGCCCTGAGAGCCCCGCTCCCATGACATGAATCACCTCCTTTGGCTCGCCCATCACCTGCCCTGAGCCCTCCTTGCTTCAAGTATTCATTGCAAAAGGTGGATGTATTGCAACCGCGTGCGTGGCCCATGGGTGATGTCGTCATCGAAGTGGTTGATGGGGATTTGAACCCCGAGTCCCTGAAGGCATCTTTGCATACTTCAGGTTCGGGAGCAGTTGTTTCATTTCTTGGAATAGTTAGGGATTTTGACGACGGAGAAGAGGTCTTGCGTTTGGAATTCGACGCATGGAAAGAGAGATTGGAACCGGTTTTGAGGAGATTAGCAGAGCAGTCGAAGGAACTGCATGGAGTTTCATCAATCGCTATTGCACATAGGGTTGGAATTGTGGGTCCAGGTGAACCCATAGTTTCCATTCATGTAGCCTCGCCTCATCGTAAGGAGGCTTTTGAATCCTGTTCTTGGTTGATAGATGAACTCAAATCGCAGGCGCCTTTGTGGAAGAAGGAAGTCAAGCCGTCAGGGATGGTCTGGAAAGCCGGATTGGGGTGAAAATATGGTAGAAGGAATCATCGATGTCGCTGACAAGCCTGCAGTCCCTCGTGCGGCCAAAGCTAGTGGTCGCTTACAGTTAGGCAGTGATACTGCCAATAGCATCAAGGCTGGCCCTCTGAAGAAAGGAGATGTCCTTGAAGCATCTACAATTGCTGCGATTCAAGCGGTGAAGGAAACACCCCGTATCGTTCCTCATTGCCACCCGATTCCGATCGAAGGTTGTTGGGTTGATTGGTCATGGGACGATTCAACCTTAATCTGTACAGTTACTGTCAAAGCGACGTATCGAACAGGTGTGGAGATGGAGGCATTGACCGGTGTTAGCGCGGGGCTTCTATGTGCATGGGACATGGTCAAATCGATGGAGAAAGACGAAGCAGGCCAGTATCCAAATGCAAGAATTACAGATGTTTTAGTTCTTGAAAAGCGCAAAGGATGATTCCGCAAGGCTTGACTTCTTCCAGCACTTCGCAAGGGTATGGCAGGGGTAGCAGATCTCGTCGACCATTTCAGAGCCGCATGTGAGAACGCTGCAATAGCCAGCGATGTTTGGCGTGGTAAAGGGGACGGTAAAGCTGCAGATGGCGCAGCGGTAGAAGCCATGCGAAGTACATTTGACAAAGTGCCATTTGATGGTAGGGTTGCAATCGGTGAAGGAGAGAGAGATGAAGCCCCAATGCTATGGATTGGTGAGCCTCTTGGAAACATGCAAGGCCATTCGGAAGCGCTGAAGGTCGATATCGCTGTGGATCCATTAGAATGTACCAACAATTGTGCTACGAACAGCCCCAATTCAATCGCTGTACTGGCAGCAGCGCCAAGAGGCGACCTATTGCACGCTCCTGATTGTTATATGGACAAGATAGCAGCAGGTTCAGATCTTGCTGGAGAAATCAGTCTAGATGCTGAAGTCGAGTGGAATTTGCAACAGGTAGCCTCAGTTCTTGATAAACCGATTTCGGAAGTCAAAGTAGTGGCCCTCGATAGAGAGAGACATACACAATTATTCTCCGAGGTAAAGGAAGCAGGTGCACAATTGCATTTGATGCCAGATGGTGACATTTCTGCAGCCATATGGGCGGCCGAACCAGATGGGCCCTATGATTTGCTTTTGGGAATTGGAGCCGCCCCAGAGGGAGTCATCACCGCTACTGCTCTTCGTGGGCTAGGTGGCGTCTTTGAAGGGCGGCTTGTATTCCGTAGTGATTCTGAGAGAGAAAGAGCGGAGAACATGGTGGGTGGTGACCTAGAGAGGTTGTGGAAGGCAGACGAATTGTGCCGGTCCAGCGACTCAGTATTTGTTGCGACTGGAGTTTGCCCAGGCTACCTTCCGGGAGTTGAACATCTCGACGAGGGGATCAAGACCACTTCTCAGGTTATCGATGTGGCTAGTGGAACTTCTCAACGTATTGAGACCATTCACCGTTGAGAGCAGGTTCTGGAATTGTGTCCCGTTTTCCCGCAATTTCCGCAACGCCTTTTTCCATTTCTAGGTCTTCTCTTTGCTGCAGCCTTTTCAGGATGCAAGCGAGAACAAGTTCTGACGTTATGGCCCACTCTGCCACATTCATTGCAAACTCTTCGCCCATCCTTACGCGCTTTGCGCTTCTTTGGACGATCAGGGTGCAGGCGTGGGCAAGTACGGGTATTGTGCCCGCGCCGGTTACAATGAGTACAACGGCGAACCCCATCCCTTTTTTTGAGAGGTTTTCTTTCTGGGTTCAACTTCTGACAGGTGCGCGTATTATGTCCCCTACGGTTGCAATTCGAGCAACGGCGACTCCCCCGATTTTCTAGTCTATTCGAACGTGCCTTGGCTGCAGCGGGATTGAGCATTGGACAAGTACGGCGATTGTGACCTTTAAGACCACAGAGAGAGCAGATGTAAAAGAAGGTGGCCTCATTCATACTACACTTCTGTTAATATAACTCGTATATTATGAGACGTATGGTTTTCTTAATCAGAAATATAACGTCCTCTATCGATTGCTATTGCAATAACTTGAGCCCCTCGTCGATTCATTGAAAATCAGATGGCCTTTGCCCTCTCTGCTGATGACCATGGATTTTCCCGTGCCTGCAGATGTTCCTGAAGAGATGATTGATACCTATTTGGCTAATTTGGCTGCTGCCACTTGTGGCACTGGTAGAATGAATTTGTTTGCTTGCGATCAGAAAATCGAACATCTCAACGACGATTTCTATGATGGCGGCGACAAGATTCCTAGAACTTCTAATGATCCAGGTCACTTGTTCCAAATTGGTGCCCAGGCTCATTCTCAGGGTACTTTGGGAGTATTGGCTGGACAATTGGGACTCATCTCAGGATATGCTCGAGATTTTCCCGACATACCATATCTTGTCAAACTCAATAGCAAGAGTCACGTGGTAAAGACTGCGCAGAGAGATCCAGTGAGTATGGCAATGTGGGACATTGATGACGTATTCACATTGATCAATAATGGGGTCAATGTAGTTGGAATCGGATACACAATCTATCTCGGTAGTGAGTATGAACATGAGATGTTGACCGAGGCGGCGACGATGATACGCCAGGCGCATGAGAATGGGCTGATTGCTGTCACTTGGATATACCCGCGTGGACAAGCAATTCCCGATGAAAAGGATCCACAATTAATCAGTGGTGCAGCTGGCGTTGCCCTTTGCATTGGGGCTGATTTTACCAAGGTGAATTACCCGCGCGCCTTTGACGGAATGACTGCTCCTGAAAGTCTTGCGATAGCAGTTGAAGCTGCAGGCCGTACTGGAATCATTTGTTCTGGTGGTGGAAGTCTACCTGCCAAGGATTTTCTTACTCGCCTTTGGGAGCAGGTCAACATCTCTGGAGCAAGAGGTGCAGCTACTGGGAGAAATATCCACCAAAAGAGTACAGAGGAAGGAGTGCGCATGGCTGCTGCTTGTCACGCAATTATTTGCGGCGGTGCCTCAGTCGATGAGGCTTTGAGAATTTACCAAGGTTGAATCTTCAATTGAATGAAGGATTGTTGTTATCATCCAACTTGGCATTGTTATTCAGAATGATGGGTTGGCCATCGGTCCAGTCTGGACAGTTATCTGAAACCCAGTTCCTTGTTGCCCACTCACATATGTCATATCCGCCCGAGAGGATTCCGCTCCTCTTGATGTATCCTACTTTGACGATGTCCTTGTCTTTGGACAATACGTTGCCCAACTGTTGGCTGGTGGTGCCGTGACGCATGGTGGTATTGATGTGTTCAAGGATCTCCGCAGTGTTGCGGGGCCTCTCTGCTAGAAACTTCTTGATTTTCTCTCTTATTCGTACTGTTTTCATTTTTCCACCTCAGTCATTTTGTCAGGTCTCAACAGTTGGCCGGGACCCGCTGGGCTGTAGGACCGCTGTGACTGATATAACCGTTCTGCCTCGAAACGGAAGTAGGGTTACACTTACTGACCTTGATTGACATGTATTCGGCCTCCAATCCGGGACCAAGTGTAGAAATTAACCCACCTCCAGTGGAAATACGTAACTAAAAGTAATAAATGAACAAAATTAAGTCAACTTGATAACTACTGCTTTCCGTCGATTCATCGGGAGGATACCTGAGGTGCCGGCGAAGATACGTAGTAACTACCGTCGTCGTCTATTGACGCACCTGAGTTTCGGAGCTTGCAAAGTGAGTGAAGCCGCTTTGGCTACTGGATTACGTCTTCCACATGCTTCTGCTGAATTGAAAAAGCTGCGTGACGAGGGCCATGTGGCCGCAGATCGAGATGATGCCTCGCGCGGTGCAGTCCAGAGATTAACCTCTACCGGACATGCCTTATTGGAGTCGGATGAATTAGCTAGATTGAGGGCATTGTTACGTTCAGGAATACCTCCTGGAGGGGAAGGTTGCATTGTCGCGAGAGATGGCGATTCACTACTATTGGCTTACGCGAAGAACCCTTCGAGGGGCCTATTATTGATTCCTGAGAGGGGAATTTCAGACGAATCAACTTCCACAGGAAATGTAGGGGTGGGGGCTTATCCATTTTGGGCTTGGCCTACTGAAAAGGGTTTACGATGGTATGATGCGAATACTCTCGAAAGAATAGGGATGCCGGAACAAACTTCCATAGAGACCATTGAGGGTTGGTCTCAAAGACCGATGACTGTAGGATTGGTAAGGGCTCGTTCGCTTTCGCCAAATTCAACGGATTCGTTAGCCGCAGGCTCTTGGTTCCGCGAAGAGGAATGGCATGTTACACCCGAATTGCCTTATTCTATCAGAACCGGAGATTGGGTACTTGGAGAGGTACACGCAAAGGCTCCTTTGGTTAAGCCGGATGCCCCAGTTCTTGCGGTTGTTAGAGAGAGATATGTTGCAACTATGCTGTGTAATGCTGCACGAGATGGCGCAATCGTATTGTCAGATCGCCCATCGAGTTCTCCTTTGCCAGTGGATATACTTGAACGTTGGATTCACGAGGCTCATCCGCGACTTCCTCCTGCCGAATTGAGAGATCGCCTAACTCAGGTGCAGAAGGCTGCATTGACCGGATGGCGTGCTAGAAGAAGGCGCTCTCGTGTATCTACCACTTGGCAGAGATTCAGAGACTCTTGGCAAGATATTGAATGGCAGGAGAATCATTTCACGGATACTAATGTTGAATGGGATGTTTCTCAGTTGGATGACAATGCGCTCAAGGCTGTAATGCAGTGGGTAGTTATGGAGAGTGGTAAACAATTAGTTGTTAATTGGCCGGCGCATAGACCATTCAACTCTCAATTGTTTGAGGAGTTGCTCTGTGATAATAGCGTGAGATTGGTAGTACTCCCCGAAGAATTGTCAACTTCAGCCCTAGTTGTTAAGGAGGATACAGAAGGTTGGCCTATGGCTAGGTTGGTATTGAATACAGCATCCGAGATACCCTTTGTATTGAGTCAACATGTGGAGGAGAAGATACGCCCTCCTGAAGGTTGGTTCATTCCAACATGTCCCGCTGATCTAGATGTTCTGCCCGATATTCAGACCAGTGATGGAGAGCCAGAAGATCTTGAAGAGGCGATGTTGTTGTCAACTTCCTTGTATCCTGAAGGTGATGAGAATTGGGCCAACCGGGTAGAGACTAGATATCCCGAAGCGGCTTGGATTGCAACACCTAATCAGAACAGATGGGCTAGATGGCAACGGGTTGGTTTGTCGATAGATTCTGTATGGTTTGATCTGATGCGTCCTGAACTGGTACCGTTGAGTGAGCTTGTGGATGTTTCCATTTCTGCTCCAGTTGAGTGGAAGAAACAGGCTTCTGAATTGTTGAGGGCTGCGATAATCAAAAATCCGGATATTCTGATAGATATGCGGAGGCGTTCAAAGGATTCGCAATCAGCGGCAATATGTTCTGAACATGTATTGGCAACTGCTCCTTGGGTGATTCCACACCTCGGAAAGGGAATGGCCAATTGGGCTTGGAATTCGTGGCTAGAATCTCCTACAGGTGACGTGATTGCAGCATTGTGTGGATTGGATTGGTGTTCAAAGAATGGATTCATCAAGAAGAGTTGGAACAAGGAAGTACTGCAAGTATCTCAAAATTTAGAGGAACAACATCCCTTGAGGGCGTGGGGAAATCTTGTGGAATGGAGTGCTCAAATTAGAACACCATCGCTGTTGGAAATGCAAGTGATTGCCGATAATTTGGATGGGGAATGGTGGGCACATCTATCTCCGGGTATATTAGCAGCCCAATTAGAATCAGAAGAGGGCCGAGAATGGCTGCTTCAATCTCATAGGTCATGGGCAGCATATTGTTTGAGGCCAAGGGGTGAGAGGGTAAATTGCCCAGGTATAGATGCTGAACATCTTGGAATGACGCCAGGGTTGCACCTGTTGATGCGTCACTATCTCGTGAATATGGAAAACAGCGAGGCTGAAGGTTCAGCGGGATTGCTGGATTTACTCGAGTCAATTGAAGATTTGATTTCTGAAGAACCGCCTAGAAGTGGTAGGACTCATCCTTGTGCAGGTTGGTTAGTCCGGCCGGTCGAGCAATGGTCTTCAATCTCGATGCTTCCTACATCGATTGCTCGTGATGAATTGATTGAGAGTAGATTACGTCTTGGTTTGAGTGGTTTTCATGAGGATTTGCTGAGTCCAAGTCAAGTCCAGTTGCCATCAAAGGATTGAATAGAGGCAGGTTCAGGCGAGTCTGCCGCACCAGCAACACCGACTGGAGTGCCTCCCTCGCCGGGTTGGCGCAATGAGAGCTGGTACCAATGAGTGCGGTCTGCCACCCGCGAAGACCGAGGGGATCTTCGGAAATGAACCTCGGAGCAAACGGGTGGCGATACCGATCGAGTATGGGTCCTTGCCGGACGAGAGGATGAAGGTGAGACAACCCCTCAATCGGACAGACGCCCCAGCGTGAGGGTCATGCCCCTGAGGAGACAGTGAGGAGGGCTGTTACACGCTGGGGCACATTCTTTGGAAGGTAACTCCTATTCGCTCCCAACCGGCGCAATGTCTCAATGGAGAGAAGATTCTCCCGCTGTTTGGTTGGCGGTACCTTTGACAGGTTTCACGCTGGACACAAGCATCTTCTGCAATTAGCAGTGAGTAATGCCGAGCATGTTGAGGTCTGGGTATCTGATGATTTGATGTCCATTTCCAAATCACCTTTGGTCCTGCCTTTGGAGGAGCGAATAGAGGAATTAACGGATTGGGCCGAGTTGAATTACGGCAATAGAATCAGCGTTCACATTCTGAGAGATCAACTTGGTCCGGCTCCGGTCAGAGAAGATTGCGACGCTATCGTCTGTACGATTGAAACCCGAGAGAATTGCGAGAGAATAAATTCGATTAGGCAAGAGAATGGCCTTAGTCCATTGGAAATTATTCAAGCCGGTCACCTGAATGATGGCATTGGAGGGGTTATCAGCAGTACTAGAATCAGGGCAGGGTTAATCGATAGAGATGGGGAACCGTGGTTGCCAGAATCCACAGATAATCTTGCTATGCCTGAACATCTCGATGAATCATTGAAGCAGCCGATGGGTGTTCTGTACGAAGGCCCTGAAGATTCACCTGAGGTGGCGATGTATAGGTTCCTTGAGGAGGTGTCGGAAGATGCCTTTATTGTGGCAGTAGGCGATGTTTGTGTTCAGACGATGGTCGAGTTGGGAAGGAGACCAAATATCGCGGTAGTGGATGGCCAGACCAAAAGAGTTGAATTAGCAGATTCAGATAAGGTCGACCTTTCTTCGTGGAACGAAGTGATAACTTGCAGCAATCCGCCAGGAACCATCTCTTCTAGTTTGGTTTCGGCTTGTAGAAAAGCCTTGCACAGTGAGGTTGATTGTGTCATCTCAGTCGATGGAGAAGAAGATCTTGCGCCGATTCCATTGCACTTATTGTTACCATTGAATGCTGTACTGGTATATGGCCAACCCCGAAAGGGTGTGGTGGTTCGGATGAGTGATGAAGAAGTGAAGTCGCGTTGTAGAGATATGATTGATTCATTCGAGGTGATTGATTGAGTGATTCACTTCTTGTTAGTGTCACTGTCGCTGTTAGAGATGGTCAAGATTGGGTGGACGGTTGCATCCAGACTTTGGTTGATCAGACGTATAGGCCATTGGAGGTAATTGCAGTTAATGATGGTTCAACTGATGAAACCAAAAAGAGGCTACAAGGTTGGCATGACCCCGAAGGTAAGAAACACGGTGTTCCAATTCACATTATTGACCAGAATCCGCTAGGGCTTTCCGCTGCAAGGCAGGCGGCTTTGGAAGAATCGAGTGGTGAATGGGTTGCTATCACGGATATTGACTGCAGACCTCATCCAACTTGGATAGAGCACTTGGTGTCTGAGAGCAAGGGTCTTGGAGATGAGAATGTAGTAAGTGTCACTGGGCGTGTCATTTTCGATGAGGGTGATACCATCATCAGTAGAATAAGAGCTCAAGAGATTGATAGTAAATACCGCAAACGCTCTCGGCGTACGACACTGGCTAATGGGCCATGTAGCATGTTTCTCAGATCGGAGTTACTTCGAATTGGAGGATTTAATCCATCTTGGTATCATGCCGAAGATATGGAGGTTTCATTGAAATTAAGTGCTGACAAAGGAGTAATCATCCATACTCCCGATGCCGTGGTTCAACACGTTGCCGAAGAAGGTCTGTCTCTTTTTCTTCACAAGAGAAAGAGGGATGCACGGGCTCATATGCGAATTGTACGCAAATATTCCTCAACTGCGAGGAAAGGCCCAGGTTTCGATTTCATCGGTTCATCTTGGTTTGTTTTGGCTCTATTGCCATTCTTGCTGTCTGCCATTTTTTTGGTTGCTCGTATCGCCTTCACCGAAGTTAGATTCGAAGTGAGTGCCTTAGGCTCACAGTTGCTATTGGCGATGTTCGGGGTCTATCTTTTGTTAGGGATTGGATTGATGCGTAGTTTCCTTGGTAGAGGCCGTTTGGCTACTAGAATTAAGGACGCGATTCTATTACCGTTCGTTCTAACTTTGTGGAGCGTAGCATTGTGGCAAGGAATACTCCTTGGCTTGTACGATGCAATAACAGGGCGTAATGGGCACGCCTAATCTAGAGGTGCAGGCTCACCATCTTCTTCTGGCATTGCCAAGAAAGCGAATCCGAAACCGATCAGTGCAACTGAGACAGCGTATGTGCCAGGGTCTACCCAGTTGTTGTAGGAAAGACCCCAGTAGAAGTAGAAGATGAATCCAATCGCCAGCAACCAAGATGAAATGGTCCTTCTCCAACCACCTTCTTCAGTGCTCATCAGAGCTGGCCATAGGTCATTGACGAACAGTCCTTTCAACCAGGCAGCCATTCCACCTTCAACACCGCTGTTCAGCCCTTTTGCTCCAATACCAACCAAAATCAATCCTAATCCTAAGAAGATCCCATCACCGATGACATGGAATCCTTGTCCAGCACTATCGGTCATCAATATTTCACCGAGGTTACCAAGGCTAAGGAAACCAACCCAAGATATCTTTCCACCAGGGTGTGCCACAACTAGCACATTGAGAATTCCAAGCAAGAGAATCCACGAACCAAGACCGAAGAACCAAGTCGAAGCCGTTCTACCTGGGTTCAACAAAGAATGGATGAAACCGCCTTCGGAGCCAGTGTCAGCATCATCTGCCATGGCCACGCCGACCAGCGGTCCTCGTTTAAGGTCCACGGCTTGTTCACAGGCGAGATTGGAATCGGTAACTTCCATTGTTTACGCTGTCCAATGATTCATCTGCTTGAATCATTATTCCCGTTGCGTCTATCGATTCTGGCATACAACTGTTGATTTCTTTACTGCGTCCATACCTGCCGCGACTAACAGTTTTGGAATTGATTAGGCCCAACATGTCGAGATTTGACAGTAAGTCGGTGACTCTTCTTTGTGTGAGGTTGTTTGATCCATAATGCTTGCATGCTTGGCGATAAATCTCGTAGACCTCACCTGTTGCGATGTTAGATAATCCATTGCGTTCATTTAGAAGAACAGCAAATAGCACTAACTTTTGCTGAGGAGGTAGAGTTTTGATGACTGGTGTTATCTGGTCGCACTCGATTTGATTCTGTGCCATTCTAACGTGATGAACTTCTACTTTCTCGTCCCCGCTTTGCTCGGCCTTCTCGGTTGAAACTCTAATCAAATCTAGCGCTCTTCGAGCATCACCATGCTCTTGGGCTGCAAGCGCTGAGCAAAGAGGGAGCACTCCTTCTCCGAGAATACCTTTCTTGATACCCTTCTCGGCTCTTTTTTGCAAGATGTCGCTGAGTTGACCCGCATCATATGGCGAGAATATTACGCTCTCTTGGCCTAGTCTACTCATCACTCTAGGGTCAAGGTATTCAGTGAATTTGAGGTCGTTACTGATTCCGATTACACAACAGCGTGCACCTCCACGTCGCTTCAAATCCTCGTTAATGTTACACAGGTTGTATAGAAGATCATCTCCTGTCTTCTTCACCAAGTGATCGATTTCATCGAGCACGATGACATGAACTCCTCCGCGACGGTTCATCCTCCTGACTAATTCATCAAACACTCTATCGGTAGGCCAACCAGTAAAGGGGATGTCTTCCATTTCATGCGATTCTAATAATGAATTACCGAGGAATGCCAACACTCGATATTGTGTATCTATGGTTCTACAGTTAACGTGTACTGGATTTACAGAATTGCCAATTTGTTTTCCTTTGTCTTCAAGTTGTGAGCAGATGAAACGAGTAACTGCTGTTTTTCCAGCTCCAGTAACACCGTACAGAATCATGTTCGAAGGAATCTGTCCCTTGAGGGCTTCTACTAGATTGAACCGAATGGCCTTGATTTCCCGCTCCCGGTGTGGCAATTCTTTGGGTGAATGGCTATGTCGCATGACCTCTTTATTGATGAACAGACTTGGATGAGCAAGGAAATTATCGAAAATATTTCCTCCCATTTTTTAACACCCTTGCTCTCCAACTTAGATTCTAATCGATGCAGCGTCTCAACACGAGCGCGATGAGGCGTCCTAGTCCGAGGGGGGGTAATAAGCCTGTTCACGTGGTTCGGTCTCATAGGTGGATTTCCACATCTATACCTGCTCATATATTGTGCAATTGGATTTGGACAATTGAACATCAATATTCCCATTGTATATTCTAAGTCGTGCGTTTTTTGCACCACTTCAAGATATGCCTTTTGCTAAACGCCGAGTATGGCTTCCGCGTATTTGGTCAAAACTCGTGTGAAAAAATTGAAGTTGCTTTCATCGATCTCTAAACATCAGCAATTATTATTTCAATATTGAGTAAACAGAATTTGTGAAAGAGATAGATGACTATATCAATGAGAAGAAAACAACTCAATTGAAGTGTTAAAATAATAAAGAGTAAATTAACATAATAATTAATATTTAATTGCCCACTATTTATCCTATATCGAATTCAAGCCATCAGAGTCCAAAATGAAACCATCACCATCTCCGACCTGTATTACATTATCTGAAAGAGAAGGTAACTCTGCTGAGAGAATCGGAGTCTTATTGCTACGGGGATCATCCAACCAAGTATGAGTTACTAAGAATTTGGTATCTGGGTTTGCTCGGGCTAACTCATCCAATGTGCTAGGTTTGAAGTGCATGCTGACATCCACTTCATCTGGCACTCCCATCTCTATGACCACTACGTCGCATTGTGGAACCCTGCTAGATATCGCTTCACAAGGCCCAGAATCTCCAGTATGCATTATCTGTAATCCGGATTCATGTATCAGGAGGTATCCATGTGGGTCGACTTCCTCGTCGTGTTCTACCTTGAACCTCTCAAACTGCCACTCTGGAGAATTTCCTACAACTCCTTTTTCTTGTTCATTCCATTCAAGAGAATCAAGCCGGTCAGTCATACTTCCTGGATATGCAGTTTCACATAGTTGACTAACCCGCTTTCTGCATCCTTTGGGTCCATGGATGGACAAGTCAGACTCTCCTGATCGGTCAGAAATCCATTTCCGTTCCAAAATCAAGAACGGTATTCCGAAGTAGTGATCTCCATGCCAATGGGTGAAGAGTATACTCTTGATATGTTTAGGGCTCAATTCCCTGCGTCTCAATGATGCTAATGCGGTTGGAGGACAATCGATGAGAATCGATTCATCAATCAGTAACAAGGAGTGGTATCTGCCTTGAGGCAGGAAAGCATTGCCAGTTCCAAGGAACTCCAGTTTAACCGCCATGAAGTAGGCAGGGGCTCTCATGGTTTGACTGTTTCACTGCGTCGGGTAGTTCAACTGAGTGGGAAAAGCCAATCTTGATGAACGAAGTTCCGGTGGCCGCCCCGTCGAGGTTTTGCCATGGCGGATTACAGTGCTAAGAATCCATATTCATCGCAAATGATTGAGAACACTTTGCTGAATGGGGAAGGGGCGACGAAGGAGACTCGACATTTCGTGTTCACCTTGCCAAAGAAGGGTCTTGATTACAAGGTCGGAGATGCACTCGGGATAATTCCCGAAAACCCCCCTCACACCGTTGAGGAATTGTTGGAATGTACTGGCTGGGATGGAGATTTGCAGGTTTCCAGTCACGCAGGAGACAAGACTCTACGTGAAGCCTTGAAGTGCGATTATGAGATACACAGAGTGAACAAGAAATTCATCAATAATCTCGCAGAGAAACTTGCTGAACAGGGGTCTAGTGCAACGGCCAGAATCATTTCGCGTAGTCGCACAAATATCACTACTGGAGAAGTGAACTCATGGTCATGGTCTGGCGAATCCGGAGATTGGCCAGAAGGCTATCGTGGCGGCAGCGGAGCAGGTTCGGCCTCCAAAGCGATTCACCTTAGCGATGATGCTGAGGCTATGGAAGACTACATCTGGTCGAGAGATTATATCGATGTGATTAACGAATTTGGATTACTCCACGAGCCAGAAGAAATGTTATCTCTACTTGACAAGTTGAAACCTAGATTGTATTCGATTGCCAGTAGTATGGATGCTCACCCGGGAGAAGTCCAGTTGACAATCGCCATAGTTCGATACGAACACCATGATAGGCAGAGAGGGGGATTGTGTACAGTCTATCTCGCAGATGAAGCCGAGGTTGATTCAACCCCTGTCAAGATTTTCATGTCACCAACCAAGTCATTTGTCTTGCCAGATGATAAGAGCACGGATATTATCATGGTTGGACCAGGAACAGGTATTGCACCGTTCAGAGCCTTCCTAGAACAGCGAGAACACGATAAGGCGAAGGGAAGAAATTGGTTATTCTTTGGAGACCAATCTCACAAAACAGAGTACTATTACAGTGAACAGATTGAGGGTTGGTTGGAAAATGGTACCTTATTCCGTTATACTACTGCATGGTCGCGAGATCAGGCTGAGAAGATCTATGTGCAACACAGAATGGCTGAGCATGGAGCTGAGATTTGGGAATGGCTTGATTCGGGTGCTTACTTCTATGTCTGTGGCGACAAGAATTACATGGCCAAGGATGTGCATAGAACCTTGATTGAAATCGCGCAGGAGCATGGTGGGATGTCGTTGGATGATGCTACTCATTTTGTTGAAAAGACAATGATGCGAGAAGAGAAGCGCTATCTCCGCGACGTCTATTGAGCAATTGTTGTGGTGTAGATTGACAACCGTTGTGTTCATCAGCCGTCTACTTCTCGAGTGTTGTAATGAGTTTCAAGAGGGTACTTATCGCCAACCGTGGTGAAATCGCTCTGAGAATACTCAGAGCACTTCGCGAAATGGAGATTGAGGTAGCAATAATTCATGGTCGTGAAGATCGCCTTTCTCTACCGGTTCGTCTTTCAGATATTGCTGTACCAATCTATCGAGATAACCCGTTGGACTCCTATCTCGATGTGGAGGCGGTGGTCGAGGCAGCGAAGGCCGTCTCAGCAGATGCGGTTCACCCTGGTTATGGTTTCCTCGCCGAGAATGCAAACTTTGTTCGTCGACTTGAGGAAGAAGGAATCACATTCATTGGCCCGTCAGCAGATGTCATTACTCTACTAGGAGATAAGATAGAGGCTAGAGCAGCTATGGAGGCGGCTGGCCTACCAGTTGCCAAAGGAAGTAGTGAACCAGTTTCAGATGCAGAAGTAGCCAGCACATTGGCCGATGAAATCGGATATCCTGTGATTATCAAGGCTGCAGCTGGAGGAGGGGGTATCGGTATGCAGATTGTGACTTCAGCAGACCAATTCGAATCAGCATTGAACCTCTGCCAGTCAAGGGCTCGCAGTGCCTTTGGAGATGAACGTGTATTCGTGGAGAAATACATCGAAGGTGCGCAGCATGTTGAGTTCCAAGTACTTGGAGATGGAAAAGATGCGATTCATTTTGGAGAGAGGTTCTGCAGCATCCAAAGGCGCCACCAGAAGTTGGTCGAGGAAGGCCCTTGGCTCAGCGATGAAAAGAGGTCCGAGGTTGGAGATTTAGTTTGTCGTGGTGCAGAGGCTGTGGGTTACAAGGGTTTAGCGACATTCGAGTTCTTACGCGATGCTCATGGAGAGTTCTATTTCCTTGAAGTCAATCCAAGAGTTCAGGTCGAACATACGGTAACCGAATTGATTACTGGACACAATCTTGTTCAAATGGGAATCAGAATTGCTGAAGGAGGAAGCCTACCTCTATCACAGGATGAAATTGTTTGGAAGGGGCACGCTATTCAATGCAGGCTAAACGCTGAAGACCCTGGACAATTCATCCCTTCACCTGGTCGCCTTTGGGATTGTCACTTTCCTGCGGGTTATGGAATCAGGGTAGATACACACGCTCATATCGGTTATGAAATGCCGGGATGTTTTGATAGTTTGTTGGCGAAGTTATTGACTTGGGGACATACTAGAGAAGAGGCCATCGCACGTATGCGTTCAGCATTGGATGAAACTATTCTTGTAGGGGTTGACAACCTAGTGCCATTGCATCGAAGGATAATGGATGAGAAGGATTTCCTTTCGAGAGACATTACAATTCAGTATATCGAGATGCATGAAGATTTACTCGGGTGATTTCATGGACGTTGTGATGATTGGTAGCATAGCATACGATAGTGTTGAGAGTCCTGCAGGTTCAATCATTGAAGGATTGGGTGGTTCAGCAACCTTTGCTGGAGTCTCAGCTTGTAGACTGAATCGATTTCGCGATGGAGGCATTCAAGTTGGAGCTGTTGGAGTTGTTGGCAAGGATTTCTTGGAGTCGGATGTGGAGAGACTCGAAGGACATGGTCTGAATCTTAGGGGCGTCGAGCGATCAAATGATTTGACCTTCAGGTGGAAGGCTAGATATGGTGAAGATTTTGGAGATGTAGAGACGCTCGATACTCAGGTGAATTGTATCATTGGATATACTCCAGTAGTCCCTTCAGACTGGAAAAATTGTTCGGTTCTTCTATTGGCAAACATGGCGCCTGTGTTACAATTATCGATGCTTGAGCAAGTAGATGAGTCAGCATTGGTGTTAGCAGATTCAATGGAAAAATGGATTGTCGAGGAATTAGATGGTGTCAAGCAGGTAATGTCGCGTACGGATGTATTAGTCATCAATGAAACAGAGGCTGAATCAATTAGTGGACATGCAGATGTAAACAAGGCTGCAGAAGTTTTGGTTGAGATGATTAAGGGCGATTTGGTAATTATCAAGTTGGGTGCTCAAGGAGCCATGGCATTCCATGGAAATGAAGTCATTCATGTTCCCGCAGTTCCTGATTGTGTACCTGCTGATCCTACTGGGTGCGGGGACAGTTTCATCGGTACTTTGGCTGCCCATATGGCCATCAATATCGCTGCAGAAAGAGCACCAGAACATGGATTGAGAGAGAGTATGGTAGATGCTACAGTAGCAGCATCTCTGGCTCTAGAAGGATTCAGTATTCAAGCAATTGAAGCGGCTGGACAGGTAGAATACTCCAGAAGGGCTGCAGCAGTTGATTCAGTTGTCTGAATCAAGTCTCGGCAAACTAACATCTTTTTTCGAATCGCTGGTTGCAGACAGTTCAGAGAATCGCAACGGCACATCATTCTCTGGTAGCGTTCCATTACGGTGATTCTCCAACAATCTTTCAACTTCTGCAGAATTTAATCCATCTTCTGAATCTGCCATTTTCTGAATCTCTTTTAGGAGTTGAGCGTCTTTGTTACGCTGTGCTTCTAGTCTAAGCGCTTCTGTGGTTCTTGAATTCCCTCCTTTACCCGAAAAGAGTTCTTTTCCACGTTTTGCCAATTTACTCAACCCTGGGATGAATTTCCCGCGTTCTGTTTTACCACCTTGACTAGATTTCCTTCCGTGCATCTTGATTCTCTTGTATCCACCATCATTCCTTTGATTCATCAGCTTTTGCATATGTGGGAATCTACCCATAACCTCTGTGTTATCTTCTAGCTTCTGCTTCACTGCATTGGCTACCAATGGTGATGTTTCGTCATCCATTATCTCTGCTTCAATGACTTCGGCCTCGACTTTGATGCGATCTTTTTCAGGGTCATTTTGATTCACTGGTGGTAGGAAACTTGGGATGAAGGAAGTAGG
>CAXRJJ010000081.1:0-12822 GCA_964230945.1 Yoonia sp.
GATTCTACCTAAACGACGTGCCCACTCGCCAATACTTAGCAAAGCCAGAGGGATGATATGGCTTAAGTTCCCTTCAATGGAGCCCCAAAATTGCACACCCGAAGTTCGCTCGGCGTGACTCATCCAATCTACGATGAGGAAAGCCAATGCTGCACAACAGAATGTAGCCTGTCTAACCCAGTGCCTACTATCTGGTTTCCAAAGGAGATATGGTAGCATCAACAAAGTCACTGCCCAGGTGAACTGATTACTGGGCGAAGGAATCAGGAACAGGGCAAATGCTAGCCCTACTGGCATCCATGGAACGCGTTTCATGTTGACAGCACCAAAATATCCAATCAACAGACTGAACCATAGAATTGCAGCACCAGATAGTGAGCCTCCGGCTTCAAACTTAACTGGACCAAGATGCAATGTCAAATTGCCACCGGTCATCCATGCCATTGCGATCAAGACTGCGGTAACTAGACCCAATGATGCGCGCTCAATGACCGTTTGCGCATCCTTCAATTGTGGTGAAATTGCCAACAGCCCTTGTGCAAATATGATGAATACCATCAGAGATAAGGCACTGCCACTACCATCGTTGAACAACTCATAGAGTATCGGCATAAACGAGGCGATTACAGCAACCACGGAAAACACGAGGCTACGATTACTCTGCAATCCAATCCACATACCAAGGATACTGAGAACTACTATTGCAATCCCCAATTCATAACTGACCGTCTCATTAGACCATTCCATCCAAGTTCCTAAGCCAACTACGAGTAGAGCCAAAGGAGTCAGCGAAGCGACGAACCAAGACAGGACCCCCGTCCCAGTTTCTTTTACTTCCAAGTACCACCAACTGGCAAACCCAAGAAGTACAGCTGCAGCACCTTGAATATAGATGCCAGTGGATGCAGGTACCCACCCTTCATCCGTGAACGGACGATTATCATCTACAAGCCAGTCCCAATTCAATAGCCCTTCAGGATTAGCTGCGAAAGCCATCGCCCACCGAATAGTCCAGAAGACTCCGGCTGCAGCAAAGAACAGACCCATGCCCAGAAGATAATCATGCATTACTGCCAATTCGCCATGTCTTCTTCTTTGGTACTCAACAGCCCAAATCATTAGCGAGGCTGTAGCAAGCCCTCCCAATCCCAACATCAAGTAACGTTCATTGGTCTCTCCCTGTGTAAATGCAATGTAAAACAGACCACCCCACAATCCAATGAATGCTACCCCGAATAACCAAAATTGGGCTAAGCGTTCAATCAATGGAATCTGACCAGAAACTGGCATCTGTACAACCTGATTTGAGGCAGGAACTGCGAGCGATTGGTCGAGAAGAGATGCGGGTTTAGCAAGGCTGCCACTAGCAGCAGTTCTCTTTCTTGGGGCCGGTCTACGGGGAGGTGCAGGCATGTCAATCAATTTCATGACTGACGGACAGACCTTAAATCATGAGCCGGATAGAAGTGTTCACTCAATGATTTCAGTATCAGTGATAGCTTTGCGGCCAAACATCAATCCTACAATAAACAGAACGAGGCCGAATGCGGCACTGATTGCAGCGACTTCCATGACCCCCATTCCGGAAGATGAGACCTTAGGTGATTCTTCGACCATTTCGCCCACCAACATGACATCAACAGTTACTAGAGGTGAGGAAGACGTTCCACTGATCGCTCTAATCGATATCGAATGATTACCCTGCAATTCTAAGCCCGGCAGGTGCTCCAACTGATGATACAGGTCAGTATGTGATAATTCAGCGCTAGACTCATGGTCATAAGAGTGTAAATTAGCCCAGTGATCTCGCAGATGATTAGAGCGCCATTGTACTGAATCAACAGCACCATTGAGTTGCAAATCGATATATTCTCCTGGAGTCAAATGAATCAAACTATCATGCGAAGTTGGAGTTGTAACATTGATACTGATATTACTGTTGAAAGAATAACTTCTCTCGGCAGCCTCCATTAGTGCAGGCTGAGCATTTACGTGCCCGTGACCGTACACATTGTTCTGCCTATTCTTTGGAATCAAATCCTCGACACATGGTTCGTTAGCACCCATGTAGTGACATTGGCGATAGGTTGCAGTTTCTTGCATAATGTTGCGCATATCAAATGGAGACAAGTCTGGATTGGCCTGAGACATCAATGCCCCAAGTCCTGCCGCTCCTGGGGTAGCCATACTGGTTCCACTCATCCCAACGTAGCCATCTCCTGAATTAGCCTCTGGCGCCATAACACTGGAGCCGACAAATGCAATGTTAGGCTTGATTCGGCCTTCCTCGGTCGGACCCTGACTCGAATATATTGCAATCTTTGTATCCTTGTCGAGTGAACCAACAGTGATTACGTCCTCTGCACTACCTGGTGTTCCAATCTGCGCTGAAACTCCATTATTTCCGGCTGCTATGAAAAGAGCTACTCCGGCCCTAACCATCTCATTGGCCATACGGTTGACACTGTCTTCTTCACTACTGGTCCACTCAATGGCTCCGGGGCCTCCAAGACTCATGCTGGCAGAACGAATATTGTACTGGTATCGGACATCGACTGTCCACTGCATACCTGCCATAACGCCAGCAAATGAACCACTTCCTCCTCCATCGAGAACCTTTACTCCAACTAAGCGTGCCTTGGGAGCAATTCCAATATGAGCGAAATCAGGTGCACCTGTTCCAGCAGTTATTCCACCACAGTGAGTTCCATGTCCGTGATCATCGTATGGTGCAGTAGTACCATTGGTTACACTGGCTGAGGCTACAGCGTCATAGAAAGCTACAACCTTAGGGTCATTAGTCGAATCATCATCGTCCAGATCATCGAGACCTACGTGTTCAGCATCAAGTCCAGTATCGATTATGGCAACCGAAACTCCAGAACCGTCGTAACCTGTTTCTTCCCATGCTAGGTCCACCCCATGCACGGGAACTACATCTTCCATCTGAACCTCAAGAATTCCGTCCAGCTCAATCATTACAACACCGGGAAGATCTCTCAGGGTCAAGAGGTCTTGCACATGTACGCGGCCGCTAACTGCATCGATGAGATACAGGTTCCATTCCATCTGGAAGTCAACTTCCCTTTCAAGCATCTCAATATCCTGCTGCGTAGGAGTATGATCGAAATCGACTATGACGGGCAAAGTACCCGCATCGTCCAAAAAGATAGGATTTGCTTGATGATACTCAACCATGTCCCCGATTCCATTACGGTCTCTATCAACAGTGGTATCAACCCACCAACCTTCCTCTTCAACACTCTCTGCGCTAACAGGGGATACACTTCCAAACAAGGCCAAAGATGGCAATAAGAAGAATAGAATCATCGCGATGCTGCCTAACTCTTTCACTCTGAACATGGGGTTCACTACTTTGCCCCCTAATGGGGGCAGTCATCAAGATACCGCTTACTCGTTATGACAATTCAATCCTGATTCCAGAACTCAATTATCTCGTCGTGGGCGGTCATATCCCCCTCATGCTGATCAACAATATTGCCATTCTTGTCAACCAAAACCAGCGTAGGCATCGCATCTATCGACATTTCTTCAGCAAGTTCTGCACCGACCATGAATGGAACGTCTAAGTTTTGTGTGTTATTGGATTCGTCTGCCTCATTATGCCATTGTAGCAGCTTGTTTGCGTCGCTTTCATCAGTGCTGAGGACCAGAAGTTCAACTCCATCAATAGCATCGGTTATGTTATGCATGGATTTGAAACATCTAGGACACCAACTTGCAGTGAAGTGCATGATGTACTTCTTACCCTCCATGCTCTCCTTACTATAGATCTCCCCATCATCTGCCATAAATGAATAATCTGGGATTGGCTCACCTGAGAGTTCTTCACCAAAACAACCGGGAATAAAAATCAACAGGCTGAGCAGGAGAGCCATGTACCTTCGTGGCGTAGTCATAGATGGTCGTGAAATAGAAGCAATATCAACTAACCGCCGAACGATTTCTGCAATATTTCTGTCAACCGTCTCTGACAAGGATGAATAACAGGATGCTCGTGGTCGCCTATGGCGACCGGACATGAGAGACGGAGAACACGTTGCAATGTTGCCAAAAGCACCCTCGTGTACATGGAAGGCTGAGGTCAATGGTCTAGTCACTGAAAACCTGATTGAATCCAATGCAATACTCCTCGATGTCTTGCGTGACCAAGTAGGAACTCTTGGGGTAAAAAGAGGATGTGACATGGGCACTTGTGGCTGTTGTGCCGTGCTTGTCGATGGTGAACCAAGATTGTCATGTTTGACTCTAGCAGAGGAGGCTAGAGGATGTAGTATTACCACCGTAGAAGGTTTGGCTGATGGGCATCACTTGCATCCTATTCAGACTTGTTTTGCTGAGGCTGGTGGTTCACAATGCGGCTTCTGCACGCCCGGTTTCCTCGTGGTCTGCTCCGCTCTGCTTGAAGAAAATCCAAAGCCCGATGAACAAGAAATCAAGAATGCTATCGAAGGAAATCTATGTCGATGTACGGGATACCAACAAATCGTTGATGCAGTGAAGATGGCTGCTGACATGAAGCGAGAAGGAGTTAGTTCTCCTGATCCAACAGCACCATCCTCTGATCCACATCCAATCGGACCTGATGAGCCGACCCTGCCGCCGGGAGATGCGCGTTGAGGTGACAACATGGGTGGAGCTCCTAGGCAATCATTCGACAAGACGCGCAAAGATGGAAAGCGCGTCGCCGGACAACAGGATTTCGGCGTCCCTGGAAGCGGGGGTTCCTCTCCTGAAAGCGGCTTACAGGACATCGAACACATTCCAGTTAGTAGGGGAGGTCAGAAAGAACAACCTCGCGGCCCCCACGTACACGATTCTCACATTACAGGCACCACTATAGGAAAGCCAACACCATTGGTCGATGCTAATTGGAAGATGACCGGACAAGCAAGATACGGGGACGACATCAGGTTGCCCGGTGTACTCATCGGCAAGATTCTACGTTCACCACACCACCATGCTAGAATCAAATCGATTAACACCAAACGCGCTGAAGCACTGGAGGGCGTAGTCGCAATAGCAACCGGTCTAGACTCAGTGAACAGTTTCGGAGTATTGCCGGTAACCAAAGACGAACATGCCATGGCTCAGGACAAAGTAAGACACGTTGGAGATTTGGTTGCTTGCGTAGCAGCAGTGGACGAATCTACTGCTATAGAAGCAATGTCTGCAATCGAAGTAGAGTATGAAGTCCTCGATTCAATTCACGAGATGGAAGATGGTTTGGAAGACAGTGAAGACCCAATCCACGACCGAGGTAAATACCACATCGGTGAATCTAATGTTCAGAAAAGAGTGTTTCAGCGATTCGGAAACTTGGACGGTATGCAAGATGCTGCAGCAAGCAGTGAGTCAGATTGGAAATTCGCAGGCCTTCATCATGGATTCACCGAACCTCATGCGGTAGTTGCACACTGGGACCCAAGTGGCCGCCTAACCGTGTACACTCCACAACAGGTTCCACATTACCTCCACCGCGCTTTGTCCTCGGTGCTGAATATTCCGATGCACCAGATCAATGTATACCGTACATTCGTCGGTGGTGGCTTCGGAGGCAAGTCTGACCCATTTCCACACGAGATGTGCGCAGCTATTCTCGCCCGTAAATCAGGAAATCCAGTTCGAATCTGTTTGGACAGAGAAGAAGTCTACTGGATTAATCGCGGCCGGCATCCCTCAAAAATTCAGATGAATGTTCACGCTGATGAGCAGGGGAGAATCGCTGGTATCGAGACTGATGCTTTGATCGATGGTGGTGCATTCGCTTCTTTTGGACATGTAACCACATACTACAATGGAGTATTACACACCTCGCCATACGAAATTGGTGGTTTCCATTACACTGGAGCAAGAGTATGGACAAACAAACCTGCAAGCGGGGCAATGCGAGGACATGGTGCCGTCAACAGCAGATGTGCGGTAGAAGTTGGTATCGATGATGTATCGGAGCAACTTGGTGTCGATCCAATGACTTTCAGACTGGCCAATCTATTGCCGCCACACTCACGCACTATAACCGGGTTCAGAATTACCTCGACTGGAATGAGAGAATGTCTAGCAAAGGTTAGAGAACAATCTGGTTGGGATGAGAAGTTCCGCAAACTACCGTTTGGTAGGGGCATAGGAGTAGGCTGTGGATTCTTCATTTCCGGTTCGGGACTACCGATTCATTGGGACCCAGAAAACTTCCCTCATGCAACAGTTCACCTGCAATGCGATATGGATGGCGGAGTCACAGTCCATACTGGTGCTGCAGAGATTGGACAAGGCAGTGATACTGCAGTAGCACAAGCAGTCAGTGAAGTACTAGCCTTACCACTCGACATGATTCGAGTAAGGTCGCAAGAAAGCGATACTGCTCCAGTTGATCTAGGATCCTACTCATCACGTGTCACTTTCATGAATGCAAATGCTGCTATCAGAGCGGCCATTGAATTACGAGGCAAGATTCTCAAAGCAGCATGGGAGATGATTGGCTACCATCCTGACCAATTGGTACTCGGTGATCGACGCATCTACTACAAGCATGACCCTTCAATTGGCGTATCTTGGCTCGAAGCATTGCACAAAGCGCAAGCCGATTCCGGTTCATTGATTGCCAGCGGCTCCTATAGAACAGCACCTATGGGCGGCGTTCACAAAGGAGCAGCAGCAGGCTTAGCACCAGCATATTCATTCTCAGCATATGTCGCAGAAGTAGAAGTTGATGCCGAAACTGGATTCATCAAAGTGGTAAAGGCTTGGGCTGCTCATGATTGTGGAAAGGCCCTCAACCCCTTGGCAGTAGAAGGACAGATTATCGGTTCATGCCACATGGGAATGGGCCAGGTCTTGTCTGAAGAGATGAAGTACGGAAGAAATGGACACCTGATGAATCCCGACCTCCTAGATTACAAGATAATGAGTGTTCATGAGATGCCAGAAGTAGTCCCAATAATCGTGGAGAGCAATGATCCCGAGGGTCCATTTGGAGCCAAGGAAGCGGGCGAAGGACCCTTACTACCAATTCTTCCAGCCGTCTGTAATGCGGTCTATGATGCCATAGGAATCCGCCCTGATGAGTTACCTTTGACACCAGACAGAGTTTACAAGATGATTGAGAAGAAGTGCAAAGAAATGGGAGTGGACGACCCTACAGAATTGCCTAATCCCGAATTCGAAGCATCTGATTTACAAGAAGTGATTGCCAAAAGGGCTGATGAACACGCCGACAGGGATCTTCAAAGAGACCTATTGAAAGACCGCTCCTCGTATGTCAACGGTGTTCTGTTCGGGTTTGATCCTGACCTACCATTGGCTGAACAAGATGAAGGTTGGAGAGAAGCCATTACGCCTAGTCAAGAGGATTTGGTCGATGAAAGCAAACGCGCCGCAAGAGCCTGGAAGCACATAGAGAGAAGACACCGAGGTGATTCTTGATGAAAATGCCTCCATTTGTTCTACACTCTCCATCCAGCATTACCGAAGCGATGAGCATCGCAGAGACATTGATGGATATTGGCGAAGACTTTGATTGGATTTCTGGAGGTACCGATTTGTTACCTAACTACAAATGGCACTTGAATCCAAAATCTAGCGTTATTTCTCTCGCAGGTGTTCAGGAAATGAGCATGTTAACATCTACTCACATAGGAGGTATGGTGAGAATCCACGACCTTTGCAACAGCCCTTCAACTCATCCAATGATTAGGCAGGCTGCAGAAACTATCGCTTCGGTCATGATTAGAAGATCAGGAACGGTAGGAGGAAACATCTGCCTAGATACGCGCTGTTTCTGGTTTAACCAAACTGAAGATTGGAGGCGCTCGATTGAATGGTGTCACAAATGCGATTGCGATACCTCGGCAGATTGCCGCGTAATTCCGAATCAAAACACCCTCTGTGTAGCCACCTATCAAGCAGATCTAGCACCTGTTCTGATGTGCCTTGGTGCAACGATTCACTTAGTATCTCCACAAGGAGAACGCTCCATGCCATTATCTGAATTCTTTGAATTGGACGGAATGAAAAGAAACGTTCTAGAAGAAGGTGAATTAGTATCCCATTTGACTCTGCCAAAGGAGGCCGAAAACTGGAACGGGGCTTACCGTAAACTCCGGTTGCGAGAATCATGGGATTTCCCCGAAGCCGGTGTCGCAGTAGCTTGGACAAAAGGAGGAGATAACCTGGAGGGGCTGCGCGTTGCTACTACAGGGTGCGAATCGATTCCCCGTCTACACGAAGAAGAAGCCAGCCTCGCATTGGAGAATTGGAATGGTGCAGAGAGCATCAAGGAACTTGGCCAAGCCATACGCAAAGCGGTAAAACCTGTGAACAATACTTACTTCCCACCCGCCTACCGCCGCAAGATGCTGCCGGTACTGGTGAAGAGGGCTTTTGCGGGCTTGAATTCAGAGGCTGAGGTGTTGTGATGAAAACTAGAATTTTTGGCTGCAGCGCTCTATTGCTCTTGTCGATGTTCGCTGCCATCCCCTCTGCTCAGTCTCAGGAGCCCGAAATGCCAAATTGGAGCATAGGGTGGGTAGAAGATAATTCTGAACCGGTGATGTTTGATTCTAGGAGCGACCCAAACTCAAACGATTGGTGGGACAAATCAGGATTCATCTCTCTCGAATTCTACATTGAAAACAATCGAGTTACGGAGATAAACATCGGATTGGTTGCAGAGAATGAGCATGAAGATGAATTCACTTGGGTAGATATCGATCTGGATGAGAGTGTCACAATCCCCGGTCAGTCGAACAAATCATTCTCGCTTTCTATAGAAGCGGGCTCTCTTAACGATGTAAGCGAGGGATCAATTCATGGATTGAAGATCATCGCTCAAGAGGAATCCCTACTACCTACCGCCACTCAGGACATAGAAGCTGATACCAAGGTACCAAGGGTTGCTGTCATGACTGCCGATATCATTGATGAAGACATTCCTCTGATGGCTGGTTCCAGCGTAGAGATGAAAGTACAATTGACAAATCTCGGAAACAAAAACGATGAACTTGTCAACAGTGAAACAAATCTAGTGATCGATGGTTGCCCCCAATTGAGTGCTGAACCTGATACAAGTCTCTTCGCAACTGTAGAACCTGAGACCTCCAAGGAAGGTTTCTTTGAAGTCACTGCTTCATCTAGCCACCCAAGTAAATCCTGCATCATCAAATTCAATTCCCAATCAGTAGGCTTGGCAAGTGTGGCTGATAGTATTGAATTAGAAGTGAAGTCATCTTCCAGCACATCTGATTCATCCGACTCTAATGGAGGAAACAACGGAGATGGTGGGGGTGATTCTACCGATGACACAGACCCTGAAGATGAAGAGGGTTTGAGAGGCAATTTCCTCAATGCATTATCCTTACCAGCCAGCCTGATGATAATTGCCTGTACAGCGTTTATTCGGCGAAAAACAGGGCATTTTCCTCAGTGAATCTGCAATTCGGCACGCGACCAGTGCTGGGCAACATATTTGAGTGGTATTTTGCTCGGCGGAGCGCCATTGTGCGAATCATGTAAATTAAGGGGCTTGAATACTGATGTCAGAAGAAAAGCGAGGTGTCCGATTGGAAACATGGTTGGGCGTAGGCCTCGTTGTCTCAATTCTTCTTTCTACATCCGTCATTCTACTCGCAAGTAGCGATAAAGAAACTGTTTACAGCGCCTACGTAACTGAGGCTGATGGCGATTATAATCACCAGCAACTAAGCATGATGAGAGATTCTCTTGACAAATACACAGTCGCCAATACCATGTCCACTCCAATGTTAGTCAATGATTGGAGAGAACCGCACCGGACCACATTGGTAATCGTAGCACCTGAGAAACCATTCGATATGGCAGAGGCAGAGGCGATTCATGACTTTGTTACCAACAAGGGTGGCAAGGTCATCCTCGCAGCAGATTCGAGCAATGCTCAGAGAGTAGCAGATCAATTCGGCGTTCAATTCTTCGAGAACACGATAATGGACATGGACCAATTCTATGAAGTCAAATACTTCAAAGGGCCTAATTCCGGCACTCAAGCACCTCAGAATCAAACCAATGTATGGACTGTGGCTAGCATCAACAAGAATATCTCGGAAATGAATGGACTTGCAATGCAAACCGGTTGTTCAGACGATGCGCTAAATCAGCACAAGACCGACAACTGTCGAATGCCTGTTCTGATGCGCAGCCCTACTGCCATTCAGGTATTGGGACCAGGAGTCTCCGAGAGTGAAGATGTTCGAAGGGATGTCAAAGTGTTGGCAACAGCCTCCGATTCTGCGTATCAAGACGTTACTGGAACCGCCGACCTGACCAGTAATCTGAACATCAAGTTAGGAGCAGGGGAAACTGGTTTGATTATCCGAATCGATTATCCCGGAATTAAAGCCATGGACATTAATCCAGGAAGTGGAGATCGATTAGATGAAATCGAAGTGACCGGAAGTATCGTCTTCGTTGCTAACGATGATGCCTTTGCTGACCACTTGTGGGACTTGCCAACCGCTGTTACCACTGGTAAAGCACAATGCCAATCGGACCTAGTATATGCCAATCACACATGTTGGAATGCTGAACTTTCTACCGAAAGCAACTGGAAAGGCAATGGCGCCTACTTCGCAGAATTGATTCACGACATGAGCGAGCAAGAGAACGATGACTTGTCAAGTCTAATCAAATTGCACCCAGAGAAGTTCTACTTGGTCTTCGACGAGTCAAGGCACGTTACAAGCACCCTTACCTCGCCATTCACTGAGGCGATGGGCGCCATCGTACTGCTAACTTCTGATGCTTGGTTGAAATGGCTGATAGTGCTCAATCTACTGGCTCTGCTATCTATCGCAATCATGGTTGTTCCAGAGAAAGAGAACTGGAGGCACGTCTTCGATTTGACTCGATTCCGAGAAAGGCCGGAGAAAATTGACCCCTCTGGCTACCAGCAAAGAGTGCGCCAAGCCTTGATGGAGAAGGTGCGTATATTCCATGATCTGACCAAGGAGCAGATGATTCACAAAACACCCCCCGAGATTCAAGCGATGATTCGGGATCCAAGGTTGATTGAGCTAGCATATAGCCAGAACCGTGTATTTTCCCCAGAGGAGTTACGACAACTCCTGCAGGCCATACGCCGCTGGGGTAAATGAGAAAAGAAGAAACAAAGGAGGAAATGAAGAATGCAACCCCCAGCCGTACCCCCGACCGCCCCAGCACCGCCAGCACCTGCTGCACCAGCACCTGCTGCGCCAATGCCAGCCGCCCCAGCGGCTCCAGCAGCGCCAGTAGCACCAGCACCAGCAGCACCTGTGCAGGCTCAAGCTGCAGCCCAACCTAGACACCAAAGTAGCCCTGAAGTGCGCGAGCGCCTACAGGCCGTAGGTGCCATTGCACAAGCGATAAGTGCCGAAGTACAGAAGGTAATTATTGGAAAGTCACACGTTATTGACAACGTGTTGATCAACATCTTGTCCAATGGAAACCTACTCTTCGAAGACTATCCAGGTTTGGCTAAGACCCTGATGACCAACACCTTCGCCGATGCCCTCGGTTGTGATTTCAAGCGTGTACAGTTCACACCTGACCTGCTACCTGCTGACATCACTGGTACCAATGTATACGATGCCAAGAAGGGAGAATTCACATTCAAGCCAGGACCATTGTTCTGTAACCTACTGTTGGCTGACGAGATTAACCGTGCTCCACCAAAGACCCAAGCTGCTTTGCTTGAGGCTATGCAGGAGAAGCAAGTTACCATCGGAACAGTCACCCACAAGCTACCAGCACCGTTCATCGTTATGGCTACTCAGAACCCTGTCGAGCAAGAAGGAACATATCCACTGCCTGAAGCGCAGTTGGACCGTTTCATGTTCAAGATGAGCGTTGGATATCCGGACCGCGCTGACGAGGACGAGATCCTGTCCCGTCGTATCACTCGAAAGAAAGACGCAGTAGATGTCGATGTAATTACCGACCCACAGCGTGTAATCGCCATGCAGCAGGCCTGTGAAGATGTTTACGTCGACCCAGCCATCCGCATGTACATGGTCGAGTGTGTAGCAAGAACCCGTGAGGACCCGAGAGTATTGGTCGGTTCCTCTCCTCGTGGTTCTCAGGCTCTATTGAAGACTGGACGTGCCTCTGCAGCAATGCGTGGACGTGATTTCGTCACACCTGATGACGTCAAGTCGGTAGCAGAACTAGCAATCGCACACAGAATCATCCTGAAGCCAGAGCACCAGATTAAGGGATTGGAACAGGGAGAAGTCATTCAATCGATTCTCCGAGAAGTTCCAGTTCCAACTGTCTGATTGCTAAAATTGCTTGATCTGGAAGTGAAACACGATGTGGTCGCGCAAGTCAGCCCTTCTAGGAAGCCTAGCGGTTTCCATGTACCTGATGGGCTTGACCTTGCGTAATTCACAATTGGTGACCGTAGCTGTCGTCATATTCGTCTTCTTGACCTATGCAGCGCTGTTCTCAGGGCATGCTGATGTCGCATCTAGTGGACGCAGAATGGATGAGTGGATTGGAGAGGAAGGGGTTGCTCTCTCAAATGTCTCAGCAATGCGTAAACTATCAGCGGCAAGGGTGTTCGAAGACGGTGAAGTTGAGATCACTTTACGAATGCAAAATCACAGTGCTTTACCCAAGATTCTCGAGGTGCGCGACCGCGTTCCTGAGGTCATGCGAATCAAGCAGGGAGCAAACTACATCCTGATGGAATTGGGTCCTCGACGAGAGACATTCATTGAATATACCGTGGAATGCCCATTGAGAGGGTTCTACAGCGTAGGTCCTGTTGCCATACGTATCCAAGATACCTTT
>CAXRJJ010000082.1:0-6099 GCA_964230945.1 Yoonia sp.
CGTGGTTGATTCGGGCTCAACCCTACAACTGGATTCCTTTGACAATGAAACTAGATTCTACTATGACACGCCACTCTGCACCTCAGAAATCTGTTCTTGAACAGACTCAGTGTGCGTGTCCGATATCCAACATGTTGGCGCCCAATAGCAGTAGTAACATCAATACTACACCTAGAACAACGTACAACATGGATTTCTTACCTGTTTCTGGATTATGGATATCAGGTAATGTATCTACTGTTGCGACATATAGGAATGTTCCAGCCGAGAAGAGCATAGCCAATCCAATGACAGAAGTTTCAAGTCCACTTAGAGCAAAGAAGGCTAGAACAATCATTATTGGAGTAGCCAATGAGAAAATCAGCACGTCTCTGATAGTCTCCTTACGCTCTTGACGCTCATGCATTGAAAATACACCTAGGCTGAATGCTGCTGGACCTTTGTGAATGACTACTGCGAAAACTACTGCCGCGGTCAAAGATATACTTCCTGTCGCCAGTGCGGCACCTACAGCAATACCATCTGTTGCTGCATGTAAAGTGAGTCCAAAGACGAGCATCCAACCGGACCCGTGGTGGACATGATCATGGCCATGGTCTTCGTTGTGGTCGTGATGCTCTTCATGTACAGCATGGCCAATTCCAGACCCTTCAAGAACCAACATCAAAATGAATCCACCAATCAATGCTGCACCGATTAGCAACTCAGAGGAATGGTCTTCATGTTCTTCTGCACCATGAGCAGAAACCAGTTCTTCTATCTCATCAATACCTGCATCCGCTGTGATCTCACCCTCTTCCACCTCTTCGATGACATGCTCAATTTCTCCGGCAAGGCCCTTTGAATGAGACTCTTCGTCGTGGCCATGTTCATCGTGATCATGTTCATCATGACCGTGTTCATCTTCTTCATCCTCTTCAGCGTGATCATCATGATCATCGTGAGCGATGAGTTCCTCTATGGATTCGATTCCCTGAGATGCATTGAGTGTGCCTTTCTCAACATCAAGGAGTATCAATGCGGTCCCGGCAATGAGTTCTGTTTCCTCAGCATGTTCATCTGCTACAGCCAAAGCATACCCTTCAGGAATTACAACTAACATAGCTGAAGCAATAATAATTCCAGAAGCGATGGCCGTGAACATTTTGAGACGGTCTGCGTCTTGTTTCACCTTGGAATAAACGGGCAACAGACCGCATATCATGGCGATTGCAAAAGTCAGAATAGCATACAGTAAAGGCTCTGTGGACATGATTGCCGCTCTAGTAATAGGTATTTAAGAAATGTTAATAATCTTGAGTTCTGAAGCAACACTATGAGCAGAATAATCTCCTTCAGCGTTGACGATGATTTCGCCGATCGTCTCGATTCCATGGCAAAGGAATCAGGTTATCGAAACCGCAGTAAATTCCTCAGAGATGCTAGCATTAGTTTCGCACAAGCAAATCGTAACGACGAACTGTTATCGATGGACGAAAATGCGGAAACTGAAGGCACCCTACTAATCTACTACCAACATGGAATAGAGAGCAAATTGACTGAATTACGCCACGCCCATTCACTCTCTGTCACCTCGTATAATCATAATTGCCTATCCACTAGTCACACCTGTGTAGATACCATGCAGGTAAACGGCCGAGTTGCAAAACTAAGGGCCATAGTTGAATCTTTGAAGAATACTCAAGGCATTGACCGAGTCATGTTCGTCTCGGCACCAAAACGAGACCACGGCTGCTGCTGAACAACTATGATTCAGACTCTGAATCCAATAGAGCATATTCGATTGAAATTACATGAACAATGTCTATTTCGTCCTGCCCTTCATCGTAACTGATTGTGAATTCATGGGCCTCAAAAGTGTTGAAATGGATGGTCTTCCAAGTGACTGACTCCCCTTCATGGACAACCGCTTTACGACTTTGGCAGGCATCATCCTGTGGGTCCAACAATAGCCAGGTTACTTCGACTTCTCTGCCTCCTCCAAGATTTTCAACAAGTTCTGGGTTTTCAACCGTTGAATCTATGATTATCGAATTTGGAGATTCTCCACCATTCATCGGAATCGGTTTGATCTTCAGAGTCTTGGGTTCTGATGTGCTAGATTCATACCACTCCATTCTCAATTCGATGCGGACCTTGATTAGCAGTTCTTCTCGACCACCTTCCTCATCTATTGCAAATGCGGTGACTTCGTGAATTCCATGAGTAGAAAACTCAACAATGATTGCACTGGTTTCAGCAGGATTCGCGGTAAAAGATTCACTTTCGCTTTGGATTATTCCAAAGGTTGTCAATCTCTCTTCGGATGTAGTCTTTGAAAAATTAAATTCTAGTGAGACATTACTAGACGAAGCTAATTCACCATCTGAATAAGTTTCAACGATGGTGCCATTGATTCTTTCATGTTCGACTACCAAAGATATACTGTCTTTATCTTGTGAATCAGATAGACAACCTGAAACTAGACTAGAGGCGAGCAATATCGCCAATAGAGTAGAACGAAATTGTCGCACATCCATCTCAGCAGAATTGTCGATATAAGCCAACTGGTTCGTTGAATAATACATTGATTTGGGCTTAAAATAAATAACAACTCTCAATAGATTAAGTAGTGGCATAATTCCCACTCATCCGGTGAATACCAATGGCAAATGAAAAACTGATAGCGGGAGCGGTGATGATTTTACTAAATCTAGTCGTCCTTTCCCCAATTGCGACAAGTATGGTTGAAGGTGCAGTGGATGATAATTTTGAGACATACCCGCACGATTCAGCCTGTGATAACGAAGATTGTACTAAAGCGAATGCAGACTGGGCATCTTCAACCTCCGAAAGGTCATACTATGCATGGAATCTGACTAATGCAGGTGAGGTTATGACGGGGAGTGATCCAGTTTACGAAAAACTTGGACCATTCGTCTACGATATAGAAGTTACACGCAATATCATCGATTTCGACAAGTCAGCAGGTACACTAACCTATGATGAATCAAAGGTTTACACCTGTTCTGCCGATTCAGATTATGATTGTAACACCGAGATTACACAGTTGAACATTCCATTCCAACCTCAGGTCGTCGGAGCAACTTCTCTGGCCATCAATGGAATCATGGATTTGACCAAGGCAGGATTTGCTGCTTCTGTAATGGGCACTCAGATGGAGAGTTTCTCCGCTGGTAAAGCTACTGCTGACGGGATAGCCGATTTACATGCTGGAATACAAGCAGGGATGGCAATGAATGAAACTGCTGCTTCAGCAACCATGGGAAGTCTTTGGTATTCCAGTCCTGACCCTGACGCACCGGGTTGGAATGAATTTTTCGCAGCCTCGAACCTGAGTGGCATGAACAATATGTCTGGCGCAGGTGAAACCATTGACTATTCGACAGCCACTAGTTCAGCAGCCGCATTTACAGACTTGACATATGCGTTAAACAACGCTACAATGCCTGGAACTGGAGAAGATGTTTCACTCCTAACCGATATCGGAGTCATGTTGTTTTCAGCACTTTGTGATAGTAATCCCACGTCGTTAGAGAACGCCACTATGAGGGCAAGTATTTGGCAGTACCTCGGAGCAGATAATGCTACTACTATTGCTAACGACTACGCCATGTGTTATGGAATTGGAGGAACTTTCTCTACAATACACGGTGGTGGAGATGATGGTTGGTACGCAGATGCTGAAGCTGTAAATGCATCTACAAGAATCAAGAATCTCCTTGGAGTCGAAATCGACAATAACGTAGCAATGAATCTGTTATTCGCTGGACAGGGTACTACCACTCCAACTGGTCTTCTAGCAACCAATGAGGACAGCACTGCATTCGGAATCGTGGCCTTTACTGAGATGAATGATACTACTGCAATGACGACCTATGGTTTGAACGGATCACAATACGCAGCAGTCGGAGCATGGGTTTTGGGCTGGCTTACAAGCGCCTCATCCCTACCGATGATTCTGCTTGGAGGAACTGGCACCTTGAGCGCAGAACAATTCGTCAACATCAGTTTTGGAGCAGAGGACCCGGTCAATGGTGGATACCTCGCGAACAGTTTGAACATGGATGGGATGTGGGGTACGCCACCATTCATGGCTGCTGCACCTGCAGTGGAATTGAGTGAAGCGCAATCTGGAAATGTTCTCTACGGAGGCCTAGGTTTGACCACCAGCACCGGAGCAACAGTATTCCTTTACGGTGAACTTACAGGAATGACTCCGCCAATCAATTTCACCACAATGAGTGCCGGAGAACCCATGCCATGGAACAATCAGACCATTGCCGCACTATACGGAATAGACACCAATGCTGCAGATGCAATGCGCTATCTGATGATGAATGCCATCTATGGCGAATTCGTCCCTGGTTACCTTCTCAGTCTAGAGAGCAGTGGGCCTTACATGACCATGCCGCTCAACAACTGGCTCTACGGCTGGTTTGATCCCATCAGCCTCATGGTTGCTGATGACCCAACTGCACCATCTGCTGGATGGGCGACGTTAGAGACCAATGAAACGTATTACGGATCAGGTGGAGTATCTACTGGACCTGCGAGTGTATACACCATTTGCACTGGACACAATGCCGACTGCGAGAAGGGAGAGGCCGTTTCTGAGGATGGCTCGAACGAACTCTCTTGGCATAACACAACCATGGCTGTAGTAACATTTGGCCTCATCGGAGTTGAAACTCTAGATGGAACCACAGGTGGATTCCTCACTGGAAGCGGCGATAAAGTCAACGCAGGAGGATATGCAATAGCCGATGTCACTTGCGATGGAACAGCGGAAGTCAAGGGCATCCCAGTAGATGAATGTTCAGCAACTGTAGACCCGACCATGCGGCCAATAACTGCGAAACTGATCAAGAGTTACACGCTACTCGATGCTATGACTCCCGCCTTACCAGTCTACTTTGGTAGTGAGATTTCATTGCAATCAGAAGACCTCTCAGGACTGATAATCTCTGGTTCCTCAGTCTCAACATTCTACCTCGATACACGCACTGGCGTTGATTTAGCATCCACTCCAACCATGCAGGACCTACAACCTGTTTTCCAGATCGTACAGTCTTCTGAAATCGAAGATGATGATGCTGCAGACATGGAGAGTGCCATCGTTGAGAATCAAGCATACATGTCTTGGTGGACTAACTTTGACACTGGTTTCGATTATGTTGCATTACTACTCTACATCGGAGGTCTAGCCTTGGTAGTAATTCACTTTGTCAATGCAACTAGCAAGGATGAATCATTTGCGACTAGCGAAGCTGAGTCAACAGACGATGATGCGGATGAATCGACAGACGATGACGAATCAGAAGACGCTTGAATACCAACGTGTTGATTCATTAACTCTATTCAGGACCACACTATGCCCCAATTATGGGAGAGGTATTGGGAATATTCATCTCTAATGGTGGGGTTCCCAAAGTCCCAGTTGATTATGTGCAGATTAACAAGGAAGGGTTAGTTGGAGATAACCAACATGACAAAAAGCATCACGGAGGAGTGATGCGAGCAGTATGTGTTCTAGAAAATGAAGTACTGACAAAGTTACAATCGGAAGGTCATCCAATAAATCCTGGCTCAACAGGTGAAAATCTACTTGTTGAAGGATTTGATTTACAGTTGGGTTCGAAATTTGTCATTGAAGATGTAGAACTCGAAGTTGTCTCCGCTGCATCTCCTTGCAAGACAATCGCTGATTCATTTATCGATGGAAACTTCAATCGCTTATCTCATAAGAAATATTTTGGCGATACAAGGTGGTACTGTAGAGTCCTCAAAACAGGAACGATCAGTATGTCAAATTAAGTTGACAATCGGAAATTGTGAATTCACGCGTCGGTAGCGTTCCGACTGGCCCACTGAACACCCTTCAAACTACATTTTGATGTTGGATGGGGTTTCGGATGAACCCTTACAACTTATCCAAGTCGGTTAGTTGGTGGTTTAATTAGACACAATTTTTAGATTTGCAAAACTAGCAAATTCTTCCACTCTTGCACCAACGAATAATTCCTCTATTCCGCTTCCAATTACAGATGAATCCGATTCGAAATATGGTAGAGATATTGGTTTCTTATCACTCTTAAT
>CAXRJJ010000083.1:0-7320 GCA_964230945.1 Yoonia sp.
TTGACTCGGCACATTGTTTGGCATATCCAAGAAAGATGTGACTCCTCCACTAGCAGCAGCACAAGAGCCGCTGTGCAAGTCTTCTTTCTCTGCTTGTCCCGGATCTCTGAAGTGTACTTGAGGGTCAATGATTCCTGGAAGCAAGTGCAATCCAGTTGCGTCATAGACTGATTCATTGGTACGTGGTTCAAGATCTGCATCTTCGGAAATATCTGAAATGATCCCACCAGTTATTCGTAAATCACCAGTAATCGTTCCTGTAGGGAGTACCATTTTTGCTCCTTTAATCAAGACGTTCCCGTTCATTTTTGCCACCTTCTTTATTCATATTGATGCGGATGCATTACCCTTATCCTGTTCAAATCGATTCGGGAGAACCTTGCTTGTTGTAGATGTGCATTTCGAGCCTCATCTTTCACCCTTCGATGTTTACGACAAGCATGATGTCAAAGGGTTTTACGGAAGGCGATTCACAAGAACTCACGCCCAAACCCTAAGATGTGCCTCCCACCTCGTGTGCATGATGAGTGCTGAGGAGGCCGCTGCGATTCTCGATTCGATTGAGAATCCCGAATCACCGATAGGGGAAGAAGTTCCTCCAGAGGAAGATGCTCCTAGCGAAGAGGAACAGGTATTGCCTGATGAGAAGGACAAGATTAGCAAGGAAATTGCAGCAATTCGAAAGCGAAGGACGGCTGTTGGAAGCAAGAGGTTCCCAAAGGGTGTTGAAGACTACACATTACTAGCCGGAATATTCTATGGTGCCATCTACTTTGGTCTGCTCTTCGCCATGTCGACGGGTGCGATGGGAACTTCGACTGCTTGGGATCATTGGATGTCTACTACCGTGTTTGATATCGGTGAAGAATGTGAAGACAATACCGGCGTTATGTGGATGAACATCTGGGTGGATAATGATCAAGATACTGTACGAATCGAAGCATACAACCTCGTTGAGGGAGAACCACAAATGAATTGGACTTTGCAACAAAGCGGCTCCGATGAAATTTTGAAATCAAATTTTGTTGGTTTTGCAGAATCTAACGCGCCTTTTGATGATATTTTACCAGGAACATACGTTTTGGATGTCAATTTGACTTTCTGGGAGACTCAAATCGATGAAGACGGAAATGAAACATTGGTCCAGTCCGGAGATCCATTTTACAAAAGTGCAGATATTGAGATTACTGAAGAAGCAGGCACATGGGATTGGCTTCCCTTTGTTGGCGGGAAGGTGACCAAGGAGGCTAAGATAACCGAAAAGGAAGGTGCACGTACCTGCTGGACCTCTCAAGATATGGGCAACTGGGGCCTTGTTCTGATGGGTGCAGAATTAGGGGGCGGTAGGGAAACTGCCATGCTAACAGGAGGTGCAGCAGGAGTTCCAGCTTGGTGGATGGCCTTTGTTTCACTCAGTCTGTCTGTGATTTCTTTGTTCATTCTTTATCCTTTGATGTACAAGGTGTATCATCAAGATTCAGACGATATGTTGTCACATGCTCATATCGAGAGAGTAGTAATTGACTGTGTCAATGTCGCTTGTAAGAGAATGCATGTAGACGTGGATTGGGATAAATTCAAGATTGCAGAAAAGGAATTATCAATCGATATTTTAGTCCTATACGAGAATACCGAATCAACATTGAGTAACAAGACGGACATAAGAGCCGAGATTCTCAAAGAGATTCTTGAGGAATTCAGATTATTCCACGTATTCAAACCAGTTCAACTGGTTGTCAAGCCAGTGGGTGACAATGCGGACATGGATTTTGATACCGGAATAGGTGTTGGAGTTAATTCTGATACGGTTGGGCAGATAGAAGAAGGTCAGACAGCTATTGTTGAGGATTATACATCATTCTTCAAGGAGTTGCATACTTTCAACAGTCTAGAAGAAGAGGCCAAGCGTAGTCTTGACAAGTGGTTCGAAAATCAGGAGGATAATATCTTGAAGGGAGCGATGGTACTTCCGGATGAGAAAGTTATCCTAATCTCTATTGTCTACCGGCCGAATATACGGTTTGCTTTCTTCCGATTCAAGAAGAGCCAGTCTTCTGTACGTCAACAAATCGAGGAGCATATGCGTAAGGAATTGGCTGAGTTCATAGGAGATAGAGAACTCATTGTCAAGGCGAGAAATGAGATTGGTACAATGGCGGATAGGGCTGAAGTGGGACGAGTTGAAACTTCTTCAGTCCATGATGATAGAGTCGCAGCTGTAGCAAAGCAGGATGGTTTTGCAGGCAGAGTTCTTCAGACCAAGATTTTCGGCGACCTCCTTTCCACCGTAGAATATACTGCGAATGAGAAGAGGGAATTCATCAATAAATGGGGATTCTGGGGTCTGATAGTCTTCGTTTGGATTCCATTCATGGCAAGTGGAGTGCTAGTAGGTGCAATGTTGGGAATGTTATCGCGTATGAAGTTCGCAAGAGTGATTTGGGCGACTTTCATTGGTGGAGCTGCTGCTTCGATAACTTGGGCATATACTGCTGAAGGAATTGTCACATTCATGCATCGTTACAAACTTGAGGCTGCAATACCAATTGCAATTGCTGCCTTTATTGGAATGGCTTTCTTGCATATTAGAACCACCAAGAAGCGCCGTTCTCAGGAATTGTTTGAGTTTACCTTGTTGGAGACTCTTCATGCGGATGTTAACGTAGAGGACTGATGATGCAAACTACAGGCGGCTCTTCTGCTGGACCAGGAGATCGTTGCATATTGGGAGTTGTTTCGGTCAGCGATAGGGCCAGTAGTGGTGAATATGAGGACCTTGGGGGGCCAGCGATTGTCGAATTCTTCTCTGAGGCAATCCTTTCTCCTTGGGAAGTTGTTTACCGCTGTATTGCAGATGAACGTGAATTGATAGAATCCACTTTGGTGGAATTGGTGGACATAGTTGGTTGTGACGTGGTTGTGACTACAGGAGGCACTGGTCCTGCAGAAAGAGATGTGACTCCAGAAGCCACCGCCTCGGTATGTGAACGAATAATGCCTGGTTTTGGTGAACAGATGAGGGCTATTTCATTGCAATATGTTCCGACTGCTATCCTTTCTAGACAATTGGCAGGAATAAGAGGAGCGTCTTTGATTTTCAATTTGCCCGGGAGGCCAAAGGCGATTCGGGAAACCATTGACGAGATTTGGAAGGCTGTTCCGTATTGCGTTGATCTACTCGATGGACCTTACATCGATTGCGATCCTGAGGTCTGTGCAGTATTCCGTCCCAAAGATGCGCGTAGATGATTATGCAACTGATGCATTTGGAGTTCTCATCTCAATCAATAGGTTTCTGAATTCCATTCGAATTTGAGCAATACTCTCCTTGCATTCCTGCATCTTTTTCTTCATCATTTCCTTCTTAGCAGCCCACGCTTCTTTGCGTTGTGCTTTGCGAACCTGTTTGGCAGCCTTGTATTCTGCTCTCTTCTCCGCTAAATCGCGCAAAGCAGCTCTCAATCGCTTGGAGCAGTCCATAGAACGGTCCCTGTAACTTGGATTATCGTCAGAAGTTTTCTTGGCTCTTTTTTCATATGCAGTTTTCATCCTTGCACTTTCAATCGTCCATTTCGGCACTTTGTGTAACTTGTTAGTCATCCCAACGAATGAATGTATCTTTATCCACCATTTTGACGGGTCCCATTGGTGCCATTTGTGCCCATTGCGATAATCCGCTTGGAAGGTATGATGGAAATTGTGGTAGCCTTCTCCGAAGGTAAACAGGGAAAGAATAGGAGAATCTCTCGAGGTATCTTTGGTAGAATATGGTTGAGTGCCCCAGGTATGTGCTGCGGAGTTGATTAGGAAAGTACCATGGTGGACAAAAACCAAGCGAATGAATCCACCCCAAATCATGCCGCCAAGGAAACCTTGCCAGCCACCGATTAGCAAGAAACCCAACAATGCAGGGAATATGATTCCTGATAATGCTCCGATTTTGAAGATGTTACGATCTTGCCATGCGAGAATAGGGTCAGCCTGTAGGTCCTCAACATTCTCGACAGTGTGTTGTTGTTCTTCCACCATAACCCAACCCATGTGAGCCCAGAAGAAACCGTGTTTTACTGAATACGGATCCACATCGGTATCAGTCTTCAAATGATGTCGCCTATGGTCGCTGCACCACTTAATTGCTGAATTCTGAAATGCTCCGGCTGCAAAAATAGCATAGAATAGTCGTAGAGGCCAAGCAGCCGCATGAGTGCGATGGCTAAACAGTCGATGGTATCCCGCAGTTATGGACAATCCAGTGGCTAGATACATGCCAATGAAGATTAGAGGTTCTTGCCAACCAATACCGTGATTCATCAGATACCAAATCATTCCAACCAGCGCAAGAATGGGTGTGCCGATGAGAAAAGAAGCATTCAGCGGGTCTAGTTTCCATTTTACACCGTCTCTGATACTTTCACCCATGGGGGTTGACCGGAGCATACGCTCTTTGATAGTGCCGGCTTTGAAGATGGTCTCGCTAGCGGTTAGAGGAAGTCCTTAGGTCTGCTACCTCTTGGTCTGAAGGCGGACCATTTCATCTGTTTGAGTAGATTCCAGACAAAAGCGAAAGTTGCTTTGATTGATTTGAATGGATGTCTGATGAACCGTAGAGGGTTGCCCATTCCGCGCAATGGATGGCGTAATTGTTCGATAATCCCGTCCGGGATGTATTCATCCACGCCGTAGACTTGTGGCCTCTTGTCTTTAGGCATACGGTATGTTCCAAAGATTATGTCCCATATCGGTAAGAAGGTCGAGTAATTGGTCCAGATGGCGTCTTCTTCGTTACTGTGGTGCCAATGGTGAAATTCTGGTGTAATGACTAGACGGTGTAGAGGCCTTAATCGCCATCTGACATTAGCATGCAGGAAAAGACCGAGAAGCACCTGTGCAACAGCAAAAATCCCAGTCAACTCGGGACTAAAACCCGCAGCGATGAGAAATGCGAAGGCAGGAGCAATCAAGGTGCCATCAAACGGATGTCCTCTGAACCCGCTTACCCAATCGAGGTCTTCAGTCGAATGATGGATGGCATGGAATTTCCAAAGAACTGGAATCTCATGATAGAACCTATGCGTCCAATAAACTACGAAATCGAACAGAGCAAAGCCGACGAAGGGAGCATATTCGGGTGGAATCATTGCAACATAATCTCTGATCAGCAGACCTGGAATCCAAGCCAGACTCAGTACTGCCACAATGATTGCAACAACTCCAGCAGCAACACCCATGAGAGGGCCGACCAGTGCATACGAGATGTCGGTGTGTAGTTGCGGACGTCCAATCTTCTGTCCTTTGTGTCTAGGGAACAATTTTTCAAACGGTACTACAGCGATGAACAGTATCAATAGAACAAAGATACCTTCCGTGGAATAATACAGACCAGCGGCAATAAGTGATAGCCAAAGCAGGCGAATGAAGAATTTCTTTTTCCAGCCATATTCAGGAGGTGGAAGAAGGGAAAGTTTTGGACTTGGAATATCTTGAGGTGTTTCTTGTTGTTCGTCAGGAATCAAAACAGGATTCTCAGAAACTTCGTCCTTACCGTTTTCCACGTAGGATACTTCTATCCAAACTATATGAAAATGATTACAATAGGGGACAATTAGCGTGAATCATCATCTTTATTGATACTCGCCAATACCTCTGTAATAGTGTTCTGTAAGCCAACTTCTAACGAAATTGTTCCTGTAGAATCTCCACACCACGAATGTAGAATCTCTCCGCTTCTTTGGTTAGCAAAAACTGGTTCTTGGATATTTAGTTCTGGGATTTGTTGAGTAATGATGTTTTGAATTAGATTGAGTAATTCTGCTATTGATGTAGCAACTCCAGTTCCAATATTCTGTATTAACTCACCTTCACCATTCAATGCCGTTAAATTGGCCAGCACAACATCATCAACGTGAATGAAATCTCTAGTTTGCTCACCATTCCCATATAGGGTGGGTGGTTGGGAAGTGAGCAATTTACTTGCAAAGATCGGAATTACTGCTGAGTATGGCGAATCACTCCTTTGTCTAGGCCCATAGACGTTGAAATATCTGAGGATTCGGTAATCTAATCCAGATTCTTCAACCGCTTTCTCAGCCAACATCTTGCTTTCTCCGTAGGTTGAAATTGGCCTTAACTCCGAATCTACGGTGATAGGAGGTTCAGCATCACCGTATACTGCACAGGAAGACGAGAATACAAACATCGAGATATCATTCTCGAGAGCACACTTTAGCAAGTTCTCCGTACCCAATAGATTGTTTTCCATTAGCTCTTCTTCTGTACTCCCAAGAACGGATGATCTTGCCGCGAGGTGACAGACATGGGTGCACCCTTCCATGGCTCTTTGGCAATCTTCAATTGAGCGAATATCTCCATCGATTAAGGTAAGATTTGGGGAATCTAATACTGCTTCTAGGTTTGCTATTTTTCCATTAGTTAGGTTATCTAAGCAGACAACTTTGTGCCCTGCTTGTATCAATGAAATGGAAATGTGAGAACCGATAAATCCAGTTCCTCCAGTGATTAACACCCCACCAATATTTTCATGCATCTCAGTTCAAATTAGTGTCTGAGCGTCTATTTATCATTCTATTGTAACCAATTCGATGATAATTATTTAATTAAAAATATACCAATAAATTATAGAATACAAGAACTTGTTCAAATTCATGCAACTATCGAATTATATAGCCAGTTACTCTCATTTATCAATGATGTGTGTTTCGCCTGTCACAGGCGCATCAGCCCTTGAGTATGTAATTTGGATTGGTTTAACTGAGGGTTGTTTTGATGCGAGTGAGATTCAATACTGTTCATGAATCGACATTGTTGATGAAAGAAATCGGTAAGCGTTTCAAACTAAGTCTCGAATCCTTGAGAGTCAAGACAAATAGTAAGTTTCTCGAATATGTTTCTAACCCTAAATCATCAAATTATGGTGAGTTATTAATGTCTCAATCAGAATCAATCTTGTATTCAATCGATGATGGATTACACTGGAATGAGGTTAATCTTGGATTTAAGGTGGATTGTTGTTATACTACATCTCAAGGATATCGAATGTTATATTCTACTGAAGATTCTACACTCAAAATTTACTCCCCTGAGTGGAGACAGCTAAAAATATTCACCGATTTTGATGTAGGATGGGGTAGTACTTGGTCGATTGATGAATGTCCATCTGGCACAATTATTTGGTGTCAGTACTCTCCAACTAAGGATCAATTTACAGTCAATCGTTCGATTAGCCAAGGACTGGAATGGGAAGTAGTGATGTCCCACTATTGTGGCGGTAAAGGTGCCCTTCGCAGAAGAAACAACTCTTCC